>NZ_JAAFYZ010000003.1 GCF_018274385.1 Catenulispora pinistramenti | reverse complement strand
TTCGCTCCCCCGCCCTCCCCGCCCTACCCGTCAGCCCGTCAGCCCTCGCCCTGCCCGGTCATCTTCCGCGGATCGACGATCGCGTCGAACGCCTCGGCCGTGAGCCACCCGCTCCGCACCGCCGCCTCGCGCAGCGTCGTGCCCTCGGCGTCGGCCGTGTGCGCGATCTGGGCCGCGCGGTCGTAGCCGATCTCCGGCGTCAGTGCGGTCACCAGCATCAGCGAGCGCCCCAGGTCCCGGTCGATCCGGTCCCGGTCCAGCTCGATGCCCTCCAGGCAGTACACCCGCAGGTTCCGGACGGCGTCGGTGAGGATCCGCGCGGAATGCAGGAAGGAGGATGCGATCAGCGGTCGCATGGTGTTGAGCTCGAAGTTGCCCATACCGGCGGCGGTGGCCAGCGCGCCGTCGTCGGCCAGCACCCGCAGGCAGACCATCATCGTGGCCTCGCACTGCGTCGGGTTGACCTTGCCGGGCATGATCGAGCTGCCCGGCTCGTTCTCCGGCAGCCGCAGCTCGCCCAGGCCGTTGCGGGGGCCGGAGCCGAGCCAGCGGATGTCGTTGGCGATCTTGAGCAGGGCGGTGGCCACGCCGCGCAGCCCGGCCGAGGCCGCGACCATCGCCTCGGCGCCGGCCAGCGCGGCGAACTTGTTGGGCGCGGTGACGAACGGCTCGCCGGTCAGCTGGGCGAGTTCGGCGGCGAAGCGCTCGGCGAAGCCGGGCGGGGCGTTCAGGCCGGTGCCGACGGCCGTGCCACCGGCTGCCAGCTCGTATAGACCCGGCAGCGCCGATTCCAGCCGGTCGGTCGCGGCGGCGATCTGCGCCGCGTAGCCGGACCACTCCTGGCCGACGGTGAGCGGGACGGCGTCCTGCAGGTGCGTGCGGCCGGTCTTGGGGACGTCGGCCCACAGCCGCGCCTTGTCGTCGAGGACCGCGTGCAGCGTCCTGAGCTCGGGCAGCACGTGGTTCCGCAACGCCAGCACCGCGGCGACGTGGGTCGCGGTCGGGAAGCTGTCGTTGGAGGACTGGCCGAGGTTGACGTGGTCGTTCGGGTGGACCGGGGACTTGCTGCCCAGGGTGCCGCCGACCAGCTGGATGGCGCGGTTGCTGATGACCTCGTTGACGTTCATGTTGGTCTGGGTGCCCGAGCCGGTCTGCCAGACGTAGAGCGGGAAGTGCTCGTCGAGGTCGCCGGCGACGACCTCGGCGGCGACCCGGGCGATCAGGTCGGCCAACCACCGCGGCAGCCGTCCGGCCTCGCCGTTGACCAGGGCCGCGGCCATCTTGACGTAGCCGTAGGCGTGGTGGATGCCCTGTGGCATGTGGTCGTCGCCGACCGTGAAGTGCTCCAGCGACCGCTGGGTCTGGGCGCCCCAGTAGCGGTCGGCGGGGACTTCGATCGCCCCCATCGCGTCGGTCTCGCGTCGGGTGCCGGTCGCCTCGATGCCCACCGGGAGGTTCAGAATCTCCGGAGGGGTCCGCTGCTCCGAGTCCGTCATGCGACCTCCAGTCCGGGACACCAGAATCCGATGCGGTAACGCTAGCGGCCCAGCGTCGACTGTGCCTTCCGGGCAGGCCCGCCGGTAGGAGAGCATGGAGGCCAGCAGGCCCGCACTACTGAACGCCCCCGACCGGGGGTAGGAGGTGACCGTGTACGACACGACAATGCCCCGACGCGGCTATGGGATCTCGACGAACACCCTGTTCGCGCGCACCATGGCCTTCGTCGCCGCCACGGCGGCACTGTTCGCGCTCGGCGCCTACGCCGGCCGGAACCTGTCCAACGCCGCGGTCTTCATCGGCTTCATCGCGGCCTTCGTGTGCCTGATCGCGATGCGCTTCACGGCCGCGCGCTCACCGCAGGCCACGGTGGTGCTGCTCGGCGCCTTCGGCCTGCTGATGGGCATCGCGGTGTCCCCGACGCTGGTCTACTACGCGACCGCGAACCCGAAGGCCCTGTGGCAGGCCGGCGCCGCGACCGCGCTGTTCATCGGCGCCTTGGGCTCGGCCGGGTACGCCACCGAGCGCGACCTGTCCGGAGTGGCCCGGGCCAGCTTCTGGGCCCTGGTGGCGCTGCTGGTCTTCGGGGTGGTCGCGATCTTCGTGAACATCCCGCACGCCTCGGTCATCTACAGCGTGGCCGGCCTGGTGATCTTCGCCGGGTTCACGCTGGTGGACTTCCAGCGGCTGCGCCGGTCCCAGAACATCGCCTCGGCCCCGTTGCTGGCCGCGTCGATCTTCCTGGACATCCTGAACGTGTTCTTGTTCTTCCTCAGCCTGTTCGGCGGGGGCGGGCGCCGGAACTGACCGCTGTCTCCCGGCGCCGCCGCACCTCCATGTGGGCTAGTCCGGACTAGGTGGGGGCTAGTCCGGACTAGTTCACACAGGCGATGCCGTCCTTGGTCGTGGTGTCGGACTGCTGCCGCGGCGCGGCAGCCAGTCCGGCCCGCACGACCGAGTCTTGCTGGCTGCTGGCGCCGCTGCCGGAGCTGGTGTCTGTGCTGGATCCGGTGCCTGCGCTGGATCCGGAAGTAGTGCCTGTCCCGCTGCCAGTCCCATCGCCCGCATCGCCGGTGCCCGCATCGCCGGCCGTCCCGGACTTGGCATCCGAGAGGTACGTCTTCATCGCCGCCTGGATCTTCGCCGGATCGACCAGGTTGACGTCCTCCCCGTCCCGGGTCGCGAAGCCCTCGATCGGCAGCGTGTGGAACTGGATCCGGCCGGCCTTCAGGCTCCCGGCCTTGGAGATCAGGGACAGCACGTCGAAGCTGTCGTCCACCACGACGTCCCGCTTCACCGCGTCGATCAGGTCCGAGAGCTTGCCGACGTCCGACAGCACGCCGTCATCGGCGAGCTTGCGCTGCACCGCGGACAGGAACGCCTGCTGCCGCCGGGTCCGGTCCAGGTCGCCGCCGGGCAGGCCGTGCCGCTGCCGGACGAAGGCCAGGGCCTTCGAGCCGTCCAGGGTCTGCACCCCGGCCGGGAAGTCGGCACCGGAGTAGTCGTCCTGCACCGCCTTGTTCAGACACACGGTCACCCCGCCGAGCGCCACCGCGACGTCGTAGAAACCGGCCAGGTTGACCTCGGCGAAGTGGTCGATCGGCACGTTCAGCAGGCTCTGCACCGCGGCGATCGCCGAGGCCCGCCCGGCCTCCCGCCCCGCGGCCTCCAGCGCGTCCCCGGTCGGGCCGCCGGGGGTCTTGACCAGCGTGGTCTCCTGCGCCGCCTTGGCCCGGCCGTACGCCTCCTTGATCTTGTGCCAACCCAGGTTCGGGATGTCGACCCAATCGTCGCGCGGGATCGAGACCGCCGTGGCGGGTGAGCCGTCGGCCGGGACGTGCAGCAGAATCAGGGTGTTGGTGTTGTAGCCGCCGATGTCGCTGGAGGAGCCGGCGTGCAGTTTGTCCAGCATCGCGGCCGGCAGGTCGTGGCCCTGGTTGTCCTTGCGCGAGTCCAGGCCCATCAGCAGGATGTTGACCGAGCCGTCGTGCGACTTGGGGATGGTGCCGCCGAGCGCCGCCGAGCGCTGGAAGCCGCCGTCCACCGCGGCCCGCAGCCACGCTCCGGTGACGCTGATCAGCAGCACCGACATCGACATGGTCGAGGCCGTGGCCCACAGCCAGCGGGAGCGCCGGCTCCGGGGCTCGGGCTGGCGAGGCCGGACCCGGGGTCCGGGCCGGGGGCCTTGGGGGCCTTGGGGACCGCGGGGTCCTCGCGGCCCTTGGGCTCCCCGCTTCTGGGCTTCCCGACGCTGCGCTTCCCGCCCCTGTGCGTCCCGGCTCAGGGTTTCCCGACTCTGGGCTTCCCACCCCTGCGCGTCCCGACCCTGGGCTCCGGCGGCGTTCGGCGTTCCCGCTGATGGTTCGTGCACAGATCCAGCAAACCGCGTGAGGCGGCGTCGGCCGCGGGCGACACGCCTGGGTGTGTGAGGGGGTTCAGCTACTTTAGGCGTTTGTGAGCCTTTACACGTCTATGCGCCACCCGCACGTCCACATGCGGCGCCGGCACGGCCACGCCCGTATCGAGCACGAGTACGTCGGGATCAGCGGACGGCTCGCGGCGTGGATCACCCGCAGGCTGGGGTCGATGTGGACGGTCTACGCGTGCGTGGCGGTCACCGCGGTGTGGATGCTGTTGGGCTCGCGGGCACTGTTCGGCTTCGACCCGTATCCGTACCCGTTCATACTGTTCCTGGGCAACGTGGCGCAGCTCCTGCTGGTCTTCGTCATCCTGCTCGGCCAGCAGATCCTCGGCCGGACCGGCGACCGGCGCGCGGTCCAGACCTTCGAGGACGCCGAGGCGATCCTGCACGACTGCGCACAGATCCAGAACCACCTGATCGCCCAGGACCGGCACCTGGCGGCGTGCGTGGTACTGGACGAGACCGAACAGTTCCAGCTCACCGCCGCCGCCGAACGCTTCGCCGCCCCGCCCTCGATGGCCGACGAACACATCGGCCTCAACTCACGCCTGGCCGCCCGGAT
This sequence comes from Catenulispora pinistramenti, assembly GCF_018274385.1. GTDB lineage: Bacteria > Actinomycetota > Actinomycetes > Streptomycetales > Catenulisporaceae > Catenulispora > Catenulispora pinistramenti. The sequence continues at coordinate 137,753 of NZ_JAAFYZ010000003.1, read as the reverse complement.
CACGGAGCGCTGCGGCAGCATGAGGGCCTTCTATCTGGCGGCGGCGTTCCAACTGGTGTGGATCGTGCTGGCGGAGGCCGGCCTGCTGCACTTCGACCCGTACCCGTTCGCGTTCCTGCTGTTCCTGTCCAGCCTCGCGCAGCTGCTGCTGATGTTCGTCATCATGCTCGGCCAGCAGGTCATCGGCCGCGCCGCCGACCGCCGCGCCGAGATGACGTTCCGCGACGCCGAGGCGGTGCTGCACGCCTGCGAGCGGCTACAGGCACACCTGCGGGCCCAGGACCTCGCCATCCGGCATGTGGTGGAGCACATGTCGGCGTGTGGGACGGAGGAGCCGGCGTGAGCACCGGTCCGATCAGCCGGTCAGATCAGGCCCGTCGCCACGAGACCGCCGACGAGCAGCAGCGTACCGGCGGTGAGCAGGTTGGCACCGCGGTCGATCCAGGAGGCGGTCACGAGCTTGGCCCCGGCCGCGGCGGCCACGGTCAGGCCGACGATCGTGGCGATGGTGGCCCCGGCGAACGCGGTGAGGGAGCCGATCGCGGCGCCGGTGCCCAGGGCTCCGGCGGCTAGGAAAACCGGAAGGATCGTGAGGTCCGGGGAGGCTGCCGCGCCGAAGGGGATCAGGACGGCGAAGCGGCCTCGGTTGTGGTCTCTGTTGTGGTCTCGGCCCTGGTCGCGCTCATGGTGGTCGTGGTCGCGGTGGTCGTTGCCAGCGCCATGGCTGTGGTCATCATGGCTGTGGTCATCGTGGCCATGGCCATCAGATCCGTGGCCGTGACCATCAGGCCCATGACTGTGCCCATGACTGTGCCCATGACCGCGCCCGCCAAGCTCCATGGCCAAGAACACCAACCCCGTGACCAGCAGAATCCCCCCGATCACCAAATCAGTGTGCCGCGACACCGTGTCCCGGAACTGCAACCCGACCACGATCAGCACCGCACCGAGCAACAGCGAGACCAGCACATGCGTGACCCCGGCCGCCAGCGACAGCCGCACCGTCCGCCGCGTCGAATAGCGCCGGGTCCGGGACAACACCGCCAGCGGCATCCAGTGATCGGGCATGACCGCGTGGCCGAACCCGACTCCGGCGGCGGCGAGCATCAAGGCGGGAAGCGTCTTCACGGCCCCCAGCATAGCTTCCCATCTTCGCATTGACGAATATGAGCAACCATTGCAAGGAGCTCTCACCTGCGAAGACCTCGCAGGTGAGAGCTCACCGCGCCACTGCCGCCGTCTCCACCCCGGCCCGCGTCAGCTTCTCCGGATTCAGCACGTAGTACATCCCGGCGACCCGCTCCCCCTCGACGTGCAGCGCCATGATCCCGTCGAGCACGCCGTCCACCCGCACCAGCAGCCCGGGGTGGCCGTTGACGTCCGTCAGCTCGGTCGTGACCTCGACCCCCGCCTTGCGGATCCCGCCGAGCACGTAGCGCACCACCCGCTCCGCGCCACTGATCGGCCGCAGCCCCGCGCGCCGTACCCCGCCGCCGTCGCCGATCAGCACGGCCTGCGGTGCGAGCACGTCCATCAGCCCCTGCATGTCCTGCGTCTCCAGCGCCCGCTGGAACGCCGCCACCGCCGCCTGCGCAGTACGCTGCGACGCCGACGTGCGCGGGCGCCGCGCGTCCACGTGCCGCCGGGCCCGGTGCGCGATCTGCCGGACGGCCGCCGGGGTCTTGCCGACGGCCGCCGCGATCTCGTCGTAGTCCACGTCGAACGCCTCGCGCAGGACGAACACCGCGCGCTCGGTCGGCGACAGCGTCTCCAGGACCAGCATCAGCCCGATCGACAGGTTCTCGGCCAGTTCGAAGTCCTCCGCCACGTCCGGCGTGGTCAGCAGTGGCTCGGGCAGCCAGGTCCCGACGTAGGCCTCACGCCGCCGCTTCACTGTCCGCAGCCGGTTCAGCGCCTGCCGCGTGGTGATGCGGATCAGGTACGCACGCTGGTCCTGCACCTGGTCCAGGTCCACCTCGACCCAGCGCAGCCAGGTCTCCTGCAACACATCCTCGGCGTCGGCGGCCGAACCGAGGACCTCGTAGGCGACCGTGAACAGCAGATTGCGCAGGCTGACGAAGGTCTCGGTGGCGACCGGGTTCATCGCGACGTCAGCGCCTTCTCCCGCAGAGCCTCCTCCCCCAGCGCCTGCACCCGCTCCCGGCGCTCGGCGTCCTTCGTCCACCACGTGTGCTTGCCCGGCTTGCGGCCCTCCGTCTTCAGCTGCCAGACCGTGCCCCTGCATATGAACTCCTTGATCCGAGCGCCGACGCGGCCGCCGATGTAGATGTTCTTGGGCGTGTCGTCCTTGTGCAACATCTGGAAGACCGCCGCGCGCCGGCCCAGACTGACGCACAGCGCCACGAAGCCCACGTCGATCGCCGCCGGCTCCCGACCGGCGAGCCGGGCCAGGATCGTCTCGGCGGCCTGCGGGCCGAGCTGCACCGCCGACTGGCAGCTCATCCGCAGCGGCATCCCGGACGGCGCCGCCGAGTCCCCCGCCGCCACGATCCGCGGGTCGTCCACGCTGGTCAGCGTCTCGTCGGTGAGCAGCCGACCGACCGCGTCGGTGCTCAGACCGCTGCGCGCGGCCAGATCCGGGACGCTGAACCCGGCGGCCCAGACGGTGATCGCGCTCGGCAGCTCGCGGCCGTCGGCCAGCCGCACCGCGTCCCGCTCCACCGCGGTCACCACCGACCCGGCGCCGTCGACGACCCGCACGCCGAGCTTGGCCAAGTGCCGCGCCACCGAAGCCCGGCCCTTCTCGGGCAGCGACGGGCCGAGTCGGCCGCCGCACACCAACGTCACCGCACGGCCCTGCTCGGCGAGTTCGGCGGCGGTCTCGATGCCCGCCGGACCGGCGCCGACGACCGTCACCGCGACGGACCTCGGCTGGGCGTCCAGCACCGGCTTCAACCGCTTCGCCTGCTCCAGGCTCGCGATCGGATAGCCGGACTCTGCGAGCCCGGGCACGTCCGCGCCGCTGCTGGCACTGCCGACGGCGTAGACGAGGTAGTCGTAGCGCAGCGCCTCGCCGTCGGCCAGCGCCGCAGTGCGGTTCGCGGCATCGATCCGGGTCACGCTGTCGACCACCAGCCGGACCCGCTGATTCAGGACTCTGCCGTAGTCGGCGAGCGCGGTGTGGGTCCCGGCCACGGCCTGGTGCAGCCGGATGCGCTGGACGAAGTCCGGGCGCGGGTTGACCAGCGTGACGTTCACGTCGTCCCGCTGGGTCAGGCGGTTGGCGGCCATGACGCCGGCGTAGCCGCCGCCGATCACGACGACTTCGGTGGGCGTTTCGGTGAGCGCTTCGATGTGCATGGTGTCCCTCTCGGATTCTCGCTCTTCGGCGGGTTCTCGCTCTTCGGCCCCAGGACACCGGGTGATCGATTTTTGTGACGCGATGTGGCGCAGGTCACACTGGACGAGGTAGACTGTGCACAGATAGTCTGTGCGTAGAGTAATTCGCCGACGGGAGGGGCACGCCGTGTGGAACTACGAATTCAGCGCCGAGGCCGAGGTCACCCCGCACGCCGTGTGGACGCTGTGGGCCGATCCGCTGGGCTGGCACACGTGGAACGAGGGCGCCGGCAAGGTCGAGATGGACGGGCCGTTCGCCGCCGGGACCCGCTTCACGATGACGCCGCCCGGCCAGGACCCGATCCGGATGACCATCACCGAAGTGGTGCCGGACCAGGCCTGGGTCGACGTCTGCGAGCTGCCGGAGCTGGTCATCACCACGCACCACCTGATCGAGGAGATCGGTCTGATCGGGGAGGCCGGCGACAGTCGGACGAAGGTGGTCTACCGGACCGAGATCACCGGCGAGGCGGCCGACGAGGTCGGGCCGGAGCTGGGGCCGCAGATCTGTGCCGACTTCCCGGAGGTCGTCGGGAAGCTGCTCGAGCTGGCGGCGCGCGCCTGATGGCTGAGTCCGACAGCAGCCCTGGCAAGCCCGGTAGCTCTGGCAGCCCCGGTAACCCCGGCGGCAGCAACCCAAGCAGCCGCAGTGACCCCGATACCAGTGGCACCCGTGCCACCCGTGACACCCGTGACACCCGCGGCGGCCCCGCCGACCACCCCGGCTTCCTCCTCTGGCGCGTCACCCTCAGCTGGCAACGCGAAATCGCGGCGGTTCTGGCTCCGCTGGACCTCACCCACGTCCAGTTCGTCCTGCTCGCCTGCACCTACTGGCTCAACGAGCAGGGCCTGGTCCCGAACCAGGCGACCGTCGCCGAGCAGGCCGGCACCGACGTCAAGATGACCTCGCAGGTGATCCGCACCCTGGAGACCAAGGGCCTGATCACCCGCGAGGTCGACCCGGCCGACACCCGCGCGCGCCGCCTGCGCGTGACGCCGATCGGAGCCGACCTCGCGCCGCGCGCCATGGCCGCTGTCGAAGCGACCGACGCGGTGTTCTTCGATCCGGTGACCAGCTCTCACACCATCAGCATGCTGACCAAGCTGGCCCGCATCGAGGACGGCGGCTGAGAGCGTGCGGCTTTGGCGGCCGGGCGGCGCCCTCTAGGCTTTCGGCCGTCCCAGCCGGCCGCCGGCCAGCTCGATCCGCCGCTCCACCTTGATCTCCGCCAGGAATCGCTCGTCGTGGCTGACGACGATGAACGCCCCCTGATATCCGTTCAGCGCGTTCTCCAACTGCCCCACGCTGACCAGATCCAGGTTGTTCGTCGGCTCGTCCAGCAGCAGCAAGTGCGGGGCGGGTTCGGCATACAGCACGCAAGCCAGCGTCGCCCGCAGCCGCTCTCCCCCGGACAACACCCGCACCGGCAGGTGAATACGCGCGCCACGGAACAGGAATCGCGCCAGGACGTTCAGCCGCTGCGAGTCCGGCAGCGACGGCGCGAAGGCCGCGAAGTTCTCGACGATCGTGCGGTCGTCGTCCAGCAGGTCCAGCCGTTGGGACAGGTACGCCACGCGTCCCTCGGCGCGCCGGATCGTCCCGCTGTCGGGCTCCAGATCGCCGTCGATCAGGCGCAGCAGCGTCGACTTGCCCGAGCCGTTCCCGCCGGACAGCGCGATGCGCTCCGGTCCGCGGATCGTCAGGTCCACACCGTCGCCGGCGAAGATCTCGGTCTCGCCGAGACGTTTGCGCACCTGCTCGGCGACGAACAGCGTGCGGCCGGCCGGGACCCGGGTGTCCGGCAGTTCGAGCGCGATGCTCTGATCGGCGCGTACCGCCTTGGCGGCCTGGTCGGCACGCTCCTTGGCCTCGCCGACCCGCGAAGCGTGCATCGTCTGCGCCGTGCCCGCGGACTTCTCGGCGCTGCGCTTCATGTTCCCGGCGAAGATCCTGGGCAGCCCGGCGTTCTTGAGGTTCTTCGACGCGTTACTGGCCCGCCTATCGGCCCGCTCGCGCGCCTGCTGCATCTCCCGCTTCTCGCGCTTGAGGTCCTGTTCGGCGTTGCGCAGGTTGCGCTCGGCGGTCTCCCGCTCAGCCGCGACAGCCTCCTCATATGCACTGAAGTTGCCGCCGTAGAAGCGGACCTCGCCGCCTTCGAGCTCTGCGATGCGGTCCATCCGGTCCAGCAGTTCACGATCGTGGCTGACCACCAGGACGCAGCCGCGCAGGCTGTCCAGGACGCCGTAGAGCTTCTGGCGGGCGTCGGCGTCCAGGTTGTTGGTCGGCTCGTCGAGCAGCAGCACGTCCGGCCGCCGCACCAGCAGCGCGGCCAGCCCGAGCGAGACCACCTGGCCGCCGCTGAGCGTACCGAGCGGTTCCCGGAGGGAGACGTCTCCGAGGCCGAGCCGGTCGAGTTCCACGCGGGCCCGGTCCTCGACGTCCCAGGCATCGCCGATCGTGGTGAAGTGCCGCTCGTCGGTGTCTCCGGCCTCGATCGCGTCCAGCGCGGCGATCACGTCGGCGACGCCGAGCACTTCGGCGACCGTGCGGCCGGCGGTCAGCGGCAGGTCCTGCGGCAGGTAGCCGAATTCGCCGTCGACAGTGACCGAGCCGGCGGTCGGGGTGAGCGCGCCGGCGATCAGCCGGAGCAGGGTGGACTTGCCGGCGCCGTTCGGGGCGACCAGGCCGACGCGTTCGGACTCGACGGTGAAGCTGAGGTCGTGGAAGACGGGGGTGTCGTCGGGCCAGGTGAAGGACAAGGCGGAGACGACGACGGGGGAAAATGCCATGAAGGTGCCTTCGAGGAGAAGCGACGAGGTGAGACGAGAGGGCGTTCGAGTCGCGGATCAGATGATCAGAACGCGCTCGGCGGCCCGGGACATCAGTGGGTGATGTCGTCGCTCAGCATGTCGGCCTCCTCGGTCGGGACGTTCAGCAACGTAACACGCGCCGCGTCTCCGAGCGGACCCGATTATTCGGCCCTGGCGATTCCTGGATGGCTCCTGGACGATTCCTGGACGGCTCCTGGACGGTTCAGTCCAAGGCTTCCCGGACCTGCTGCACGACCCGCCACATCGGGGTCCCGCGCCGCGCGACGACCACCATGACCTCGTCCTCCGGCTCCGCGATGCCGGGGGCTGAGGGGACGTCGTCGGTGTAGGTCGCGTAGACCCAGCCAAGGGCGTGCTCGACCAGTTCGGCGGGGTCACCTTGGCCGTCGGAGCGGAGCCAGCCGCGCAGCGCGTGGTTGTGGGCGGCAACTACGGCTGCTGAGACGACATCGGCGCGGAGGCCGCCGTCGGCGCGTCCGGCGTAGCGGGTACGCAGGAAGGCGGCGAGGGCGCTCTCGTAGCGGCGGACGACGGACAGCTCATGGGTGCGCAGGGCCGGGACCTGGCGGGTCAGCTTGTAGCGGGCCAGGGAGAACTCGGGGTCGGCGGCATACATGGCCAGGACCATGCGGGCGGCGTCGCAGACCCGGGCCACGGGATCCTCGGCGAAGCCGGACTCGTCGGCGAGGAAGTCCGACATACGGCGGAGCGTGCCCTCGTGGTCGGGGAAGACCACCGACTCCTTGGAGGGGAAGTAGCGGAAGAAGGAACGGCGGCCGACCCCGGCCCGGGCCACGATGTCGTCGACCGTGGTGGCGTCGAAGCCGTGTTCGGCGAAGAGGGCCAGGGCCGCCGAGACCAGGGCGTCGCGCATCGCCGGGCGGGGCTCGGCGGAGGGCTGGTCGGCGGGCATGGGTGGACGGTAACACCACGTGAGGGGACACCCGAAGCCGGTGCGTGCTGCGTCACAATAATGCCCGCGGCCGTGCCTGCCACTGCATCCGTGGCCACATCTCCAGCTACGTCTCCGGCTGCTTCTGCTTGCTTCGCGTGGTTCATCCCCCACTTGCTATGTGTGGTTCATTCCCAGGAAAGCCGCCGCGTTCATATCAACAATTGCCTTCGCCTGCTCATCCGCCAGCCCGGCCGCGAAGAGGTACTCGACGTGGTCCCGGAGCGAAGGCCCCTGCTCAAAGGGGTAGTCGGTGCCCAGCAACAGGCGGTCGGGGCCGACGACCTCCGCGGTCAGGCGCAGGGCCGCCGGGAGCGGGTTGGCGGTGTCGTAGGCGATGCCGCGCATCAGCTGGCCGGCGCTCGGGGCGTCGTCCGGCAGGTACCAGTCCCGGTGCCGGTCCAGGCGCTGGATGAGGAACGGCAGGTAGCCGCCCATGTGCGGGGCGATGACGCGGATGCCGGGGTATTTGACGGTGAGGCCGGCCTGGAACAGCTGCAGGATCGCGGTCGAGACCTCGGCGGCGTGGCCGATGACCCAGTCCAGCTTGGCCGCCCGCATCAGCGAGGAGCCGGCCGAGTCGCCGTTCGGGTGCACGAACAGGACCGCGTTGCGCCTGTTCAGGGCGGCGAAGACCGGCTCGAAGTCGGGGTGGCTCAGGGGGCGGCCGAGGATCGAGGTGCCGACCGCGGCGCCCGGCATGCCGTCCTGCTCCATGGCCCGGTTGAGCTCGTCGACGGAGGCCAGGATATGCGGCAGCGGGAGCGTGGCCAGGGCACGGAAGCGGTCGGGGTGCTGCGCCGCGGTGTGCGCCAGCGCCAGGTTCGCACACCTGGCCGCCTCCACCGCCGCGGTCGGATCGCCGGTGTAGGGGCCTTGCGGGCAGGTCGAGAGCAGCTGCACGTCCACGCCGACCGCGTCCATCGCCGCCAGCCGCAGGCCCAGCTCCCGCTCACTGTCACCGCCGCCCAGCTCCCGGACCTCGCGCGTGCCGTCGCCGCCGTCACCCCGCATCTCGTCCAGCAGGTCCAGGTAGACGGCGGGGAACAGGTGCGCGTGGACGTCGACTCTCATGCCGCCAGGCTGGCGGCATGGCGCGCGGGCGGCGTCCCGGGACCACGCCACACCCGGCCGTCCGGACGAAGCCGACGCCGCCGCTACCCCGAACGGCTGCCTCCACCGGCGCACCCCGGGCTGCCGTACCGAAGGCTCGTACAAGACCCGCGTACACGGCCCGACGCCACCCGGCCCGGGCCCTCCTCGAAAGGCGGAACGCCATGGCCGATACCCCGGACCTGGGCAAACTCTGGAAGCAGCTGACCGACAACGTCGGCGGCGGCATGAGCGAGGCCCTGGACAAGCTGAAGAAGAGCAGCATCGGCGAGCAGGTCCAGTCCTGGATCGGCAAGGGCGAGAACAAGCCGGTCAACGCCGACCAGGTCACCCAGGCCATCGGCCAGGACCAGATGGAGCAGATCGCCCAGCAGGCCGGCACCACCCCCGAGCAGGCGGCGCAGGCCATGGCCGACAAGCTCCCCGGCATGGTGGACAAGATGACCCCCGACGGCCAACTCCCCAACCCCCAGTCCATCAAGGACAACGTGGCCGGCGCCCAGAACACAACCAACGCCGCGACCGCGATGGGCACCGCCGCCACAGGCCAGGCCCCCCGCACCAGCCCCCCGGCGATGTAAAGACCCACCACCGAAGGCACCACCCCCACGGCCGGACCCCGCACCCCGGGGCCCGGCCGCGCCACGCCCAAACCCCCAGGTCCCGAATCGATTTCCCATCCACCGGCAGCTCTGGCTAATATAGGCAACGCCCGCCGGGGAGATCAGCAAGATCGATCGGACGATCTCACCGGGGGACCAGATGGGGCTTTAGCTCAGTTGGTAGAGCATTTGTCTGGCAGACAAAAGGTCAGGGGTTCAAGTCCCCTAAGCTCCACATAGTAAAAGTGGCGCCCTCGGAAACGGGGGCGCCACCTTGCTGCTCAGGGCGATGCCGCCCAGGTCGGGGCGGTTTTCTCGGGATAGCACGTCAAAGGAACTTGTCTCGCCACGGCTCACTATCGATCACCTCTTATCGAAGATCGCGAGCCATACGCGAGCCAGTCCCCGGCGGCTTGCCGGCGCCCGGCTGTGAGCGGTGTCACTAATCCGGGTGAACCCCCTGTCAGTGCCCCGATACACCCACTGAGCAGACCACACCACCACGTCCGATACCTGATGGCACGTTCGGTAGACGTCTAGTCGCGGAGTTGATCTTCGATGCGGCGGATGTCCCGTTGCTCGTGCCCGTCGATGCATTTGGCGTAGACGGAGAGCAAGACGTCGACACTGTGGCCGGCCCATTCGGCGACCTGCGGCGCACTGACGCCGGCGTTCAACCACGTTGAAACCGCAGCATGACGCAAGTCATAGGGGCGCTTGCCGAGAGGAGAGAAAAACTGCTCGGACGAGAACGCGGCCTTACGGGCCATCGACCAGATATTGGCGAAGGTCGCATAACGGATGTCACCTCCGTTCGCGCGAACGAAGAGCCGGCCGTCACGAGCCGTGCCGAACTTCTCGATGTGCGCTCGCAGGTGCGCAACCAGCTCCGGATGAGCTGGAACGTTTCGGCTCTCGTGCTTGGCACGGTGTTTGAGGGCTTTGCGTGGCGAGTCGTCACCGCTGTCGGTCCAGGCGCCCCCGGCGTACGGGCTGGACTCGGCAAACCGGAGACGCCCCCAGCCGTTCTCGGGCAGGAAGCAGTCCTGTTTGCGCAGTGCCAAGACCTCGCTGGGACGTAGAGCTGCGAAGTACATCGTCGCGAAGAACGCGACGTACCTCGCACCGGTCGTACCTTGCTGTCCGACCGCCGCGAGCAGCGTGCGGGCCTGTGTCGGGTTGATCACCACGCGGCTGTCGACCACGGTGGTGGTACGCGGTGGCGGCGTGCTGATCCGATCCAGTGGGTTACGCTCCAGTAGATCAAGTTCGATTGCGTATTTGATAGCGCCGTTCAGGCCTTTGACCTTGTTCTTATAGGTGTTGGCCGCGTATGGCTGCCCGGAAGGGCTGGTCGTGGTGGCGTCGTATGCTGCCCGCGCCGTCCGTGGCTCGCGCAACGCCGTGATGGGCACCGAGTGCCCGCGGACCCAGTCGATCGCTGCGGCGAACTCGGCCGACGGGTCGCCGGCCATGCGGGCATGCCGGTTGAACGACCAGTTGACCAGGGCTGTAAACGCGTCGTCGTAGTCCGGCATGCCCCGCTGGTCGGTGACCAGCGCGAGGGTCGCGGTGGCCAGCGACGTCGCCAGAGCGCGGCGGCTGCCGGCTTCCAGGGCCGGCCACTTCATGTCCAGGAACGCCACGGCATGGTCGTACCAAGTGACATCCGACTTGTGCTTACGGGCTTCGGATTCGGGCAGCCCCGATTCGGTGTCGAACCCTTCGCCACGACGTTGGGCCAACAACAGTTCCGCACGCCGGCTATCGGCGAGCGCCTTGGTATCGAAGTCGGCGGAGAAGATGCGCTTACTGACGACCCAGCGCAGTTGATAGGTGGTCTTCTTGGTCCGCACACGTGTGAGGATGCTCCAGATACGGACGTCGAAGGTGTTCACGTGGTGCTCCCGTAGGGCGGGCGGCTCGGCAGCTCAGGCTGCCGAGCCGCAATTGGTGTGGTCAGGTCAGTGACGGGGCTCCTCGCATGTGGCGAGGAACGCGTCAAGGTCGGAGCGGCGGACGCGGATGGAGCCGTTGGGCAGGCGAAGGCCCGTCGGTCCTTTGCGCAGGGACCGCCAGCGGTAGAAGGTCGCCCGGCTGATCCCGAGTTCCGCGATGACCTGGGGGATGCTCAGTAGGGGGTCGTCAGCTGAGCTTCGGGGCTTGCGGACTGGGACGTGCCTGGGCGGCATACGCACTCCCCGTTTGAGGCCTGCGGTCCTGCCGGGGGCGTGATGCAGCAGTGTGCATCCAGCCGATCGATCAGCCCTTTGGCTGAGTTAGGATCCTTTCTGCCCACGTCGATGATGTGATCGGTGCTGGGTGCAGGCAGACCATAGCTCGACTTCTGCCGATCTGGACCGGAATCATCAGATCCTGCTGAAGTGACTTCCTGCGGGAAGTCCTGAGTCAGCCAGATCGCCAGTTGACCGAACAGGTCGCCGTCGTCATCGGCCTCTGCGCTCTTCATGCGTCCCCCCGTCCCTCCGGTGCGAGAGGCACGGAGGGCACGCAGCCACAGCCGACGTCCTCATCGCGGGGCCGGGCGACGATCACTTCCTCGTGCGCGGTGACGTGCGTTGGGTTTCCGGCGGCGAACGCGTTGCGGGCGTTGACCAGCTGGAAGAAGGACGCACGCGCCAGCAACCCGTCATCGCGCGCCGCCGCCAGCAGCGCGACGCACCGTTCGTGCAGGACATAGCCGGCGGCGATGGCGGCCTGTGTGGCCAGGGTCGGGATATCGATCATGCGGCCGGTGCGGCGGTACGGCCGAGCGGTGATGACCAGGAACCCGCCCGGGCGTAGCAGTGCTCGAGAGCCGGCCAGGATCCGGGTGAACCCGTCGGTCAGACCGTCTACACCTTGGCGTGCCAGGTTGTTCCGATCTTCGCCGTAGCGGTGGTTCCGCTTCCTGATACCCGGTTGGTCAGCGTCGAAGGAGGCTCTGACGTGGCCATGTGTCGCCGGCCCGTACGGCGGCGAGGTCAGCACGAGCGCGGCTTTGCCGTGCGCATCGGCACCGACCAGCCGCTCGATCTCGCGGGCATCGCCGCGCACGACCGTGCCGTATCCCGCGGCGCCCCGGTTGACGGCACGTTCCACGTTCCGGACCGCCAAGTCGACCCAGCGCTGCTCGTACTCCACGCCGATGGCCATGCGGTCCAGGTGCATGGCCTCGACCAGCGTGGTGCCGATCCCGCACATGGGGTCGATGACCAGGTCGCCAGGCTGGGTGTAGCAGGCGATGGCGTGGGCGGCGATCGCCGGGAACATCTTCGCCGGATGTGCTTCCGACTCTTGCAGGTAGCGGCCCCGGCGCTGGGCCCGCGGACCGTCCTGGGCGGTAGCCCACACGGACAGCGGCGGTTTGTCGGGGACCAGTGGTGAGGCGTTCAACCCGGGACTCCTTCGTCACGCCCAGCCCTCCGGGTGAGGGCCGGCTCGGTGACAAAGGCCGGTGATGCGTGCAGGACCGGGGTCTACGTTGCTCTGTTGACCCCGATCAGGGCTTGGGCCGGACTGCTCGCGCTGCGGACAGCCCGGGCTGTTCGAACGGCCGGACTACTTCGCCTCGAGGCCATCACAGCTCCACCTGTCGAGCCGCGGCCGTGACACAAGTCCTGCCACAGGGTTCCGGCAGCCCTGTCCGCATCATCCGTCAACGGCGTGCCAGTCTTGTGGTTCGCGACCCGCGCCTCCGGTTAGACACGTCGTACAGGCGACAGTCGAGCTCACCGCGCGGGCGTCAGATTCCCCACCGGCTATGTGTCCAAGCGCTGGCGAGCACACCACCATTGCCTAAGGCGAAGACAAGCGCTTGTAGGCATCCAGAGGCGGAGGTGGAGCTGGAAGTGCCACTGTAGTTGGAGGTCGAGCTGGCGCCGGAGTTGATCTGATAGTTGCAGAAGATCTGGTTGGTCTGCTGAACGTCCGAGCGCAGGTAGTTCCAGATCCACGAGCCGGGGTGCCGGTGTAGATAGGCCGCCTGGTCGATGGAGACACCGTCCGGGATGGAGAACACGATCCATGCAGTCGGCGGGCAAAACACGAAGATCTCTACAGCTGCGTCCGGTGCCGTACGCAGCCATGACGCACCGATACCTTCAGCCGAAGCGACGTCGTAGCGGTCCAGATGGGCTTGCAGGCTCCAACGGGCCAGCTGTGGGGACTCGAATGACTCCTGATGTGCGTAGAAGTACGGGCCTCGCCCGTACTTCGGATACCGCCACCGGATTTGAATCCATCCCCATCGGTACCCCATATAGACTGCCCCCTCGGTCGCACTCAGAGCTACGCACCAACCACCCCAGGTCACTGGATCCATCATGGGGGCGCCAGTTGCCCCCGTCATTACCTTCCGGCGGATTCATAGGCAATCCTTCGCACCGTCTCAGCCCATGACGTAGCCGTCAGCATGAGCCGCCCGCGCCAGGACCCTTTGTCCGTGGCCTGACCAGTCACCCATCGTCCTCGGCCTGAGGGAATCAAGGCCCTACACCACATGGCCGGTCTCAATCAGCTCTAGGATCGCCTCCGGGCGAGGCGGTGCAGGCAGGGGACGTGGGTGCGCAAGCTCAGAGACGCGCCCATAGGCTCGATGTGCTCCGCTGTAATGCTCGCGGCCGCCGCGTTGACTGCTGGTACTGGGGCGGCGTTGACATGGATAGACGAACGCGCCATGGTACCCGCCACCTACGCCTCGGCCGCGCTCGCAGTGGCACCGGCAGCGAACAGGACGGCACGGCTAGGCGGTTGCGGACCGGCGCCGCGCGCCATCGCCGGCCATGGGTCTGTGCGGTAGCCGTTCGATCAAAGCTGGGTGTCCGCCATCGGGACTGCCATGGCGCAAGCGGCTGCCACAGGGATGGAACAACAGCTGGTCCGAGGAGCCGGCACGCCGCCAAAACGCCACCAGAGCGCTCGCTCCGAAAGGGCGCGCGGATCCTTGCTCGGCGGGCCAAGGCCGTCACCTTTAACGGCCCCAACCCATCAGTAGTGACCGCTGTCGTAGTGCCCAAGGTCGTAGTGACTTCCGCTGTCGTGATGCCCGCTGTCGTAGTGACTTCCGCTGCCGCAGTGATGGCTGTGTCAAGTACCGAGTCACGTCACAGGTCACCCGATCTAGTGAACGGGTAGCTCGCTCCATTGTCCGCGAACATTTGTTCGAATACCCTGCATCGGTGACCTCCGAACCCCTCCAGCCCATCGCTGACGCCATCACCCACGAGATCGTCCGCCTCGAAGCCGCCTACGGACTCCCTCTCGGTGTCGCCGTCACGATCGACCCGCGGGCCGGCACGATCACCGCACACGGCGAAGGGCTCCGCCGGAGCGGCCCGCGAGAGGAACTTGTCGCCACCCTCACCCGCAACGGACTGCCCCACGCCACCCTCAGGTCGTCGGCCACGATCGTCGTGTACCCGTCGGCTGCCTGACCGCCTGGGTCATGGCTGTCCCGTTACCCCGGCAGGACCGCGACGCCGAGCTCACGCGCCTCCGGCAGCATCTGGTCGACAACGGCACCGCCCCCGAAGTCCGACGACGTGAACCGTCCGACGGCGGCGACATCCCCCTCCACCCGCTCCTGCGCCCGCTGATCCCCGGCGGTGTCCTCGCCCGCGGCACCATCGTCAGCGCGCCGCCCCGGACTGGCAGCACCTTCGCCGGCAACGGCGCCATCTCCTACCTCACGCTCTCACTCGTGGCCAGCGCCACCGCCGGCGGCGCATGGGTCGGGGTGATCGGCTATCCGAACTTCGGCATCGCCGCTGCCTCCGGCCTCGGCGCCGACCTGTCCAAGGTGCTGATGCTCGACGAGCCCGGAGAGCGCTGGCCCGACGCCACCGCCGTGCTCGCCGGAGCGGTAGACCTCGTGTTGCTCCATGCGCCCCGCTCGCCTAATGCCGCCCAGCTGCGCCGGATCACCAACGGCGTCCGTCCCTCAAACAGGCAGCGCGGATGTGTGCTCGTAGTCACTGGGCTGTGGGAATCAGCGCATATCGCGCTGACGGTGCGGGACCCCCAGTGGACCGGTCTCGGGGACGGAACCGGCAACCTCGGCGGGCGCCGAGTCACCATCAGCGCTTCCGGACGGGCCACCCATGGATGCCCACGCGATGCCGAACTCTGGCTCCCCTCCGTTCTCTCGCCAGTGCTAGCAGACCAATGAATCGTTTCCGTCCTTCCGTTTGCGCTGGTCAGATCCGTCTGTGGCCTGGAGGCTAAGCAACATGACTGTTGCTGCCGCCTTCAGTCTCCGAACCCTAGTTAGTTAGGCGGCCGTGGGCGGTTCAGTATCCGAGATGGGAGGGGCAAGGCGGTTCGGCCACCACGCGCCGACCATCACCCGTGTCACGGAGAACATCGCCGCAGCGATGAAGAGGGCTTCGATCGCGAGTGCGGGTCGGAAGGAGTGCCCGGAGAAGTATCCCCAGTTGTTTATGATCCACTTCAGTCCGCCAGAGGATCCCCAGTTGCCCAGGAACGGCAAGCCAAGGGCCGACAACCCGAGCGGCCAGGCCGGTGACTTCTGGACGTGGACTGCGATGGCGAGCACCGCCGCTGTGACGGTGATCTCGACCAGGTTCGCGATTCTTTCGTCATCGTGCTTTGCGAACATGACGCACGCCGTCGTGCCGATCAGGGCCAGGGTGCCGACCCACCAGCGGCGGCCCTTCACCGGCGGAGCCGACCTGATGAAGGACGCCAGCACGGCCAAGACGGTTATAGAGGCGACGACCGCTGTTTCGGACGTGTCGCGCTGGCGAACCACGGTGATGATCGTCCCGATGAAGGCCAACACAGCCAAGACACGACCGGTGCGCCTGGACCCCTGGAGCAAGAGGATGAACGTCGCCAACCACAGGGCGGGGACCACCAGGGCGTAGACGACGTAACTCCAGTACCCGTGATCACTCAGGTCGCCGTGCAGGATGTCTCTGCGGAACAGCGGTAGCGTGCCCCACATCGCCGCCGCGACGACGCCGCCGACCGCGAAGTAGAACGTGCCGGCCAACGCCATCATCCGCAGCGCGAACCCTGAAGACGTCAGCGCGGCCTCGGGAGCGGTAGCGCCGGTACGAACGCGCAGCGCCAGCACGGCCACGCTCGCCGCCTCATCGATCCGCGGCCGCTGCTGCCCTGGAGCGGCGCCGTCCAACAGCGTGCCGAGCATCTCCTCACCGCGCTGCTGCCGGTATCCGCTGGGCAACAAGGCCAGAAGCCGTCGATACCGCCATTCCAGAATGTTCATACCGCCCCTCCCGCGATAGCTCCCCGGCCGTGGCCCCCGGCCCTTCGCGCCCGCAACCTACCCAGCGCCACCTGGGCCTGAGCGGCCATTCGCTCGGCATCAACCGCGAGGACCTGCGCGCCTGCGTCCGTCAGCCGGTAGTACCGACGCAGACGTCCGGACACAGTCTCCTCACGGTCCAGAACTAGAAGCCCTTCAGTCGTCAGCCGATCCAGTGCGCCATATAGGGTCCCGACCCGAAGCTGCGTCCGGCCCTCGGAGAGCCGGCCAACTTCCTGAATGATCCCGTAGCCGTGTAGCGGCTCGTCGACCAATGCCGTCAGGATCTGGAACGTCTGCTCCGTCCTGCCACTCGATGAGCTCATGGTCGATATATATCGGCTAACGGAGTATTGAGCAAGAGGCCTGGCCATATACGAGCTGAGAGTGGCGCAGTATCGCCGATAGGACGTGCTCGATCCCACTAGAACGCCTTGACTAGGGCCTGTGCGACGGCCGGCGGGGCGGCAGGATCTGGACCTTGGCGGCGTCGTTGCTGCGATCGGCAAGGGCGGCGTTCTCTGCGGCGAGCAGGCTCAGTGCGGTGGCGTATGTGTCGAGCCGGTCTTGGAGGAATCGGCAGTGGGCTTGGAGCTCGGCGTGTCGCCTGTTGAGCTGCTCGAATTCGTCGGCGGATCGCAGGGCTGCGGAGCGGCGCGCTTCCTGCTGACCGGCCTGTTGCTGGAACAGGTCTTTGAGATCGGTGTGCTGGTGAGTGAGGACCCAGCGCTTGACGCCCGCCTCAATCGCCAGCTGACTGATGCTCAGGCGCCCGGTCGAGCGCTGAGGGGTGTGCCGAAGCAGCCGGTTCATCGCGGCCAGGATGGCTTTGCGGACCGGATCGGATTCGCGTTCGATTGAGATGGCGTTCACCGGCATGCTCCGTCTGTCTCGTGGCCAGCGATGATCTTCAGTAGTCGGTCGAGTTCGGATCGCTCCCGTGCGTGACGGATCGGTGGCGCGAGCGGGTCGGCAACGATGTCCTCTATTTCGGCGGCCCGCTGTTCGATCCAGGCGATGTCGCGGTCGGTTCTGGCGATGTTGGGGCACTTGGGCCGGCAGTCGTCGATGTCCGGCGTGACCATCGAGTCATCGGCGGAGCCGCGGATTTGGCAGGCGGCGGTGACAGGATTGAAGACGCAGGTCATGCCCTCGCCATGATGGATCTGGAGCAGGGGGTTGCCGAGGAGGTCGCGGACGCGGCGTTCCCCGATGATGACGCGGCCAGCGAACTCTTTGTTGGCTGCGCTGACGCGGAAGCGGTAGTTGTCAGCGGCTGGTCCGGAGACGCGTTCGCCGTCAACAAGTGACTTTTCATCCTCCGCCAGGGTGTCCAAGCGGAACAGGTAGTCCTCGAACGCGTATTCATCGGGGAACCCGGATGCGTAAGAGCCGGCGTAGCCCTGTGTCATCCGGACATGGGCGTGGCCGTACTGGATCGAGGCAGCGATGAGTCCGCGAGGGCGGCGGCGGATAAACCAGGCAAGCGTGCGGCGGAGCCGGATAGGGGCCAACGGCTTGCCGTCATCAGGGATGGCGTCGCGGCGTCCCAGCCGGGAGCACTCGGCGTTGATCCATTCGACGAACGCCGCCAGGTCGGTGGCCATAACCCGGTCGCTTCGCGCCTGACCTTGGCGCAGGCTGTTCGCCTGCCTTGTCAGGTGCGGCTTGAGGTGGTTGGGGAACAGCAACGGGCTGGTGTGTAGCCGTTCCAGGACAGACACGGCTTTGACTACCGGTTCGATGATCACCCAAGGATCCGGTCGGAGCTGCCCTTCGGGGATCTTGTTGCCGTGTTCATCTTCGGCGCCCTTGAAGTAGAGCCCATCCATAAGCCAGAGCCCTGTGCCTTTGTCGTGTCGCACGCATCCCCGGCGCAGGTTCAACACCTCACCGACCCTCGCGCCGGACAGATAGCTGACGACGACGAAGCAGGCTGTACTCAGCAACCGGGCGAACATGTGGGCCTGTTTGTATTCGATCCCAGGATCGCGCCAGGGTCGGCCGTCAAGCATGCCGGTAATGGGGGTCGGCAGCCAGGTCGTCTCCCCGATGGGCAAGCCGGAGTTCTGGATTAACGCCCCGGTCGTGGTGTGTTCCAGCGAGGAAGCGCAGTCGAACATCAGCGATAGGTGGCCCCACCGGATCTGCAACTGCCCGCCCTCGTCGCGATAACCCGGTAGCGAGCCGCCGCTGCGTCGGAGGTCTTCAAGGTAGGTGCGGATCTTCGGCGCCAAGGCCCCGGGTTCGTGGCGAGACGCCCGAGCGTCCCGTCTCGGTCGGAGGTGGGCGCCGCGGGCAAGCCAGCGCTGGTGGTCACTCCAGGCGGCCAGGACGTCGTCGGAGAAATCCTCGACGAACCGCATGGCCCAGGCCAGCAGCATCTGCATGGTTTCCTCACCGATCCGGCGGGTGCGGTTCTCCCTGTCTCCGCGGGTCCGGCCCAGCAGGTCCCTGCTGTCCTCGCCGCCCCATGGCGGGGCCTGCGGTAGCTGCATGTGCTCCGGCAGGACGTCCCGGTGCTGCCAGAGCCGACGAACCTCGTTGATCAGCCGGTATCGGCGGTCGTAGGGAACGTTCTCGACCTCCAAGCTGCGCAAGTAGTCCCAGAGCAGGTCGGGGCTGACCTGGTTTAGGCGGGTCACCCCATGATCGGCGAACCACTGCAGCACGAATCGCAGGTAGCAGGTGAACAGGGTCCGGATCGACTGGATCGAGAGTCGGGACTCTTGCCCACCACGCAGCGCCCGCCCGCGGTTGATCAGAAACCAGATGTAGAGCTTCGCATCTTGGCGTAGCGCGGCCGGGATCAGCGCGAAGTTCAGGGATGCGGACCGCTGATGATGCTCGAACACTGCCGGATTGAGGTCCCACCAGTCGTCAGCGAAGCATGACAGCCTGGCTGGATCGGTCCCGCCGACCAAGGGGCGGTCCGTCAGCACCACGGTGCGCGGGCCGGGCCATGAGCCGATGCCCGGTGCGCCGGCGGCGGACAAGGTCGTGGTGGCGACAGTTGAGACGGTCATCGCAGGTCCAACTCTCGATTCAGGAAGCGATCGGCAAGGGCATGTTCGGCCGGGCTGGCGTGGGCTCGGGCGTCAGCGACCGCAGCAGAGTCGTGCTGGCCGAGCAGGTTGACCAGGCGTGCGTATGGCGTGGCAAAGCGCTGAGCCCAGCGCAACGCATCGATCTGCCCGCGGCGGGCCGCGAGCTTGTCATGTACTAGGACCTGTAGCGCGAGGTGGCGGGGAAGGGCTCTGGCGCACTCGCACTCCAAGCAGAGCATGAACGAGGCGCGGCAGGGTTGACCGGGCGTGTGCGGCCCGTTTTGGTAATCAGTGCAGGCTGCTAGCACCGTATCCAGCTTGCCGGCCAGCATCCGCTGGAGCGTCACGGGATCCAGGCCCTGTTGGGCGGCGACAGCTTGCGGATCCGTTGCCGCCCGCGCGACGTCCGTCGCGGACATCGTCGCCACCGTTCGTCGAGCATGAGCCTTTGCGGCCTCTTCAGCCAGGGCGTCGGCCACAATCTTCTGGTATTCGGTGACGTTTCCGCGGTTGCGCCCCAGGTAGGTGGACGCGGCGGTCTGCTCAGTGTGTGCGACCGGCTGCTGGTGCAGCTCGATGTAGGTCAGGCGCAGCCGGCCCAGGGTTGGAAGCAGCGGGGCCGGCCGGCCGTCGTCGGGGTCGTCTCGGATCAGATCCCACTTGCGGACCTGGTTGCGGACGAGGTGCGAAGTATGGTGTGGATTTATCGGCCGAAGACCGTGGCTGCCACCGCTTCTGTGGTAGCCGATCAGGAGCTTGTCTCCACCGACGAGTGCCCGTGACCCGGCGGTCAGCTCGTGCAGCAGGACGTAGAGCCCGAACGCGGTGTGCAGCTCATCGCGCGTGTTAATCTCCGGAGTGTCGGGGATGCTGATCCAGTCCGGGACATCTGACATCGCCAGTGTCATCCAGGCACGCCGTCCGCGTCGCAGCTTGAGCAGGTCGACCACCGCTGTCCCCGGTGTTCCGGTGAAGCCGTCGGGCCGGTGATGTGCCGCAGGAACCTTGACGATTACCTCCGGGTTCTCGCCGGTCATCACCGCCAGCAGCACCGCTGCTGATGCTGCCTCCCCGATGGTCAGGTGCAGCCAGGACACCACCAACGGAGCGGAACCGTGCTTCTGGACCCACGACAGCGGCGGCGGCGAAGGCCAGTTTGGGCGCGGTGACTCAGCGTATCGGGGAACGTCTCCGAAACGGTCGACGTAGTCCAGGAGCTCCAGCCTGCGAAGCAGGCCCGCATCGCCGCACACGGAGGGAGCCAACTCCCGCTCTCGGAACTGTCGCAGAGCCTCGCGGTTGCCCCGGATTCGCTTGGCCGCGGACCGCAAATCTGCGCGGGCGGCATCGGCAATCCGTTTGAACTCCGCGCGACTGTAGCTGTGCTTGGGCTCAGCCTCAAGCCTTGAGGGTCGTTCGCTGGCCATGCGCGCTGTGAGTGTCGTGTTGATGCCATCCATGCAGGCCAGTAGGCGCCGCAGATCCCCGACCTGGTTGGGCATGGATTTTGGGGAAGCGGCCAACCTGGCAGCGCAAAAGCTGTCGAAGTGCTCTGCGGTCAGCTGCGACGGTTCACGCGGAGGCCAACGAAGACCCGCGAGATAATCAGCGAACTGCCGCGCGATGCGGAAGGCATGGCCCATCGCCGCCATACTCGTCACCCGTGTTCCCGGCGCTGTGCGCCGCAAGAATGCCTTCA
Organism: Catenulispora pinistramenti; assembly: GCF_018274385.1. Taxonomy (GTDB): domain Bacteria; phylum Actinomycetota; class Actinomycetes; order Streptomycetales; family Catenulisporaceae; genus Catenulispora; species Catenulispora pinistramenti. The sequence continues at coordinate 116,857 of NZ_JAAFYZ010000003.1, read as the reverse complement.
TCAGCGCCTCGCGCAGAACCTCCGAACAGGGCAAGCTACCGAAGTCGAAGTCGCGGTGTTCTGTGCCGTCCTGGCTGAACCGGCGCACCACCATCCCACTGGAACCGTCCAGCAACCCGTGCGTGGTTGTCTGATCCATCGGAAGCGCAGCTGGCTGGCCGCGCATTTAGGCAGCCGCCAGTGGATCGGTGCGGACTCGGGGATGATCGGCGAACGCTGCGGCCATGACCTGGTCGATCGGGAAGTCATCAGCGTGTGCGAGAAGAATCTCAACGTCGAGCGTCCGGAACGGCTCCAGGTACGTGTTTTTGGTGGTCTCGACACTGCGGTGGCCAAGCATGGTCTGTACCAGGTGCCAGGTGTCGCCGAACTGCTCGCGGAAGTCTGCCCGCTCCCGCTCGTCCAGATGCCCGAGCTTGCTGGTGAACACCAGCTTCCCGATCGAATACCACTTCAGCGCGCAGCTGTGCCGCAGTATGTGCGCAGTCGCCGAGAAGCTGGTCAGCCCCAGTGCGGCGATCCGCTCGTTGGCGACGTCGAACGTGTGCTGCCAACCGCGGCCGTCGCGCGGCAGCCCGTCCTCGTTCAACCACAGCGCCAGCGGCTCCAGCCCCGTCTCGGTCCGGCGGAACAGCCGCAGCCGGGTGCGCGGGCCAACGTCGTTCCAGGCCCGCTTGACCGTGCCGCCGCGCGGGCCGGTCATCGTCACCGACGACAGGCCGGCGACGCTCACCTCGCGCAGACCGTCAAGCCGCTCATAGCGCCCAGCGGCCTGAGCTCGCCGCACCGCCGCTGCCCGGGGCCCCTCGACATAGCCCAGCGCCGCCTTCATCGGTGCCTGCGGGAGCCAGTAGGCATGGCCGTAGCCGCCCTTGGCGCAGGCGTCGGCCAGCAAGCACGTGTAGTAGCCGCGTCGCGGTTCGAACCGTGGTAGCTCCGGCAGCACCACGCTGGCCCACTCCGACACACGCAGGCCGGTGCCGAACAGGCCATCGCAGAACGCCGCGTCACGTTCCTCGTTGCGGCCCCGCCACCAGCCGTCGACGCAACCGTCAAGTCCCATCCCGCGTACCCCGAGGTCCCGCCAGCGCCGATAGCCGGCCGGATCCAGCCACTTCACGTTCTCCTGCCGAGCCGCCCGCGGAGCCTCGATGTCCTCGAACGGGTCCGCAACACCGTGTATCTTGCCCATGCGGGCGTAGAACTTCTTCAGCCCCGCCAGGTCGCGGGAGAACGAGTTCGCCGCGATCCGACGCTCGTTGGCCGGATCGGTCATCCGCCAGAACACAAACTCCTCGGCGTCATCCTCCGTGGCCTGCCACCAGTCCGCGCCCCGTGCCATCAGGAAGTTCAGCCACACGACGACCGAGTACGTGTAGCTCACCCGGGTCCGCTCGCCCAGGTTGCGCCACTTCGCCGAGCCCAGACACTCGTTGATCCGGAGATCTGGCAGCCCGTTCGGGCCGACGACGAACCGCTGTCCATCCTCGACTCCACGGACCCGTATCCACGACGGCAGGTCCGGCGCGAACCTCGCGACCAGCTCCATCAGTTCACCGCCCGGCCGCGACAAGTCGTACCGATGAACCTGCCAGCACCACGCACCGCTGTCGATCTCCGTCATAGACGGAACAACGATCAATCTCAACAACGGTCACCGGATACAGAACCGCCGCAAACGGAACGATCGGTGAGTTCGTGCCGGAGCGCGAGCAGCAGCTGGATACCGGGGCGGGGCGGCTGCGGATCGCCTAGTGACACCGGTCTGCCGCCCTGTCTGGATCCTGATCAGCTGCTGAACTAGCAGGTCAACACTCTATTAGCCGGTGCGCCGAAACCCTTCGTTCAGGTCGTTCAGATACAGCCCGACGCCTCGTTTCAGGAGCGAGCAAGGCGTCGGACAGCGCCCCTTCAGCACCGTGTCAGGCACCCCGCGAACCCGAAAGCAACACGTTCACCCCCAGCTTTCGGGAGCCACCGATGAAGATCGACATCGCCGCCTCAGCCTCGTCCGCCCTCTCCACGTCGCCGCTGCACGCCGTCGAATCCGCGTTTCTCACCTTGTGCGCCGACGACGCGCCGCTGGCGTTTCCCGCCTCCTTCCTCCTGACCGCAGCACCGGCGGGCCGCGACGAGGTGACCGTCACCGAACTCCGGAAGACCCTGCTGTCCAAGTCCACTCCCATGGCCGCGCGCGACACCGTGTGGGCCGAGTTGGTCCGCCGCTCGCGCGAAATGGCCGGGGCCTGGACCGTCGTCGCCGTCGCAATGGCGATGCCGGCGCTGAAGACGATCGCCGCCTCCTTCGCCCGCAGCTTCGACGGTCCCGTCGAAGACCTGGACGGCGAAGTCGTCACCGCCTTCCTGGACCACCTGGCCACGATCGACATCAGCCGCCCGGGCATCCTCCCCCGGCTCCGCTGGGCAGCTTTCCGCGCCGCCGAGCGCACCGTGGCATCCGAGATCGACTTCGTCCGCCACGCCTCGGCGTTCCAGTCCGAGCCGCCGCGGATGCCGTTCGGACACGAAGACCTGGTCCTGGTCCGTGCCGAACGGGAAGGCGTCCTGTCCGCGGCCGACGCCGATCTGATCGGCATGACCCGGTTGGAGGGGGTCGGGCTGGCCGAGGCTGCCGAGATGCTGGGCGTGACGCCGAACGCCGTGAAGATCCGACGGCAGCGGGCCGAGGCTCGGCTGGTCGCCTGGTTGCAGGGCCGGCCGGTGCCGTCGAAGTCAGCTCTCGTGCAGTCCCGGGGCCGGGCGTGAGCGGGGTCAGAGGAGTTTCCCAGACCCCGACTGTGCGTCGGCCCGCGGCCTTTGTGGACGAGGTATCGCCGATTCCACGAACCAAAGGGCTGCGCACGATGACCTACGACCCCAATCAACACGACCATCGCCGTCGGGCCGCCGTGCTACTGGCAGCCACCGCCGTTTTCGCGATCTTCGCCGTGACCCGCGTCCACGCCGCCGGCGGCCCCACCGCCCCGGGGCCGACGCTGCAACAGGTGATCGAGGGTGTCCGCACCTGGTTGGTCAACCTGCTGGTCGGCCTGGCAACGACGTTCCTGACGATCGGCGGGGTCAAGTACCTGATCGCCGCCGGGGACCCCGGTGAGGTCGAGCGGGCCAAGCACGCGCTGAGGTCGGCGGCCATCGGTTATGCCCTGGCGGTGTTGGCCCCGGTCCTGGTCGATGCCCTGAAGTCGATCGTCGGCGGGGGCTGAGACATGCACCGCCGCAGCTGCCACGCCCGCCGGGTGCTGCTCCTGGCCGGCGTGGCAGCAGCCTTGGTCGTCTTCGCTGCCGGGGCGGCAGCCGCCGCCCCGGCAGTGCCCGGAAACCCGAGCAGTCCCCCGCCGCAGCCGGTGCCGCCGGGGATCTACGGCCCCTTGATCGGCGGCGGCCAGATGTCCCCGCCCCCGGCTGTCGGCCCGGGTCTCGCGCCGGCCGGCGGGTCGGACCCGTCGTGGTGGGACGTCCCGGGGCAGATCGAGAAGGCGATCGACACCTGGCTCGGCAACCTGGTGAAGTCGGCGCTTCAACCTGTCCTGAAGCTGATCGGGTCGACGCTCCTGTCGAGCCCCGATGTGTCCAACGGCCGGATCGCCCAGATCTGGACCGGCGTGCTGATCATGGCCAACACGATCTACATCCTGTTCGTCCTGGCCGCCGCCGTCATCGTGATGGGCCACGAGACGGTACAGACCCGGCACTCGATCAAGGAAATCGCGCCGCGCCTGCTCATCGGGATAATCGCCTCCAACGCGTCGTTGTGGGCGATCAGCCAGTCGGTCTCGTTGGGAAACGCCCTGGCCGCGGGGTTGATGAACGGCCAGTTATCCGCCGAAGGGATCGATACGCGACTCACCTCGATGGTGGTCGACAAGATCTTCCAGCCGTCCGCAGTGACCCAGCTGTTCCCTGTCCTCATCGGCGGCGCCATCGCGGCCATGGGCGTGGCGCTGCTGGTGACGTGTGTCCTCCGCGCCGCGATCCTGCTCGTTCTCACCGCCGGATCCCCTCTCGCGCTCGCCTGCCACGCCCTGCCCCAGACCGACCCCCTGGCCAAGCTCTGGTGGCGGGCCATCATCGGCTGCCTCGCGACCCAGGCCTGCCAAGCCCTCGTGCTGGTGACCTGCTGCCAGGTGTTCTTCGACCCAAACGCCGACATCATCCTCGGACTTCCATCCGGCGGCGGTCTCGTCGATTTGCTGTTGGCCCTGGTACTCGTGTTCGTCCTCATCAAGATCCCGATCTGGGTGACGAGGATCGTTCTGGGACGCCGGCCCCTCGGCGCGACCCTGGCCGGACGCCTGGTGAAGTCCTACCTGCTGTACCGCGGGTTCGCTCTGGCCCGCGACCACTTCGCCCGGCGTCCGGCACCCCCGCGAGCCAACGGCACCTCGAACAACCACCACCGACCCGGACCGCCGACGCCCGGATCGGCTCTCGTTCCCGCGCGCGGACCCTACCCCGGGCCGGGCAGCGGCGGCATCGGAGGTTGGCAGCCGGCACCCGAGACGGTCACCGTGACGGCAGCCGTGGTTCCCGACGAACCCACCGCAGCGACGACCGGGGCGCCCCGCAGCGCCCGACCGCATGGACCGGCGCCGACCACCCCGCTGGGACCGGTTCGCAAGCCACTGGCCCTGCCACCCGGCCGGTCCACCCGGCTCGACCGTCTCCAAGAGCAGCATCTGAGCGCACCGCCGCCGCCCCGGGGGCGCCAGTACGGCTTGTTCGGCCCGGTCGAGAAGGAGCCCGGCGCGGCTCCTGCGCGGCCTGTTCCGACCAGGCCCGAACCACGGCCGGGCGCGGCCCTAAGGCACGAGCCTGCCTTCCCGAACCCGTCGCCGCGCAAGCGGGCACCGAACCCGCCAGCCGTGTTGCCCCTCGCCCCGGTCTTCCTTCCCCCAGTCCCTGACAAACCGCGCCGCCGCCGCGGCACCACCGCTCCCGAAGAAAGGGGCTGATACACATGACCAGCGACCACTACTCCAGCACAGTGAAGATCCCCCAGGATGTATCTCGTCCGGACAAAATCTTGTTCGGGGCGACTGCACGACAAGCCGTGATCCTTGGGGCGACGGCCGTCGGGGAATGGTTGGCCTGGCTCGGTCTGCGCAACACGGTGCCGCCTGTGATGTTCGCCGCCCCGGCCGCCCTGTTCCTCCTGCTGCTCGGGATCGCAGTCTCAGCCGAGCGCGACGGAATTAGCGTCGACCGACTGCTGCTGGCAGCTGTGAAGCAAGGGATGTCGTCAAGACGACGCGTCATGGCGCCCGAAGGAGTAGGCGAACACCCCCAGTTCCTGCGGGCCGCGCTGCGAACGCAACAAACGGCGAGTCCGTCCTCGCTGAATCTGCCGGCCCAGAGCGTGGATCCGAGCGGCGCCGTGGATCTCGGCTCCGATGGAGCCGCCGTGCTGGCCACCGCGTCGGCCGTGAACTTCACCCTCCGGACCCCGGCAGAGCAGGAACTACTCGTCGCAGGCTTCGCACGCTGGCTGAACAGCCTGACCGGCCCGGTACAGATCACATCGCGCACGACCCCGACCGACCTGAGCGCCGAGGCCCGGGTCCTCCGCGAATCAGCGGGGACCTTGCCACATCCGTTGCTGGAGTCCGCAGCTCTCAGCCACGCCGAGTTCCTGGACCAGATCGGCGACACCCGCGACGTACTGCATCGCTCCCTCCTGATCACAGCCCGGGAACCGGACCGCACACGCATTCCCCGCGCCCAACAACGGATCAGCGGCGCCGTTCCGGCGCTGTCAGCCGCCGAAGTCGACGTCACACCGCTCGATCCCACCTCGGCGGCGACCGTGCTGGCCGCCGCCCTGGACCCCGACGCCAACAGCTAAGGAGGCCTGGCCATGAGATCTCTGACAGCTCTCGTCGGCGACGCCGCATCGATCCTGCCACTCGCGTCGACCGTGAAGGCATCGCGCCGCGACACCCTGGGCCTGGGGCCATCCAGCCTCACCGTCGGCTCGAAAACCCTCGCGATCGGCGAGTCGACCCACGCCGCCAGCTTCGCGGTCGCCGACTACCCGGCCGAGGTCGGCAACGGCTGGCTGGAACCCCTGCTCTCCTACCCCGCACGCATCGACGTCGCGATCCACGTCGAACCGGTGCCGGCCACCGTGGCCGCGGACAGGCTGCGCAAGCAGCGGGCCCGGCTGGAATCCGGCCGCCGTCTCAGCGCCGAACGAGGAAGACTCGACGATCCGCTCACCGAGTCCACGGCGGCGGACGCCCGCGAACTCGCCTACCGACTCGCCTGCGGCGAGGGGCGCCTGTTCACCGTCGGGATCTACCTGACCGTCTTCGCCGACGGTGACGAGGCTCTGGCCGAGACCGTCTCAGCGGTGAAGTCGATGGCCGACGGCATGCTGCTGCGGTTGGTCCCCGCCACCTATCGCACCGTCCAGGGGTGGACCACGACGCTGCCGTTGGGCCTGGACGGGCTGCGGATCCGGCGGACGTTCGACACCGACGCCCTGGCGGCCTGCTTTCCCTTCACCAGCGATCAGCTCGCCCAAGTCGCCGATTCGACGACCCCGGTACTGCTCGGCGTCAACGGCACCGGGGCCGGCTTGGTGTGCTTCGACCGGTGGGCGTTGGACAACTACAACTCGGTGGTCCTGGCCCGGTCCGGAGCCGGGAAGTCCTACCTGACCAAGCTCGACATCCTCCGCTCCCTCTACTCGGGCGTACAGGTGATGGTCGTTGACCCCGAGCAGGAGTACGTGCGTCTGGCCGAGGCGGTCGGCGGGACGATCATCGAACTCGGCGTGCCCGGGACCAGGATCAACCCCTTCGACCTGCCTTCAGAGCCATCCGGCGATGCGGTTCGACGCAGGGCCCTGTTCGGCCACACGGTCGTCTCGGTGCTTCTGGGCAGCGAGCTCACGGCGAGCGAACGCGCCGTTCTGGACACCGCGATCCTGGCGGCCTACGCCCAAGCCGGGATCACCGATGACGTCCGGACTCACAGCCGCGCAGCCCCAACCCTCATCGACGTCGCCAACGCCCTGGCCGCGGACGGCGGGCCGGAGGCCAAGTCACTCGCCGGTCGCCTCGCACCACACACCACGGGCTCGTTCGCAGGACTCTTCAACGGCCCGACCAGCACCGCCGCGGAGGGGCACCTGGTGGTGTACGCGCTGAAGCACCTCCCTGAGGAGCTGAAAGCCATCGGCACGCTACTGGTCCTGGACGCGATCTGGCGTCAGGTGACGTCACCGCAGCGCCAACGCCGGCTCGTCGTCGTGGACGAGGCCTGGCTGCTGATGAAGGAGCCCGCCGGTGCCCGGTTCCTGTTCCGAATGGGAAAGGCGGCGCGAAAGTACTGGGCCGCCCTGGCCGTCATCACCCAGGACGCAGCGGACCTGCTCGGCTCCGAGCTCGGCCAAGCAGTCGTGGCCAACGCCGCCATCCAGATCCTGCTCCGTCAGGCACCGCAGGCCGTCGAGTCCATCGACGCGGCGTTCGGACTATCGGCCGGCGAGCGCGCCTATCTCCTGGCCGCCGACCGCGGCTGCGGGCTGATCACCATCGGCGCGAGCCGAGCCGCGTTCTCCGCGGTCGCCTCGGCTGACGAGCACGTACTCGCGACCACCGATCCCGCCGAGCTCGCGCGGATGGACGCCGCCAAGAACCCCCGGAATCCGAGCCCCGAGGACGGAGACTTCTGAATGCTGACGCTGCTGCGCACTGCGGAAGAGGCGACCGCAGCCACGACGCCGTCACCCCAGCCGGGGCTGCTGATCCGCCTGCTCGAAGATCCGTATGCCGTCCTGTCCGGGTTCGCTGGCGGACTACCCTACAGCGCGCTCGGCAACTGGGCGTTCGACGCCTCCGGCTCGATCGCCGTCCTCGGCGCGGTGGCCGGCATGCGCCTCGTACTGCGGGCCCGGCAGCACCGGCTCCTGGCCGACGGGGCACGGCTGATCGAAATCCAGATGCCTCCCGCAGTCGCCGCCGACTCCGCCGCGGCGTTCTGGTCGCACCTGCACGCGCTCCTACGGCCGGCCTGGCGACGCATGGTCGACGGCCAGCCACACCTGGTCTTCGAGTTCTGCTTCGACGTCTCCGGCGCCCGGGTCGGGATCTGGGTCCCCGGCGTGATCCCGCCTGGCGTTGTCGAGGCCGCTGTCGAGTCGGCCTGGCCTGGTGCCCGGACCACCGTTATGACGACGCCCCGGGCACCGCTGCCGCACACCGCGATCGCGTCCACCGGAGGCCGGCTGCGCCTGGCGAAGTCCGAGGTGCTTCCGCTCCACGCCAAGTTCGACTCGGACCCGCTGCGCGCACTGCTCGGGGCCGGGGCCGGACTGCACAGCGACGAGTACGCCACGGTCCAGGTCCTGGCACGCCCCACCACGGGCCGGCGCCTGCGCAGTGCCAGGCATCAGATGGCTCACCTGCGGTACAAAGCCTCAGGACATCGCCGGTCGAACGGCCGTGCCCTCGCTCTTTCAGCGCTCGACGAGGTCACCCTCGTCCACCGCAACGGTGCGTGGCCGCTGGTCAGTCGGATGGATCCGGCCGCCGCCGCCGATCTGCGTTCGGCCGTGGGCAAAATGACCGGCTCTATGTGGGAGACGGAAGTCCGCTATGCCGTCGCGTCCACAGTCCAGACGGAGTCGCCGAGGGAACTTCGGGCTCGGGTACGAGGCGTGGCCGACGCTATTGCGGCGACGTTCGGAGTCTTCGCTGAGCGGAACTGGTGGGCCCGCAAGCGCCTGGCCAAGCCGGTGGCCACGGCCGCAGCCCGAGCGTTCGGCCGTGGCAACCTGCTTTCGGTCGCCGAGCTGGCCGCCCTCGCGCACCTACCGCTCGACCCGTTCGCGCTCGGTGTCGCCCGGGCCGGCGCGCGGTCGATCGCTCCGCCTCCCGCCGTCGCGGCCGTCGGGAGCGAGGTGAAGCTGATGGGCGACGCCGACACCGGACCCGCCCGCCCGATCGGGCTGAAGATCGCCGACGCCCGTCAGCACACGCACATCCTCGGCGCGACCGGCAGCGGTAAGTCGACCCTGATGGGGCGGATGATCCTGGACGACATCACCGCTGGCCGCGGGGTCGTCGTCATCGATCCCAAGGGAGATCTCGTCACCGACCTGCTAGGACGCCTCCCCGCAGCGACCAGCCGCCGCCTGGCGCTCATCGATCCGTCCGAGCCCGGGCCGCGTGCGACCCTGAACGTGCTCGCCGCCGGGGACGACCAGGAACTTCTGGTGGACAACCTGGTCGGGATCTTCCATCGGATCTACGCAGCACACTGGGGTCCTCGCACCGACGATGTTCTCCGTGCCGCGCTGCTGACTCTGCTCGCGACGGCCGACGCCAAGGTGATGGCCAAGGTCAAGACGCCCACGCTGGCCGACGTACCCGACCTGCTCACGAACAACGTGGTGCGACGTCGGACGCTGTCCAGGCTCCCGGACTCCTACTCCGTTCTGCACGGGTTCTGGGACGGCTACGACAAGTTGTCGGAGGCGGGGCGGGCGGCCGTCGTCGCACCGCTGCTGAACAAGCTGCGAGCGTTCCTGCTGCGGGATTTCGTCCACACGACCGTCTCGCAGCCGGCCTCCACCATCGATCTGCGCGAAGTGCTCGACGGTGGGATCCTGCTGGTCCGGCTGCCCAAGGGCATGCTCGGCGAGGAGACCGCCCGGTTGCTGGGCTCGTTCATCGTCGCCGCGACCTGGCAGGCCGCCTCCGCCCGCGCGAAGTCGGCCGAGGGCGCACGCATCGACTCCGGCCTCTACCTCGACGAGGCACACAACTTCCTGAACCTGCCGATCCCGCTGGAGGACATGCTCGCCGAGGCCCGTGGCTACCGGCTCTCTCTGGCCCTCGCCCATCAGAACCTCGCGCAGATGCCGAGCGACCTTCGAGAGGGCATCAGTGCGAACACCCGCAACAAGGTGTTCTTCACCTGCTCCCCGGAGGACGCGCGGACACTGGCGACGCACACCGCTCCGATGCTCTCCGAGCACGATCTTTCCCATCTCGCCGGCTATCAGGCGGCTGCGCGGCTGAACGTCGACGGCGCCGCCATGCCGGCTTTCACCCTGCGTACCCGACCTCTCCCACCGTCTGAACCAGAGCTTGCCGAACGGAGTCGGCTGAACAGTCGGGCCAGCACCACCGCCCGTCACGCCGCGATCGAGCGCCTTCTGCCAGGAGACCACCAGTGACGACGACGTCCTCCGGCGCGGCGGACCGGATCACCGCCCGCGACGCCCGCATGCTCCGGCTCATCGCTGAGCACCGCGTTCTCACCAGCAGCCAGCTGACCACGGCCTTCTTCAACCATTCCAGCAAGGCCCGGCTCCGGATCGGTATCCTACGCGAGGCCGAGTTGATCGAGACCTTCCGTCCTCCGGGTGGAGACTCGGTGCTCCACTGCGTCGCGACCGCGAAGGCGCTGAAGCTCCTCGGCGTCAGCCGGTCCGCGATGCCGCCGGCCGGCAAGACACAGGCCGCCACCGCAGCCGCGCTCCGGCCGGACCTCGGGCACCTCCGAGGCGTCAACGAGTTCTTCTGCCAACTCATCGCACGTAGCCGACGAATCCGCGGCGCCGCGCTCGAAGAGTGGCGTTCGGAGTGGACGACCGCCGCCCTGTTCCCCGCCCGGGTACGGCCCGACGGCTTCGCCCGCTGGCGGGTGGGTGAGCAGTGGTGCGAGTTCTTCTTCGAGTACGACACCGGGAGCGAGCCCCTGCACCGGCTGGTGGCCAAGCTCAACGGCTACGACGATCTGATGCATACCGCCGACACCTGCTGCCCCGTGCTGTTCTGGCTGCCCAACGCCCGCCGCGAACAACACGTCCACCAGGCTTTGGGCGCCGCGAACGCCGAGGTCCCGTTCGCCACCGCAGCCGGCGATCCGGAACAGGCCGACGTCGCCGGCTCTGTGTGGCGACCGGTGTTCGCCGACCGTCGGCTGACCCTGGCCGAGCTCGGTGCGGCTGCCTGTGCTCATCTCGGGGTTCCCCACCAGCCGCATGCGCTCTGACGTCCGACCGACTCGAAGGGTCCGTCTTGACAGCATCCGGACGTGCCGCATCGTGTGCCGCGGCCTTCTTCTTGTTCCTGATCGTCCTCGTCGCCGCTGCCGCCTCGGCGGTGACGGCGGCGGTCACCAGTCCGCTCAACCAGGTATGGCACACGGTGGTCGACGGCCCGGTGAACACCTCACGTATCTGGTCGGCTGACGACTACGTTCACCTGATCGCGTTCGCCGAGCACGCCGCCCCCTCGCCAGCCGCCGCGAACGCCATCGCGTTCGCCGCCGCCCAGATCGGTAAACCGTACGTCTGGGGTGGCACCGGGGTCCCGGGATATGATTGTTCGGGGCTTACGCAGGCGGCGTATCGCAGTGCCGGCGTAGAGATTCCCAGAGTCGCCACAGATCAATATTCAGAAGGCGTAAAAGTCGATCTGAAAAGTCTTCTTCCTGGAGATCTCGTCTTTTACGGAAGTCCTTCGTTCGCGCATCACGTAGCGATCTTCATGGGCGTTGTCCGCGGAACCGCCGTCGTACTCAACGCACCCGCGCCGCACGAAACAGTGCGCTTCGATCCACTCGCCGCGGACGACCTCTTCGCGGCTTCGCGTCCCACGGCGGCTCGCTGAGCACTCCCCGTTGCGCCCGCAGGTACACGGACCGGTACATCGGCCGGTACACCGCCCGATACGCACTCCAACCTCGAACGCTCTCCTGAATCACCAGGTCAGATCGGCTTTTCAGGAGGCCTGCCGCGCTCCGACGATCGCGCTTTCCACGATCTCTTCCCAGCTGTCCGCCGCCATCGGCCGACCCGCGATCGCGACCTCTACCGAGCCTGCCGGCCCGCTCTACCCGACCGGGCCGGCAGGCTCTCGACGCTCCGCGTTCCGCGAGACACCGGCCCCTCCCGCACCCCGCTCTCCAGAACACCTCCCAGACATAACCAGACACCAATTGGCATTTATAATCGCGTTACAGTTATTAGGCCGGAAACTCGTAGTCCAAATGGGTGAATAAATGGGCGTTTTGAGCTTTGCCTCACGCATTGATCAAGATATTGTTGGGTACATCAAGAAGTGAGGGCGGAACGGACATCACGAACCGCACCGATTCAGATCGAGAAGAACGGGAGCACGTCATTCGCGCCCCACCATGACGACCGGCCCGCCTGGCCAGTCCAGTAAGCAAAGCCCGGCGGCGGGGTTGCGCCCCCGCCGCCGGAAACCGGCACCGACCACACCCAGCAACCGTCTGAAGTCAGCAAGGAGTACGTCATGAGCCTTGACCTCATTATCTCGCAGCTCCGTGAGTTGTCGGCGAACGCCACGCGGGCCGCGAAATCCCCGGCACCGTGCTGCGGCGGAAACTGCCCGCACGCCTACCGTGCTCAGACCATGGCCGCACGGTTCACCGAACTGGATGCCGCCATGTCGAATCTCGCACGCCTCCCCCGGGTCTGGTCCTCCCCGTTCGTCCCCGCTCCGCGCAACTCGCGCTGACCGGCCCGCGCGGCTGACGATCCGCCGCACCTGAACCGGCCGCCGGACGCCCTTCCGTCCGTGCGCGGCGGCCACCTCTCGCTCAAAACCCCCGATCCCGTTCCCGGGGCGGAGCCATGCCCAAATTGCGGCTACTCCGCCCGCTTTCCCCGAGTAGGAGCACCGCCATGCCCGAAATCACGCCCGCCCCGCAGGGCGCCATCGGTACCCAGGGCGACACGGCCACGGTCATCGAGTTCCCGAACCAGAACGGCGTGATGCCGTTCGGCTGAACCCTCCGCAGTCGGCCGAAACCGAACCGCGCGACACCAATCCCCACCCCGATCTTGAGGAGATACCCCATGACCCCCGACCAGAACATCCCCGTCCTCGACCCGAACCGACTGGCCGCGTTGTTGTCAGCTGCCGGATTCACCACCCGCGAACTCCCGGGCACGTACGACTTCGGCGCCGAGCCGCCGCGCGTCATGCATCACGCGATCACCGAGCACGGACAGCTGGTCGCGGTTCTGGAATGGATCGAGGACCACCGCCGTCCCGCTGCTCTGATCACCGAACTCGCGGTCTATCCGGACGCACGTGACCTCCCGGTGGCCGAACACGGGCCGATCAGCCGGATTCATGCCCGCGTGTTCGCCGCGACGTTCGCCGCGAACGTGCCCGCGTCCGTGGTCTGCGCCGCCGCGATCGCTGCGACCACCGCCCGCGTACCGAACCGCGCCGCGCGCTGACCGCCACCCTCTCAACCATCGAAATCGGGAGCCACCCCACCATGACCAACAAGTCGGTTCCGGCTGGCAAGACCAAAGCCGGTAAAGCCAAGACCGGTAAGACCAAAACCGGTAAGGACAAAGCCGTACGAGGCCAGTTGCGTGCGGCCGCCGCCGCTCATCTCGCGGCGGCACCGCACGATGAGCACACCGTGACGCAGGTCGCCAAGACGCTGGACGCCTCCGGCGGTGCGGTGGGCAACGCGCTGATGGCCCTGGCCGCAGCCGGACATGCCCGCCTGACCTGCGAGAAACCCCGCCGGTTCCGCGCGACCGACACCACCGCGTCCGCAGCGCGGTTCACGGTCCCGGTCACAGCGCCGAAGGCGACGCCTACGGCGGCCAGCCAGACCCCGGTTCCGGCACCGGCGGCGGTCACCGACGCCCCCGCCCCGGCGCCGACGACCAGCGCGGCAACCACCGGCACGCCCGCCGGTAAGCCCAGCGGCACGCCCGCCAGTACTTCGGCACCAGTCGCCACGGTCACCGCAGCGGAGAAGCAGGCCGGCCGCAAGCGCGACCCCAAACCAGTGGCATCGCTGGAAACAGCCCAGCCGGAGACCGCCCCAAGCGACGCGGGACCGGTGATCCGACCCAACGGCCAGGCCTATCACCCCCGTGACCTCGGCGGACACCGCGATGTAGAAGTACTGCGCCGCCTGCGCGACGCCGGGGTCGCAGCCCTGCTCTATGGCCCGCCCGGCACCGGCAAGACCTCGATGGTCGAGGCGGCGTTCACCGACCTGATCACCGTTGCCGGGGACAACGACACCACCGTGGCCGACCTGGTGGGCGAATACACGCAAAACCCTGATGGGACGTACGAGTTCGTTCATGGTCCGCTGGTCGTCGCGATGCGGGAAGGCCGCGCGCTGCTGATCGACGACGCGACACTCATCCCGGCCAACGTTCTGGCCGTGCTGTACCCCGCGCTGGACGGCCGTCGCGAGATCTACATCAAGGCTCACAAGAACGAAGCCGTGACAGCCGCACCCGGTTTCTACGTGATCGCGGGCCATAACCCTGGTGCTCACGGTGCCGTACTCACCGAAGCCCTCTCGTCGAGGTTCTGCTTCCAAGTCGAGGTGTCCTCAGACCTCGACCTCGCCAAGGACCTCGGCATCCATCCCAAGGCGATCACGGTCGCGAAGAACCTCCGAAGGCGAGTCGGAACCGGTGACGTCTCCTGGTGTCCGAATCTCCGGGAACTACTGGGGTTCCGCACCATCGCCGAGGTGCTGGGCGACGAAGTCGCATTCGCCAACCTCATCGGCATCGCGCCGGTCGAGGACCGCGAAGCCGTCGCGGAGGCCGTGACGACCGCCCTCGGTCGCGAAGTCGCTTCCCTGGCCCTCGGCAAGCGGCTCTGACTCCAGCATGCGGCGGACCGGGCGCACCCAAATTGCGCCCGGCCGCCACCAGCGAACCTATCAACCCGAACCACACAGAACAGGGAACCCGAACGATGACCGGCACCCCACACATCCACTACGGCGACGCGGCCGACGCGCCGACCGCACCGGAACCCCCGGCCCCGAGAACCGACGACCAAGTCATTGCGGAGCAGGCTTGGCTGGCGGTCTCCGCAGATCTCACCGACGCGGTCTGTGATATCGCCAACCGCGACGATTTGATCGTCAAGGCCGTCCCGGTCACAGCTGTCGGCGCCCCGGCCATGTTCGCGCCCGCGAAGGCGACCGTAGAAGTTGACCGCCACTGCTTCGACTGTTTGGATCCCGAATCGATCCGCGCGCATCTGCCCTCCGACCGCTATCGCTATCCAAACGCATGGGGCGCGCTGGTACACGAGGCGGCACACGCCGAACACTCGACCTGGACCCCCGCTGATGTACCGGCCACTCCGAGCAACGCCGTCGATGCGGCAATGCTTCTGGAGGAATCCCGGATCGAGGCCGCACACCTTACAGACCGACCTCAAGACCGCCTATGGCTTCGGGCCGGAACGATGAACATCGTCTGGCCTGAATTGTCGGCGCGGGAGGTGACCGGTCGCGCAATCGCGGGTCGTGCCGCTGCCCTGGTGCTTGCGCGAGTCGACGCCGGTGTCCTCACTCGCGAGGAGACAGAGCCCTTGCGCGCCGCCGCAGAGAGGGCTCTCGGTCATGACGTGCTCACTGGCCTCGAGAACATCTGGCGCCGGGCGCACATGCTGGACGACCACGAACGTGAGGCGATGCTCGATCTCGGCTCCCTTTGGTGCGAGGCTACGGGCCACGAACCGGACGCGGAATCCCCGTTCCACGCCGAAGGCACCGGTGCAGGCTCCTCGGGAGGCCCCTCCAACGGCGGGGATACCGCGACCGACACAAGTGGTGAGCTCATTGGTGAGGCGATCGCCAAGGCGGCAGCAGAGGTCGCGAGCCGGGTCGGCTCAGATGTCGCCGCGAGGACCGCAAGGGAAGCCAGGGAAGCGCAGGACGCGGCGATCGACCATGTCCGCACGATCAAGGGCGCACGTGCGGCCAAGAAGATCTTCTTCGGTCAAGACCGCTCCGCTATCCCGACCCGAACTCCGACGCCGCAGGAGCGCGGAGCGGCAGCCACACTGGCCAAGCAACTTCGCGCCGCCGCCTGGCGAAACCGCAGCACCACTCTGGTATCGAGTGAGCTGCCTCCCGGCAGGCTGCGTATGCGTGGCGCGCTGGTCCGCGACGCGCAGCGCGCCGCCGGAGCGATCCCCACTGCTAAACCGTTCACCGCTGTTGTGCGCCGCGTGGTCGAACATCCTCCGCTGCGCGTGGGGATCGCCGTCGACAACTCCGGTTCCATGAGCTGTGCTGAAAAGCCGCTCGCGTCTGCGGCATGGGTCATCGCCACAGCCGTGACCGCCGCCGACCCCGCCTCGCTGGCCGCCGCAGTCACGTTCGGCAGTGGGCGGGTCAAGGCCCTCACCACACCGAACAAGGCACCCGCCGCAGTTTCGGTCTTTCGCACAGGAGGGGGTGACGAGCGATTCTGCGAAGCCATCGATGTCCTCGACGCCGGCCTCGGGCTGTCGCACCCCGGCACTGCGCGGCTCATCGTCGTCGTCTCCGATGGCAAGTTCTACGACAACGAACGCCGTGATGGTGCTCAACGTGTCGCCCACCTGATCAGCTCCGGCTGTGCCGTCCTCTGGCTGACGCTCACCGGCAGCTCCACGATCCTGCGGGGTGCGGCGGAAGTCACCGTCGCCGACCCCACGAAGTCGATTGCCATGATCGGCCACGCCGCCGTCAAAGCCCTGGCCGTGGCGCGATGAGCCCGCGCCGTCTCACTTCCGCCCACACCGCTAAGGCGGACGGCTCAACGACGGCCGACGGCCGCGCCGCCTTCCTTGCCGTGCTGTCCAAGGAACTACTGCCGTCCGGTTGGGAGCGCTTCGACCAGGTAGGTGTCAGCCCGACAACCGAATTCCGACGCCGGAGCATCCGGCCCACTCTCATGGTCGCAACCAACATCCTGCACGGGATCACCGTGCATTTGTCGAGCAGCGGGACCGATGTCCCGTGGTATGTGGCCGCCGACAATCCCGACCCGTTCGTCGTCGCGGCAGCAACCGACGCCGCCCGCGACGAGACCGAGGGCCTGTGGACGCCCCTGGCAGATCTCCTCGCGGCAGAGGGTTGGCACCGCGCGGAGGTCGGGCACCAGCACGGGACCGTGAAATACGCGTGGACCTCGCTGGACGGACAACGCAACGCCGTCCGGTTCTCAACCAAAAACGACGTCCCCGGCGCTTGGCTGGTTTCCCGCCCGCCGACTCGGCACACACCCCGCCGGACCCAGTACGTCACATCGGCCTATACGCCTCCAGCCGTCCTGGCCGCCATCGCCCTCGGCGATGTGTTCGTGCCCTGACTCCAGACTCCCGGCGGGCGCGCAGGTGGCTCCCGCGCCCGCCGGGTCACACAACCTCGCCGAATCGCGGCGTACCAAGCTTTATTCGAACAAGGGCTTTGACAATGCGTATCACCCAACATCACGCCTCACTCTCCGTACAGAGAGCCAGGGCCGAGACCATCGGCTCAGGTCTGGCCACGCATGGCTTCAGCAAGCGACCCGAATCCTGCGACGACCACCCCGGCGCCCACGCCGTCACCCGGTACACACGGGGATACGTGAAGCTGCTGGTTCTGTCTCTGGGCATGCAGCGCGGCCAAATCGTGGAAATCGCAGGCGCACCCCGACCCCGCACCTTTCCGACCCGCGGCGGCCATGCGATCGGCGCCCGCCCGTCCTGGCGCCTGACCGCCTACGACCCACCGGCCGAAGCCATCCTGGCAGCAGCCTTGGCCGCAGGTGACAGTGCGCCGGAGCTCGGCGCGTTCGAGGTCGCGGGGTGGACCGCCGTTCGCCCGCACACCAGCAAGGTCAGTCGGCCACGCGTCGCGACCTACACCCGTCCGGACGGTGCCGTCGTCGCGTCCTTCCACATGCCGACCTTCACTCCCAGCTGTGAACGCTGCGCGGAGCACGGCGACCACGGAGACGCGGGAGGATGGCTCGTCGCAGGGCTGGGGGTTACGTGCGATGCCACGGCGCACACCCCAGGCTCCGTCATCTCCGCCTTCGCGCTGGCGTTGCCGAGCGCTCGGCTCTTTCCCAGCCGGATCATGCCCAAGCGCCCCGGGGCGGAATCGGAGGAAGGGAAATGAGCCCGCCCCCCTTCCACCTTCAGCGCCAAGTCGGCGAGGCTTTGCTAGCAGCCGGCTGGCATGCGGCTTCGATCGCCGTCGCCTCCAAGCCCGGTTCGGCCTGGAGCCTGTCGGATCCAGAACATCGGATCAGGGTACGGATGAGCGCCGACCTGGGCTCCCCGCTCTCAGAGCTCACAGCGGTGGGCCTGCCCTGCCGATACGGCGCCGCCGCCCCCTGGCGGTTGGTGATCCACCACGCGCCATCGGCGGACGTCGTCGCCAGCGCGTTGGAGGCACCGGAAGCCGCTCGCGGCGGCGGTGGCACAGAGCGACGCGCGGTTGGGAGAGCGCTGGAATCCTGCGGGATGCGGTGCGACCGAGGTCGGCTGGCCCAAGCCCTGTCCGGAATCGCGTGCTGGACCAGCCCGGACCACCGAGCCGAGGCCGTTTGGCTCGCAGCGTGCCGCGCCCAGCACGGCGGCTGGGTGATCCACACCGCTGCGGCGCTGTTGCAGGCGACCAGCGAGGCTCCGGCTGCCGTCCTCATTCCGCTGATCAATGCCGATCCTGTGCCGGGGGCGACGCCGTGAGCGACAAGGCGACCGACCAGAGCGCCGCCGACGAGGCGATTCTCGCCCAACTCGCGAACAACGAAGCCGTTGTCGAGGCAGCACGCGGAGTCTGGCATCACTCGGGGCGGCTCACAGCGGACCCAGGCCATCGACGCGGCGTCAAGCGCGACCTGCGGGCCGCAGTCGACGCCTACTCTTCGGCGATCCAAGCCAGCCGCATCCCCAAGCAGCAGGCCCGGCAGCTTGGCGCGGTCCTGATGGCGCGCCTGGGCCGTGGATGGCTCATCGCAGAACTCGACGGCCCCACAGACGAGCCCTAGAAGCCCCCGCCCCCGCACAAAGGAGAAGCCCAAATGCCTACCACCGCCCCCGACTCACGCACGACGAACGTCGGCCCGAGCCAGATTCCGCGCGGACCTCTGCCAAGCTCCGGCCCCGTCCTCCCTCCCGACGCCTGCGTGAACTTCAACCTGAACGACGGCCGGGTCGCGTGCCTGTCCGTGCCGATCGGCATCACCGAAGCCGACGCCGCGTTCATCCTCGCCGTGGTCCAAGCGCACATCACCGCCGTCGCGCGACGCGGTCGCTGAATCACGAGTCAGCGAGCGCCACATGCCGAAGAAAAAGAAGCACCGGACGAAGCCGCCGGCGTCGTTGAAGTCGCCGAGGCAGCCAGGCTCCCGGCCGGTACCAAGACACGAACAGCAATACGGACAAGTCGGAGACACCCTTTTCGATATCGAACACGCTTTCCAGGTATTGAGAACATCCCGCCGCCGCACCGTACCGATCGACGTCCCTTCCTGGGCGCGCATGTACGGCATGGACGATAACCCGTTCGCGCCCATGACGCTCGGGCCTCTCTTCGATCGCGCACACGCGATGTCCACCAACCTCGCGCGCCCGCTGATCCTGGCCACCATCGCGACCGGATCTACCAGGGCAGAAGACACCTTGCTGATCATCGACGGCTCACACCGGCTGTACCGGGCGTTCGTCGAGGGGTACGACCAGTTGCCCGCCCTCGTGCTCACGGAAGCTGAGACCGCCGCGATCACTGTCATCCGCCCAACCACTTAGGCGGATGGGCCGAGAACACCCGGTGTGGGCGACCCCGGTGGCCGCCCACACCGGGACTGCCGCTCACCGCACCGAGCGATCGAGTCCGCGACCAGACCCCTGAGCGCCGGCTCGCTCCCCTACCGCCCACGATCAGCCCAACAGCAGAACCCTGTGCGGCCGGCCGCTCAATGAGCGGCCGGCCGCACTTCGCCATGCCCACGACGGACCGCCTTCGGAGGCATCATGGCCGACCGGCACCAGGACCACATCACCCCCGTCAGCGCCGTCCGCATGGCGCGCATCGGCGGCACCATCGCCGAACTCGCCGCAGCGGCGATCAGCGCCGACACCCTCTACCACCTCGGCGGCCAACTCGACCTCGGCCCGGCCAGCGCATGGCTGCTGCCAGCCGCCCTCGACATCTACGCCTTCACCGCACTCGCCGTCGCCTACAACCTCCCCGCAGAGCACCCCGGCCAGAAGCCGGTGCTGCGCAACGCGCGCCTGGCCTTCGGAATGAGCCTGACCTGCAACGCCCTCGATCACTTCCTGAAGCGGGCCGGCCGTCTGGTCGACCCGCTCACGCGTGATCTTCTGCTGGTCGCCGTCGCGAGCCTCCCGCCCCTGATCGTGGAGCGTCTACTGAACCTTCAAAGCCTTCTGACCCGGCGTCACGACCGAGCTGCGGAAGACGAACGCACCGAAGCGACGCCCGTCGGTCAGCCGGCCACCGAGCCGGGCGAGGGTGCCCTCGCCCACACCGCGGCCACTGAAGCAGCGGCTGAGCCTCCGCTGGCGGGACATCTCGCCCAAGAAGTCATCCAGACCGGCCGCCCAGACTGGGTCGCTCATGGGCGGGGAGTCTTCGCCGACCTGAGCGCTCAGCTCGGTCGGCGACCGGCCGGCCGCGAATTCCAGGCGGCCTTGGCCGCGGAGGTTCGGCGGCTGAGTACTTCGGGCCACCTTCCCGCCGGGACACGGCCGCCGTCGATCAGCTCGGTGAAGCGCATCCGTGCCGCCATCGAGGCAGACACCTAGACGCTCCGATCAGCGGCAGGAAGCAGGCGCCGGACGTCCTCGATGGCTCCCCGAAGCATCGCGTTGATGCTACGAGGAGCCAGAGCTCATGAGCTCAGATCACACCGAGCCGACGCGCATATTTCATGCTCGCCATAGCCGCGCTGACCACGCCCCACAGCGACAGCATCAACATGATCAGGTCATGAATCGTGTCCATCGTGCACCTCCCTTCCCAGCCGGGCGGCCCGGCGCCGCCGTTCCAGACAAGATTGGCAAATCAGCAGCACCTCAAGGCTTCATGATCACGGGTAGGTGCCCTAGCCTGCGGTTATGACCGACCGCAGGACGTCCGTTGCTGACCAGGAGACGATCGTCGCCTGCCGCGAGCGCGGTGAGACGGGTGTGACCGCCCGCAAGCTGGAGCGCTGGCGACAGGCCGGCTGCCTGCCAGCACGCGACCACGTGCACGTTGCCGGTGTACCTGGGTCGCGAAGCACGAACCCGGACGGCTATGTAGATCAAGTCATGGCGGTCGCGACTCTGATGCGTTCAGGCATCAAGCTAGTTGAAGGACCGATTGCACTGTTCGCCGACGGGTACCCGGTCCGCCTCGAAAAACTGAAGGATTCGTACTCCCACTTCCTGACCTGGCTCAAACGTCGCCTTACCGAAATAGCAGTAAAGCAGATGCCTGAAGTCCACGTCGCCGCCGATATAGCAGATGCCGCCGCCCGGGTCTTGGCTCAACATGTCGCCGGGACGGTTCTGGCACCGTGGCGACAGCGGGCACGCAAAATGACGAAGTCGTCCCCTGCTGGGGAGAAGACATCGGGACAGCAGTACCTCGACGGTGCCCTCAGCACACTGCTGACGGCCGTCTTCGCCGGCGAGGTCCCAAGCAGTGAAGGAGTCGGTGAAGCCCTGACCGTGGCGGGATTCAACGACGGTCAGGATTTTGACCGGGCCGCCGAGAAGATGGCCTCCAGCAGCTTAGATCGCATGACCGAGGCCGTACACTCCGCATCGGTCGATGACTTCATAGCAGCACGGGAGATCGTTGACGGCGCCTATCGATACGCTGCGGCTCAAACCCGAATGGGGCAGGCACTCCAGCCAGGCGGCATGTCGTTACCCGGACTCGCCGAGATCGGTCCAGACATTCCTATAGCCCGCACGCTAATGGTTCCGTACCTTCTCAGCTTTACCGCGGAAGACCACGAGATCGCCCGAGCCAAAATAAGAGCGTCCGAGGCAGAGGACCACCTCATGGCGCATTTGCCGCCTCATCTAGTTCGGTTCATGGGCCCGATAGCTGAGGCGGATCTCTCAAAAGAGAGCCAAGAAGTACGCGACGAGGCGGCATCCTATTGGGAAAGCTTCGAGGTCTCGTATCCGGAGGACGCAGAAATCATCCGCAGGTCGGTTGAAGGGCTCTACTGAGGTTCAAAGGGTGATGTCGTCAGGATGAGTCCGGTGCCGGCTTGGGCGATGTCGATGAGCCAGGATCGGTACTGGATCGCGCGTAGTTCCTGGCGGATGGTGGCGATCGGGTGTTCCGGGTCGGCGAACGCGGTGTTGGCCAGGTTCCGGCGGATCAGCGGCCAGATGCCCTCGATCGGGTTCAGTTGTGGTGCGCAGGCTGGCAGTTGGTAGATGGTCAACCAGTCGCGAGCGGCGATGTACTGCTTCATCCCGGCGGTCAGGTGGGTGTTCAGGTTGTCCCAGACGAGCACGATCGGGCCGCCGAGCTGGGTATGTACCACGCTGACTAGATCCTGGTAGCCGGTCCAGGCGAAGCTTTTGCGGCCGTCGGTACGACGGTCCGGTGCCGGGCGGTAGACGAGCCGGGAGCGTTGACCGGGTTTGTAGCAGACCAGTGCCGCCACTGACAGGCGGCGACGTGAGCGTCCGCGCACTCGGGTGATTGGGGTGTGGCCGCGGCGGGACCAGGTGCGGGCGGCGGCGTCATCGAGCACCCGGCTTCGCCTTCGAAGACCAACCAGGCCGCGGACGCCGCCCGGGTGTTTCCACGTCCGGCTACATCTCCCGCATCCAGCCGGTGATCGGAGCCTCGTCGATCAGCCGTGGCGGCACGGCAGTAGTAGACGCCGGCAACGGTGTAGGACGTGTGGAATCGACGCCCGGTCACCGTTGTGATCCTGCCAGGCATCCATTTCTGATCCGGCCAGCTGCGCGCGGCAGGACCCCGCTCCAACTCGGCCCCCAACATCGCGAACTGCGCCTCGGACAGCTGCGGATGGTTCGGCGACGCTTTGGATACCAACGCCGCCTCACCGCCGGTCTCCCAGGCTGCCCGCCAACGCTGCACAGAGCGCACCCGAAGCGCCTTGGCCACAGCAGCGCTGTCCTCATCGGCGGCGAACCGCCCGGCCGCCTGTATCCGGATCTGCTCACGGAACGCCTGACGCTCCGCGGTCAGCCCACCTCCTTGCGGATATCGCACACGTCAGACGTACCGCTTTAACCGACCGCTGTCAGTCCTCTACAACAACGCCCTTTGAAGGTCAGTAGGCGGTAAGCCTAGACAGCCAACCATTCCCCTCCCGAAGCTACTCGGTCACTTGCATCCTCAGGGTACGGTTGACCTTCACGATCTCGAAGTCGAACCCGAGCGTCTCACGGTTACCTTCGATCCAGGTCTTTTGATCGTCACTGAGCCGGTCGGAGCTGGACTTGACCTCAACGAACAGCACGCCGCGTGGCCCGTCGGGCGTCTCATGCCAAGTCAGAAGGTCGGGCCAGCCCACGTAGCGATCCCAATACGACTCCGCCAGCCAACGCAGGATGGTCTTCACTCGCTCCACGCCGAGCACGCCAATGATGGTCCGCGCCCGTTGTTCGTCCTCCGCGCTGTAGGCCCACAGGTACTGCCGCAGCGGCCGGGAGTACTCAAGCCAGTAATCGAACGCCCACAAGAGGTCATCCGTCGTGCTACCAATGAAGTCGAGATGCGCTTCGAGCTCGGCCTGACGCCGATCGGCGTGCGCCTGCCGGCCGTAGTCCGCTGGAAGCAGTGTCCAGATGAGCTGGCCATCGGTGCCACCCTGGCCTTCGCGGCTGACGCCTGCTGGCCGAATCAGCGGGTCAGCAGGGTCCTGGACCCACAGATACATGAGGCAGCCGTAGAGCGCCTGGAATGGCAGAGACTCACAGAACATGACCTCGCGACCATCCGCCCGAAGTCGAGTCGCTACGAACTCCTCTACAGACTGGGCTTGAGTCTGGTCCGTGACACCCAGCGGGAGTACCAGCACTCGATCGCGGGTCGGCGTCAGATAGGCAGCTTTGGCATCCGTGACGCGGACACCATTAGCCTTCAGAACGTCAGCATCAGACGGCTCGTCATAGACGTACTTCGGGTGTGTCGCGTGCAACTGCTTGATCTCGGCGAGAACTTCGCGCTCGATCTGTTTCATCTGATCCTTGTGCTGCTGATGCTCAAGCCACAGCACCAGCGACTTGCCGGCATCGTCCACGGTCGAGATACCTTCGTCATCGCACCACTGGAGAAACCGCAGGTGACTTTCAGTCCAGAGCTCTCGCCAGTAGTAGCGATGGATCTTCGTCGTAGCCCCGCGCTGCTCAGATCGCGGGAAGGGCTTGGGTGGTAGGCCGCGACAGTCGTCACACACGTTCGGGGTCAGTGGATGCGTCACAGCCACCCTTGCCGCGCTGTAGCTGTCGGTCCCCGTCAAAGCCTGGTGCCGCAGAACGCGCGTTGCCAGGACTGCATCACACGAGCAGGTCAAGACTCCCCCGCAGGCTACGCAGGTGTACTTGCGGATGAGCTCCCAGGGGCTGAGAAGCTCGACCTCACGATGCTCACATGTATTCGGCGACGCATCTTCCATTATCACAGCCCTTACATTCTTAACGTTCTGCTACTGCGCAACCACGTCGCCGAGTCGAGGGCTCTGCCCGGTCACATCACACTGTCCCATGCAGGTCAGACATCACAACATGGGTT
The DNA here is from genome assembly GCF_018274385.1 of Catenulispora pinistramenti. Classification (GTDB taxonomy): domain Bacteria; phylum Actinomycetota; class Actinomycetes; order Streptomycetales; family Catenulisporaceae; genus Catenulispora; species Catenulispora pinistramenti. The sequence goes on along the minus strand of NZ_JAAFYZ010000003.1, from coordinate 92,284 downwards.
TTCCGTTCGCGACGGCTTTACGCGAAGACGAGAAACCAACTTGGTCATCAGCTCTGCGAGAACCACTCAGTCATCCCCGACTCAAGGTGCGTCATGCGGAGTGACGTGATCTTGGGATCGCTAATGAGTACTGGTGCTGTACAGACCACTGCCGTCCCGCGCGCGGTCACGGCGAACTTGTCTGGCTCCTCAAGGATCTCCCAGCTGTCATCACGTTGCATCGGGATGGCCGCGTCTGGCAGGTGAGAGACGTTGAACGCCTGCTCATCGAGGACGTCAACGAGTCCCCGGCACTCAGCCGGCTGGAACTTACCCAGCCAGGCCGTTGGCTGGACCGTGTAGACAATCGCGTAGTCCATGAGGTCCCGCAACTGCCTGTTGCCCGCAGCGTCAGTCACAACCGCCTCGACGGGCCTATCAGAGGTTAGGTGATGGCGCATCCCCGGGGCTCGATTGGCTGTCGGACCGTTCCAGTACCGCTCGAAGGTCGACATTGGATCAATAAGTGTCTTCCCACCATCAGCGGTGACTTGGATGCCGCGGGGATCGCCGGTAACGATACTGTCGCCAGCTTCAAGGTACGGCTTGCCGCCGATCCCGACCACCGGCATCAGCTCGTACCAGAGGATCGGGATCTTGAGCTCCAGCGACCAGTTGACCGACTCGGCGTCGTGGACGTTGAACAGCGAGATACCGCAGTTGCGGGCGTAGGTGTGAATCGACTCGGCGAAGCCACCACTGCACGCGAGCGCGCCGTAGTTGGCACCAACGTCTCGCATGACGCCGGTGAGGGCGTCGATGCGCTCGATACTCGCCGGCCTCTTGTAGTCCTTCGCGTCGATAATGCCGAGGAAGGCTGGTTCCTCGCGGCTGATGGACACGTCGATCTGGCGCTTGCGCCCGGACAGCCTGCCCGTGATGTGATCGTCCCAGGTGACGACCGCCTCAGGCTCAAGCTCTTTCACGATCTTGGCGAGCAGCTGCTCAAATTCGACTGACTTGCGCACCCGTGTGCTCCCGTATCAGCTGGTTTGCTCCTTGGGCAGCAGTTTGCGCCTCACCCCCTGGTAGCAATTCGGAGGCAAGGTACAACCACTCCAAACGGATTGTATGGACAAGGACTGACAGCAGGCATGACCGAGCTGTTGCACTCCTACAAAAGCTTCGCCCGGACCGGCTACCAGGATCTAATCGGCGTGGCACATACCCAGCTCGGCGGCCCGATCATGCTCGTCTGGGACAACCTGAACACCCACCTGACCGCCGGGATGAAGCAGTACATCGCCGCTCGCGACTGGCTGACCATCTACCAACTGCCAGCCTGCGCACCACAACTGAACCCGATCGAGGGCATCTGGCCGCTGATCCGCCGGAACCTGGCCAACACCGCGTTCGCCGACCCGGAACACCCCATCGCCACCATCCGCCAGGAACTACGCGCGATCCAGTACCGATCCTGGCTCATCGACATCGCCCAAGCCGGCACCGGACTCACCCTGACGACATCACCCTTTGAACCTCAGTAGGTGTCGGCGCCTTCAACTCAGGTCGCCAAAGAAGCAAGACTCAACTCCGATTGCGGACGCACCGGAATCGGGACGGCCGCCCACACCGAGCGCGCGTCACAGCCGCCGACCACACCCCACTCCAGCGACACCGCGGACACCAGCGCCAGCCCGCGGCCGGACTCGTCCTTCCCGGAGTCGGCGCAGCGGACCCGCGGCTCGGTCACCCCGCCGGCATCGTCCACGCGTATCAGCCAGCGGTCGGCCAGCACCTCCACATGCAGCGTGAAGGACCCACCCGGCCCACCACTCGCCGAGTGGACGATCGCGTTGCCCGCCAGCTCCGACGCCACCAGTTCAGCGACATCAACGCCGGGCACGTCACCGAGGACCTTGAGGATGAACTTGCGCACGTCCGACAGGTGCTCGGCGTGTCCTGGACAGGTCAGAGACCCGCGCATCACAGCGCCTCACCTCGATCCGCGGGATCGGCCCATGACCTGAGCTGCGTCCTCTATGTGCCGCTGCACCACGGCCGCCGCATCGCCGGGTTCGAGCTTCGCCTCGTGTATCGCAACGCACGTCAGCGCCGAGCGCAGTCCCTGAAGGTGCCCGGACCACTCGTCCCGCTCCGCGTCCGATTCAGGCCTCAGTTCATCAGGGTTCGTACCCATCAGCACTGCCACCAGCAGCAAGACGCCGTAGCTCCCGCTGTAGCCCTCCTTCGCGAGGGACAGGAGGACAGAGTCTTTCGGCGTCTCAGCCACTAGCAGCTCCCGTCCCCGGACCACCCACGCCTTCGCGGTGGAAGACAGTTACGCCGTCCCTAGTACTCCGCCAGACGTGGGTGAAGCCGACCGAGTTGGCGAACACCGCTTGCTCCTCGATGGACAGGACACGTCGACGGACCACGTCTGTTGTGCGCTCACCGTCCTCGAAGTTCCAGTGACGAGTCATGGTGAATGTCTCGTCCCTTGGATCCCGGGTGTACCTGATCACGACGCCCGCATGCCGTCCGGACACCTCCGCCTTCGCGTTCCGGTTCCTGTCCAGTGGGGGATAAACGGTGGGTGTCTGGATGATCAACAGGCCCCCGGGAACGCAGTGCTCGGCAAAGGTGGCGAAGGCTGCCTGGACGTCCTCGGGCTCGATTAGGTATGCCAGGGCATTGCCAACGCAGATCACAACGTCGAAGGACCGGCCTAGACGCACCGTACGCATATCACCAACGCGCAGGTCCAGCTCCGGGCGATGCTTCTTCGCGATGTCGATCATTCCGGGCAGCAGGTCGACGCCTGCCTGATCGGAGTACGTGCAAGCCAGCTGTTCCAGGACCGCGCCGGTGCCGCAGCCCAGGTCCAGCACGGATTTGGCACCGGACGGACCGTGAACGGCGGCTAGAGCGATGATGGCAGCGGCCCTGTCGATAGCGTCGGCGTCAGTCATCTGCGCATACAGCGCCGGCTCCCGGTAGAGCAGCGACGCCTCTTTCAGATGTTCCATTTTGGGAGAGTTTGTCACAGCTGACCCCACGCCTGACGAAGTCCGTGCTCCAGACGCAGGACATCTGCCAACCGGGAATCAACCGTCGAACCGGCACTCGCGGCATGGACCGCCGCCTGAAGCTCCGAGGGCTCGACGAAGCCGAGGTCCGCCAGCAGCATGCCGCGTTTGAGGTAGTCGCCGAGGAGCCGGAGGCCAAATCGTCGCATCCCGATCTGCATCACAGGGCGGAACGTCTCCGGAGATGGCTTGTGGGCGATCCGCTTGGGGATGTACTGGGCCAGGCGATGCCGCAGCAGGCGCTTGCCGACTACCAGGTCCTCAGGAAGCTGCTGGCAGAACCGGGTCAGCGCGGGGTCCGCAAACGGGGCGACCGGCCAGATGCCGGCAGCGAGCAGGCCAGGGGCATGTGAGGCAACCGCCATCAGGGTCGGCGTGCACAGATGCGCTGAAGGCGCCAAGTCGTCGTCCAGCTCCCGCGCCTCCGTACGTGCTTTGACACTGAGCCAGGCAGGCAATACCTCTTCGGTTGGCGTCGGCTGCGCTTCGGCGGGACAAGCCATCAATTCGTCGCCGCCGAAACCCGTCGCCATAACACGCACGCCAAGGGTGCCGGCCACGGCGGCAAGCGCGTCGAAGGCCTCGCAGTAATACGAGCTGGCCGGGTCGTGCAACCCACAGCGCCGACCGGCTCCGAACGGCGGATACGCCGCCGCGAGGATCGAGTTGTCCGCGAGCTTCAGCCCCTCAACGATCCCAGCACGACGATTCGCTTGGGCGAGGCCTTGCTCACCAGGCATGACCAGCCCAAAGCTCTGCATTCGACGACCGGACGCTCGGACGACCTCGGCGGCCACGAGCGCCGAGTCGGCCCCGCCCGACAACTCGACCCCGTCCACGGGCCGCTCTTCCACATGCCGGCCCAGCAATTCGCCGAGAACCGCCACCGGATCGATCCCGGGCTTCAGGGCACGCCGCGTGATCGGGCGTTCGACGGGCTCCGGGTACTGGACCCGCAAGCCCGATGCGCCGACGCTGATTCGAGCGCGCTCCGTCAGACGCAGGACGCCGTCGAAGACGGTGTCGGCCGTGTAGCGATGGCGGCGAGTCAGCTGCCTCGTCAGCTCTCGGCCGTTCACGGCGCCGACCGACAAGCCCTCCATCAGGTCACTGAGACGCCAGCCGCCCGCCAATCGATTGCTCCGGTACCGGACGTAGACAGGGGCACGACCAAGCGGTCCCGCCTCCACGGCAACCGTGGAACCATCGACGTGCAAGCGCACGAAGTCTGGCTTCTCACACCGTTCAGCGACTGTCAGACACAGACTGGCGCCGTCCGCGACCGCTGTCGCCTGCAACGCCGGATGTTCGAAGGGCCGCACCCAGCCGGCCGGGCCGACCCACGCGTCTCCGTCACGGCTCCAGGTGACGGAGCCGTCCGTCACCGTCGAGATATCGAAACTGAACATGGGGTTCCTTGCGCGTTGGCGGTGGGGGAAGCCGCGCCCGGGCCCGCGGAGCGCACGAGAAGTGCGCCAGCCCGGACGCGGCAGTCAGTGGATCAGCGCTGCACGCTGCAATAGTCGCCCTTGTCCTCGCCGTCGCCGTCGCCCGGCGACTTCTCCACGAGCGTCCCGCTCGGGACCGCGGTGACGAGCGGCCCGTCGAACAGTTCGTCAATGGTGGTCTGGTCCACGGTGTCCTCCTGTGGCAGTCTCAACACTCCGACGCTATCTGCGCCGGAATGAGCACACCGCGTCACCGGACGAGGAACAATGACCTAGACCGATCCCTAGGCGATCCCTTTTCTGACAAGGGCGGCATCATGGCGGACGAGCTTCGAGACGATTTGCGGGCGGCACGGCGCCGGTCCGGGCTGACGTTCGCCGCGTTCGCGCGAGAGGCGGGGTACGCCGAGAGTTACCTGCGCAACGTCGAGAACGGGACCAAACCGCTCACCAGCGATGTCGCCAGAGCCTACGATCGGGTCCTGGCGACCGGCGGCGAATTCAGCAACGCGGTCGACGGCCCGAGAAGGCAAGAGGCACCATGGAACCGCCAGGAGGCACTGACGATCCTGGCGGATATGGCAACAGGAGGCGGTGTGGACCGTCGGAGTTTCATCGTCACATCTGGCACAGCCCTGACCGCAGTGGTCGGTCACTGGTCGGACGCCCTCACCAAGCAGGTCAGACCGGTTGAAGTAAGCGACACGGCACCGGATGACGTGCCAAAACTGGTCGGCCACATCGAAGAACGCCTCGAATACCTGCGGCATCTCGACGACGAATTCGATAGCGGCGAGATGGCCCGTATGGCCCGCAATGAGCTAGCTCTGCTAGCCCGTCTTCTCGAGGCCGGAGGACTGGAAGCGACCACCGAGAGCCGCGCATATTCCCTGGCGGCAGAAGCCTCACGGCAGGTGGCGTGGAATTTGTTCGACAACAAGCGTCACGCCGCAGCAGAGCAGTACTATCACATGGCACTGCGATCCTCAGCAGAGGCAAATGACGTCTTGACCGGTGCGTACTCAATGTCCTTCATGGCCATTCAGCACTACACCGAAGGCGATCCGAACGACGCCGTGAAGCTCTTGGAAACCGCGGAAGAGACAACTCGCCATCGAGCCACACCCCGCATGCGGGCAATGCTCGCGGCGCGAAAGGCTCGCGCCCTTTCGAAAGCGGGCGACCGGCGGCGCTGCGCCCAGGCCCTCACGACCGCCAGAGACCTGCTTGACCTTGGGCCTTCAGACGAAGACCCGGAGTACTTGTACTGGGTCACGCGCGGCGAAATCGAGATGATCGCCGGCTCCTCGGCATTGGAGCTGGGCGATCCCGCACATGCAGTGCACTGCTTCAACACGGCGGTCCGGGCCGAGTCCCCCGAAGAGGTGCAGTACCCGAAGGGCCACGCGATCTATCTCGCCCGCGCCGCTGAAGCACACCTGGCCCTCCACGATTTGGACGCCGCAGTCGACCAGGCGCGCCACGCCGGCAAATGTCTCGGCTCGGTGGAATCGGCACGTTCGTCCTCGACCCTTGCCAGGCTGCGCCGCCAGCTTGGCGAGCACCGCGGTCATCCCACCGTGCGGGCGTTCCTACAGGACGGGTAGTTCCAGCAGCGTTCGCAGCCGCGACGCCAGCTTCCTTTCGTCGGCCGCATACACGATTGTCATGCCCAACTCGACAGCCGCTTGAAGATTCTCTTCGGAGTCGTCTACAAAGACGCACTCCTCGGCCCGTACGTCGAGCTTATCCAGGAGCAGGTGGAAGACCGCAGGATCTGGTTTGCGCATTCCGTGATCCTCGGACAGCACTACTTCGTCAAAGATCCCCCGCAGATCGAAACCCGCATATGGATCGTAGGGGGTGCGCCCCAGAGAGTTAGACAACACGGCGGTCTTGTAGCCGGCCGATCGGGCTTGTCGCGCGAACTTCAGCGTCTCGTGAGCCGGGAATGCGTCATAGAGATAGCGGGACATTAAACCATCCGGAGCGACGCCCATCAACGTGGCATAGCCCTGGTTCCAGTCAGTCTGACTGATCTCGCCGAGCTCCAGGCGGGTGAACAGCTCCTTGCCGCGGGGATCGGCCCAGGCCCGCAGGAACGTCCCGCGCGGGATCTGCTCCCGGTCCTCGAAACACTCGATGACCTCGACCATGTTCGAGGTCAGGACGCCGAAGAAGTCGAAGATGAGGCCTTTGAACCTTCGCACGCTCATGCCTCACAGCGTACGCGGAGGACGATCTCCCCGGCAGAGGACTGCAAGCCCATGCGTCGCGCCCCCACCCCGTCAATGGCAGGTCGGTGCGGGCGCCAGCCAGCCGGAGAGGCCAGGCAGACGAACTACCGACGGTCATCACTACACGACGCTACGATGCTTTCAGCAGTCTAGGGCGATGATGTGGGGGGTTCGATGAGCGAACAGATCGACGTCGTCTCGCGGCTGTTCTTCGGCCGCGATGACGCTGAACACGATATCGCCGATGGGTTGCTGAGCGTGAGCTTCCTGCCAACGATTGCATACGACGAAGCACTATCGGGCCGCAAAACCCTGATCATCGGCAGGAAGGGGTCAGGGAAGAGCGCCATATGCATGCATTTGGCGGCGCAGGGCTATCGGCCCGGGTCCACCGTTTTGATCACGCCGGACGAAGCGGTGGGCGAGGAGTTCAACCGTTTTGCCGTGGATGGCCTGACCGACGAAGGCTCGAAGGCCTTGATCTGGCGGTTTATATTCGCTTTGCAAGCCGCTCGCTTCCTTGTCGATCACCTGCAAGCAGACCACCCGAAGCACGTGCCTGCATCCGCCAAAGCACTTAAACGGTTTCTTCGCGACAATGGAGAAGTCGACGACGGTTCTCTGCATGAGCGCGTAGCACGAGCAAGCCGCATGCTCGGTACGTCGATTTCGCTTGAGGCATTCGGAGTAAAGGTCGCGATCGGCGCAAACAAGGTGGAGCTTCATATTTCACCCACCAAGCAGCTGGAGATCATCGAATCTGCCGTGCAGCACGCCTTCTCGGACCTGAAGTGCCAGAACGCACACCCACCGCTACTGATCATTGTCGACCAATTGGAGCAGATCTGGAAGAACGATCGCGAGAGCGATGCCATGATTGTCGGCCTGCTCCTCGCCGGGAAGCACACAGCCTTGACATACGGTCGATCGCTCCGCTGTATCAACTTCCTGCGTACCGACATTTACGACGCACTTGAGTTCAGCGAGGCCGATAAGTTTCACAGCGATGAGGTCCGGATCGACTGGACGGACGGCCTCCTGCGGCAGCTCGCCCTGAGGAGGGCGGAGGCCTCTCTGGGGCACCCCGTCACGGATACCGAAATGTGGGGCACGATATTCCCTCATGCCGTCGCCGGCGAGGACACTCCCCGCTACCTGTTCTCGCGCGTCCTTCCCAGGCCGAGAGACGCCATTCAGTTCCTCAACCTTTGCAGGGACAAGGCACACGCAAACGGAAACGCCCAGATCACAGAACAGGATGTCATCGAGGCGACGCTCCCGTTCTCACACTGGAAGGTGCTCGACCTAGCCCGAGAGTACAGGATGACCCTGCCTTTTTTGAGGGAGGTGTTGATCGTCTTCGAAAATTCGGGCTTCGAGCTTACCCGGCTTGGAATAGCAGAGCGCTTCGCGCCATTCAGAGCCACCTTGTCGGATAAATTCCCTGCAAGCGCTGACATCTTCGACCCTGATATCATCATTGACATCTTGCACGGTGTGGGATTTCTTGGGGTGCGGAGGGGCGGCACGATCATTTACGCCAACGGTGCACAGTCGGGAATCCGGCCCACGGAAACAGAGTTCATAATTCACCCCTGCTTCCGCCCGTATCTCAACGCCACCAATGCTCGCCGTCTCGAGGTGATCAATATAGTGACAGGGCATAATGTGGGCGTGGTGGTCCAGGGAAACGATATTTCCGGAGACACGCGTTTCCGTTAGACTCTGCGCACCGTGAGGCAGAGCATCGTGCGATGCCCTACCTCACGTGTTCTTTCAGCCCTCACCGCCGTGACAACCACCGCACAATATTCAGGTCTGAGAAGGCCGCTGCCGCGGTATTACGGCGACCACGGTCTTCCCATGGCCCGGTTCCGCAAAGACCAGCGGCCGACCTCCACAAAGCTCAGCAACGATTTCGAGCCCGCGTCCCGATTCAGTCTCTGCATCGACAGCACGTTGCCGAACCTCCACGGCCGACGCCGACGCCGGATCCCATACCTCTACCGCCAGCCGATCGACGAACAGCTTGAGGACCAGACGACATGTTGGAGCACCTTCAAGCATGGCCGCGTGTGTGAAGGCGTTGGTAACCAGTTCGGACGCGACAAGAACAGCGTCATCGACGAGTTCGGGAGCCCCCCAACGCAGCAGCGTGTCGGCGACACGGCGCCGGGCCCAGCCGGCCGCGCTCGCCGTGGCGGCGAAGTACTGAGCCCTCGCAGCCAGAAGACGGGGTCGTTTGATGACAGCCGGCTGTGAAATGGGCGTCGATCCCGGACGCCGCTCACGCTGTCGCGCGGACGGAGGGGGCAGCTTGGGACTCGGCCATGCCGAGCCGCCCGATACCGGAATCGGCGGCGGGTCGGACAGCGGGGAGCACGTCATCACGACCCCCGCTACCGCACATCAGCAAGGCCGGCGACAGCATGTCGGTACCTCTTCGGCGCCTCACACGTCCTGACGGCGGTGCCGGCCGCCACCTGGCGCTCAAGTGCGTTGGCGATGGCCCCGGACGAACGGCCGGAGAGCAGATGGCTGACCATCACCGGGGTGTAGTCGAGCTCGGGATGAGCAGCCAGTACCGCTGCCACCAGGTCTTCCAACCCGCCACGTGCCAGCCTCGGCGGAGAACCGACAGGCTTGTGCTCTGTCGCTGGCGCAGACGGAACCGCTGGTTCGCCAGCCTCCCGCGCTGGGTGTTCGTCAACATCCGCAGAGTCCGTCGACTCCCCGTCACGCTGAGGCACCGCCTCCTGCACATCAGATCCGACGGCCCCGGAACCATCGCTCGACCCCGCGTCGTCAGCGGCATGCGACGACAGAACGCGGCTCGCGTGACCGTAACCATCGCCTGTGCTCGCGGCGAACAGCAACGGGCCCAGCTCGGGCAGAGGCGACCACAAGTCAGATTCGCGGAATCCGCCGGTCTCCCGAACGAGCCGCGTCGCGGCGCCGGCTTGTTCCAACATCACTAGGGTCTTGCTGGCGGTCGACTTGCTCACGCCTGCCGATTCGCTGAGCGCCCCCACGGTCACCTCGGCAGCTCCGGACAGCGCGACCGCCACCGAGCGGGCTGCGGTCGAGAGGGTCGGGGCGGGGTTGGTGTCAGTCACATCTGGGCCCTTCGTCGATGGGTGTACCGCGATCGGCGGCAGCCATTCCATAGACGCTCTATCCGGGACCGATGTGAAGCGTGGTGGTCTGTTTCTGGGGTGCCAACTGGCAAGAATCGCCGCGATGAGTGACAAATCCTTGACAGAATGGAGTTCTAGAGCCTGCGCATGCCACGTTGGACATGCTCCCCAGCGCTCCCATTAATCACCTGCCAAAGATCGCGTAGAGGGTCGAGGCCGTGGTGGCGAGGCCGGCCACGAACCCGAGCACCCGGCGGGGGAACCGCTCGAGAACGAGGTGAAACCCACCGACGTGGATCGCCAGGGCTGGAAGCTTATTCGTGCACGTACATGCTGGCGTACGTCGAGCAATTGGAGGCATGGGACAGCTCCGGGAGCCTAGAGGGACCCCGGCCGGGAGCGCACGATGGCGCCTGCCGCTGGCTGAACAGTCAGCAGAACTGGGACGGCTGGCCGGGTGCCACCCCGCTCGCCAAGCAGGCGAGTGGAGGGGCCGTGCGCGTCAAGGTACCCACCAAGGCCGTACGGAACTGGGCGATGATCCGAGAGGGCGGAGGTTGATTTGGGCGTGACCATCGCGGACGCAACGCCGCTTGCAGCGCTCTTCGAGCCCGTGTGACGGCCCGGTAGAGTCGCCGACCGACGGTGTCGGCGAGCAGGAGGCGCCGGGCAAGTCGCTGCCACCGATCGCGCACGGCTGAATAGCCGGCCCGCTGAGGCAGGCTGAGTGCACACTCCGCCCGCCCTACAGCCAGGAAACACTCGACGATTACGCTCTCAGCATCGTCGAGCGATAGCTTCACAGGCTGGCCGTGACTGCGCAGATAGGGCACCGCATGGAACCCGCGCGGGGGAGCCACAACGCCCTGCGCCCGAAACGTCTCCTCGTGAGACTGGGCAGACCCAGCGGACCAGGCGTCCAAGGGCCGCACACGAAGCCGACGCAGATATTCCGAGGGTCCCGGCGCAGCACCAGCGGATTTCGGTCCGCCGAGCCATCTGGCGATGCGCTCTTCTTCCCGTTCGACCGCCAAGCGTGATGCTTCTAGCTCGGTCCCCAGATACACAGATTTTCCAGAATCGGGATCCGTGATCCTAAAGATGGAGAGGGTATGCGACCGCTTAGGCAAGTCAGTAAATATAAAGTACTGAGTCACGCCCACTCTCCTCCCCTCAAGAGGATATCAGAGTCCTGTATCGATGCTACCCCCACACGCTTCTCGTCTGCGCCCAATACAGGCGAAGGGCCAAGCAATCTTGTAACCGACGACACTGAGCAACAACCTAGCTGGCCTTCCGAGTCAGAGCCTGCACGAGTGTCCGCGTCGAGGGGTCGACCACAAGCTCGACTGCCTCGAACCGGGTCTCCAACAGGTTGAAAGTCCGCCGCACCGCATCGTGCCGGCCCAGGCGGGCCTGGCCACGCATGATCCGGCGATAAAGATCCTCGTTGAAGAGGTCGTGTTCAAGCAGCTGGTTGAGGATGGCGAGTCCGCGGTCGGGGTCAGTTCTGCCGACGATGCGGGCGAGGTCGCCGGCGGCATCGCGGTAGCGGCGTAGCCGGTCTTCGCGGTGTTCCAGGAGCCAGTCACCGCGGATGCTCTCGTCCAGCGGGCCGCGGTACAGCGCGCATGCTGCTTCGAGATGCGCGGCCTTCTGCGCGTCGTCGGCGGTGCGGGAAGCTCGGGTGATGAGCTGCTCGAAGCAGGTGAGGTCGGTGAGGATGAGGGCTCTGTTGAGGGAGATGAAGCCGGAGGCCCGGTCCGACGTGATGAAGTCGCCGTCGTGGCCGGCGGCGTCCGCCAGAGCCTTCTTGGTCTGGTACAGCCGGGTGTCGAAGCGCGTCCGGCGCTTCTTTTCGACGTTCTTGCCGTCGGCGTCGTCGTCCGTCCACAGCGCTTCGATGATCTCGGTTCTCCGGACCGGGCGCTCCCGGAGCGCTAGGTAGAGGAGAAGCGTCCGGTGGCTGGGGTTGAAACAGCCGGTGACGTCACGGCCGTCCATCTCCGCGGTGAAGGGACCGATGACGTTCAGCAGGAGAACGCCTTCTTCAGGCTGAGCTCGGGCCACGACCGGGGGCGCGGCTGGCGCCGTCGTAGCCGGCGCGGCGTCACCGTCCTCCAGCAGCTCCACGGTCGTCGGTTCGCCGTCTTCTGCCGTATCGGTGAACGGCTCGACGGCGGGCGACACCACCGCGGCTGCGTCCATCGCCGCGAGGATCTGCTCCATCTCGTCCATCGCGAGACCGAACGCTGAAGAACCATGCAGCCGCTCGGCATCGGGACCGGTCGCGGTCAGGGCGCGGCTGGAGTCGATCGTGGCGGTGGTGCCCGCGGCCCAGGGGCCCAGCAGCACCAGATGGGTATCGACCCTGGCCCCGGCCTTCGCGACCGCCTCCAGCCGGTGGCGTTCGGCGGCTTCGAGGTGGACCAGGAGGATGCGCGGGTGGAAGGGGTCGACGTTGTCGTATCGGCGGACGTCGCCGGCAGTCGCCTGCCCGTACTCGGCAACCTCTGCCGACCGGGCAGACTGCTCGCGCCGAGCATCGTCTAGCAGCTCGGCCAAGGCGTCGAACACCCTCAACCGCGCAGAATCGGGCGGCGGGACGCCGGGACCGAGTAGCTGCGACAGCGCCTGCGCCGTGGTGTGGACTTCGACGGCCTGGTCGATGGCCCTCGGCCCGCCGGCGGCCAGCGCACACGCCAGGAGAGATCGTGCGGCATCGGCGGCACCGTCGCCAGCCAGGCCGAGGCCGGCTGTCGTGACGTCGGCCAGGGAAACCGGCGTGTCTTCGCGCACCGCCACATGAACGTCCTCGGGGGCGTCGGTGGCGTCCAACACGGATCGTAGGCAAGGCGCGAAATGCGGCACGCCGCCAGGCTCGCCGGGCTCAGGCTTCAGCGACCACGCCGCTTCTTGCCCGCCGGAATCGGGCTGTGGCTCGACGCTGGGCGGCTCGTCGTCGACAAGCGGGTCGTCTCCGAAGTCCTCATCGTCCTGGAACAGGCCCTTACCCGGGGCACACAACGTCGCGTGGTGCGCACGCAGCAGCTCGGCTTGCACAGGCGCAACCAGCGGCGCGAGCGAGTCAGGATCCGCGGGAACGTCGACGGGCTGGATGCGTGTTCTGGCACGCGCACGAAGGCGCGCCAAGGCGAGCGCGGCGGCGACACCGGACGCGAGGCTGACGGGGACCACGCCACCGCCAGGCAGATGGACGGCCGCACGATCGCGTGGCGCGACTCGCTGTCTGGGAATCGAGGGCGCCGCTCGCATCGAGGCCGACGCCGAGGCTGGCGTCGGCGTCGGGGTAGGCGTGGGCGTGGGAACGCTGCCGGATGCTGAAGGCGGAACCACAACCGGTACGGCCGTCGGCACGGCGCCGGCGCTACCGGGCCCCGTCGCGGACTCCACGGACCCGGCTCCCCGTGAGGTGGGAGCCACGACGTTGTCCGGAAGCCGCAATCGCCAGCCCGGAAGAATCATCTGCGGATCGGACAACGCACCACCGTCAGGTTGGGTCCGGCCGGCGTTCAAACGGTAGATGTCGTGCCAGCGCTCCGGGTCACCGAGGTGCAGCTTCGCGATGTCCCACAGCGTGTCGCCGGATCGAACGACGTGGACATCCTCCTCGCTCGCAAGCCGGGCCCCGGGAACAGCCGGCGCGACAGAGGCGGTCCTGGCCGAGGGACTGAGGACATAGCCGGTTGCCTTCGCCGCGGCGGCAGCGCCGTCCGCCGCGCGTGGCGCGAGCAGCGCGATGGTGAACGCGGCGATCAAGCCGCTGGCGAACGCGGCCCCCGGGCCGGTGGCGACGTGCCGCCGCAGCGGTTCGCGTCGCCGCAGAACCCGGACGATGTCGACGATCGTGCCCGGGATCTGTACCAGCAGCTGCGCGACGAACACAGCCCAGCACGCCCACAGCAGATAGACGGCGAGCTCGATGAAGACGTGGACGTCGAACCGGGCGGGCAGGGCGTTCACGGCCTCGTGGACACCCGGGACGTGCTTCGGAATGGGATTTCCGACGTAGGTCAGCAGTGCCCACGGGACGCCGCAGGACAGCCCGATGGTGAGCCCCAGGGCGAGAACCGCCTTGGTGAGCCGAGCAATCAGGTTCACGGGAGCCTCCCAGGCTCAGGAGACACGGTGGCGCTGGCGGTCATGGCGAAAGTGCCGATCCCGACCGCCCAAAGGAACTGGGTGTGCACAGTCCGGGTGACGGTCACCGTCACCTCCGGTTCGGCATCGCCACCGATGCCGCTCCCGCGCCCCGGGTCCCCTACCTGGTTGATGCTGATCACCGCGTGGTCGCCGGTGGCGGCCATGTAGGCAGCTGCGCCGCTTCTCGCCGCCGCATCGTCGAGCACGATCATGTGATCATGATGCAGTGCGTCGATGTCGATGGCCTGCGAAGCGGTACGCGCGGCGGACATGGCCTCGTCAAGGGCGTCGGCGCGAGCGGCGAGTGCTCCCCCGCCGTCGGTCACCAGGCCGATCACCATTATCAGCACCCCGACGAGCAGCGTGACGAACACGGTCATCGCGAGCCTCCGGCCGCTGCCTGGCGGTATCGATCGATAGGGGACGCCGACGACTTGGTGATGCCGGTGTCGAGCGGGAGGAACCCCATACCGACCAGGTCGCCGAGTTCGGCACGGCACGTCACCGTGACTCTGACCACGCCACCGGGGCGGAACGCCGAGGTGTCCACGCCGACCCGTGGGTGGGGGCAGGACACACCGGCGGCACTGAGCGAACGGGCGGCCTCAGCGCCGGCCGCCGCGGCCGCTGCGGCCGGACTTCGCGCCAACGAGGCCGCGCGGGCGGCGGCCCCGGCCGCGGTGTCGACGTCGAGCCGCGCGGATTCCAGGCGGCCCGCCGCGACAGCCACGAGCAGAACCAGGATGAGAATCGGCGTGACGATGACGGTTTCCAGCACAGCGAAGCCATCATCAGCCCCGCCAAGACGCCGACGCCGCGGCAGGACCGGGACCTCAGCCACGGCGCCCGCCTTCGTCGAAGGCTTCTACCGGCCCGCTCGAAACGACATCGACCGTACCCGGCCAGAACGGCACGAAGTGCGGGGCGTCCGCGTGCAGGGCCACGGTGACCTCGCCCGATGCCCGCGTGACGCGCACGCGGGCATCGCTCAGAGAACCGTCGCCGACGACCGTCAGCACGTGCTCGGCCTGGGCCTGCCCGAATCCGGCTGTTCCGTGCTCGGTACGGGCCACCGCCACGGCCCGATCGACGGCCACCTTCGCGACTTGCCGCGCGTGGTAGTACGCCCCGGCCTGGATGATCAGCAGCAGGACGAAAACCACCAGCGGCATGCAGATCGTCATCTGGACCGAGCTGAAGCCCCGGTCGTTACCGGCTCCGGCGAGGACTCGTTTCAGAAATGCAGGGAGTGCGCTTTCGTGAGAACCAACTGGTAGATGATCGCACCGACGGTCAGGGCCATGGTCGAGACTACGAAAGTCCAAAGCACTGCTTCCACCGTGATCGCCCCTCTGTCCTCGCGCAACCGCTTGGCGACGGTCGACAGCCGGCCGAGGGCATACTTCAACATGCGTTCCATGAGCAGTACCTCTTTCTGATGGCGCTGAGCTGCGAGGCAGCCCGGTTTTCAACATGGTGTGGATAACCCCGCCCCTCAGATCTGCTTCGACGCCGCCGCCAACGCGGCGTACGTCAGGAAGCAGACGAATGACATCCCCAGAAGGCCGCCGGGCATCGCCAGGCGCTCACTGGCTGCTTCGACAGCCTCGGTCTGCGCGGCAAACTCCTTCTCCCGCATCGAGCGGGCCTTCGCGGTGATCGATGATTTGACCTTCGCGCCCTCGGCGCCGGCCAAGGTGCAGGCGGCAGCCAGCTCGCTCAGCTCCCGGATGCCCAGCCGTTTGCCGAGCTCGTCGAGGTGCGGCCAGGCCGGCTCGCGGGCCGCACGCGCGTCGGTGATCGCGTCGTGGATCGCCCGGAAGACCGGGCCGTGGCCATCGGCGGCAGCGATCAGCGCCTGCTCGATTCCGGCACCGCCGGCGAGAGTCGTGGCGGCCTGGTCCAGGAACGTGCGGACCGCCATCCGCCCGGCCGCCCGGAATTCCTCGACCTCGGAACCCAGCGCGAGGTCGGGAACGAAGAACAGCACGCCGGCCAAGACGCCGGCGGCCAGAAGGAGAACGGTCATCGGAAGCTCTACGCCGACGATGCTGAGGGCGGTGAACGAGGCCATGGGCAACATCACGCCAAGCGCCGCGCACCCGGCCTTCTGGGTCAGGAACGGCAGCACTTCCCTGTCCAGCAGCACGAGGTTGGCCCGCGTTCCCGCACCGGGCAGCCCTGAACGCGAGAGAACAGCCGCCACCCGGCCACCGAGTCGCGACGTGAACGACGCCTCCGGGGCGTCCGCACCGACTCGGCTCGGCACAGCAGACGTGGGGACGCGGGCCATCTGCTCAGCAAGGCTCAGCCGCGGCGGCACCAAGCCGACGAGCAGAAGCCACAAGCCGACACCGCCGGCAGCCGCAGCGATCACCAACAAGAGCATCTAAGCCTCCACCCGCCCGTTCGGATCGAGAAGTCGCGGTACCGGTTTGGGGCGCAGGATGATCTGGGCCCAGCACAACGCACCCGCGAACATGCCGACCACGACGGCCATCACGGCCTGCCCGCCGACGGTGTCGTAGGGCCGCAGAAACTGCGGGTAGAAGACGCACAGCCCCACCGCCATCACCGTGAAGATCACAGTGATGGCCCGCTGTGACGTCCGGTGTTTCGCGCGCTCCGCGTGCACCCGCACGGCGAGACTCACCTGCGCTCGCGCGGCGGCAGCCAGCTCGCCCAGTAGCTCGGCCAGATTCTTCGCCTGGTGCTTCTGGGCGTGGATCAGGGACACGATCACCTGGTCGGCGATCGGGTCGCCGAGCTGGGCGGCCAGAGCCCGCATCGTGTCGGGGAAGGGCCGCCGGGCGCGAAGGTCGGAGCCCAGGGCGGCCAGCGGTTCGGCAATCGCCTCAGGGGCCACGGTCGTCGAAGCGAGGACCGCTTGCTCCAAGCCGGCCGCCGACGACAGCACGTCCCGAAGCATCTCGGCCCACACCGCGATCGCCTCCACGCGGGCGGTCCGTTCGGTCTCGCCCACGTCGTGACCCAACACCACCGGCGAGAACCACACCGCCAACCCCGCGGCGGCAGCGGCCACCGGCCACCCTGAAAGCATGCCGATGGCCAGACCCACGGCGATCGAGACCGACAACTTGCGGCGCTGCGCGAATACCGGCCGCGGATCCAACCGCGCGACCCAGGCCGCCACCGCCTGGCTCTGCGAGGGCGGACGGAACGCGAGGATCAGCAGAGCCGCGCCGGCGACCAGCGTGAGAAGACCGCCGACCACCGTAAGGAAGAGCGTCACGTTGTCCATCAGGTCACCACGCCCTCGAACCGGACGCCATCAGAACGTCTGGATCGAGCCCCGCTGCCTCCAGCTTCCTGGCCCGCTTCTCTGAGATCGCACCAGTCGCACGAGCCCGATGGTCATCGTCGGGGGCGAACACCTCGTTGGTGACCAGCTGGTCGCCGTCAGCGCCGTTGACCTCACGAACCGAGGAGACCACGCGGGTGACGCCGTCAGCTGCGTAGTCGAGCTGCACGATCAAGTCCACCGCGGACGCGATGTACAGATTCACCTCCGCCACCCCGGGCCTGGACGGCGCCTCGGCGGCATAGGTCGCGAGCTTCACGAACACCTCGCGCGAATCGGAGGCGTGGATCGTCGCCATCGATCCGTCCGAGCCCTGGGACATCGCCTTGAACATCTGGACGACCTCTTCGCCCCGGACCTCCCCGACGATCACGCGGTCGGGAGCCTGCCGCAGCGCGGCCCGGGTCAGCACGGCCAAGCTGATCTCGCCCTCGCCCTCGATGTTGCCGGGGCGGGACTGGAAGGACCGCACCTCGGGATGCGCTTCCTCGTCGGCATCAAGGTTCAGTTCGCGGTTGTCCTCGATCGTGATCAGCGATTCGGCAGGGCTGATCTGTGACGCCAGCGCACGCAGGAGCGTGGTCTTGCCGGTCCCGGGCCCGCCGGCGATCAGGATGTTCAGGCGGGCCTTCACCGCCGCGGACAAGAAGCCGGCCAGTCCTTCGTCGAAGACTCCGAGGCCGAGCATCGTGGCCATCGTCGCTTTGGGGTGGCGGTGGATCCGGACGCTGAGCGTCGGCCGCCGGGACACCCACGCGACGCCGTTGATCCGTGAGCCGTCCGACAACTGGGCATCGACGATCGGCGAGCCGCGATCGAACCGCCGCTCATCCTCCCCGGACCGTACGGCGATCATCCGGATCAGGTCGATCAGCTCGTCATCGCTGGCGGCGACAGGCCATTCCCCGCGGACCCGACGGTTGCCGGTCAACCGCAGGAACACCTTGTCGTGCCCCACGATGTTGATGTTCTCGACGTCGGGCAGATCCAGATAGGGCTGGAGACCGCCGAGCCCGAACAGGTGGTCGCGGGCACGACGGGCCAAGTCCGCCTCGGCCTGCGCAGTGGGCATCGGCCGGCCGGCGGACAACTCGGCGTGAGCGATCGCTTCGAGCTCTTCAGCGAGGATCGCTTCAACGATCTCGTCCCGCCGATCGGCGTCGACCATCCGGCCGGTGGCCGACTCCTCGGCTCGGATCTGAACGGTCATTCTGGTCGTGACCGTCTTCACCAGGGTGTCTGCATTCGGGAAGTCAGACCCGTGCGGCAACGCCTGTACCGGGATGAACGGGACCGACACGACATCGATACTCACCGAAGTGCCTCCGACAAGTCAGGGGACACCAACGGGTCAGAGCCGGGTTGCTTCGTCAGAGCGGCCAGCCCTTCGGCCACCCGCACCACGACCGATCCGAAGGCCTTGCGCGAGCGTCGACTGACGAGTCGGGCAAACGTCGAGGCGCCCGGATCGATCAGTGGCAACACTCCCGCCGACGGCAGGTCCACAAGGCGCTCGGCATCTCGGTCTCGAAGGTCACCGATGTAAAGCACTCGGGTGTTCGAGTTCGTCAGACGCAGGTCCGCAGCTGCCTCAGCAACCCGGGCCACCTGCTCGGGCACGGCCCGGGAGACGACGAGCAGCGACGCCAGCCCTGCGAGCAAGTCCGCGGTTCCGGTATCACGGGGGTCGATCTCGCCCAGGTCCAACAGCACCGTCTCGGGTGAGTCGCGCAGAAGTCTTAGCAGCGGCATCAGCGCGGCGACGGCCTGCCGCGCCGGCTCACGCTCGGCTGGCGCGGTCACGGTCAGCACCATTGACCCGCCGACTGGCCGGGCATGGCCGGGCAGCATGGACGGCTCCGGGTCCAACCGGGCCGCGGCCGCCAACGACCGCAGTCCCGGGTCGGCCGCAAACCCGTACCGCCACGCGATATCGCCCCCGCGCGCGTCCAGCTCAATGACGGTCGGCGGGGCCAGATGCGCCGGCCAGCATCCGGCCAGCGCCAGGGTTGTCGTTGTGACACCGGGCGAGGACTTCAACGAGCACAGGCCGATCAGCATGGCTCAGCCTCCAACCGGCAGAAGGACCAGAGACAGCGACTCTGGTGTAGCTGAACTGACCGCCTTCGCCGAGTCCTGGTCCGCGAGGACACTCACCACGACGTCACCTGCATCGGAAGGTGCGGATACATCCGTCACCACCGCCGAATTCGCCACCACCTGCGCCGGTGTACCGGCTGCCGAAGCTGGAGCCACCACTTCGACGTGTGCGCCGACGACCAGATGCGGCGACAACGCCCCCGCCTTCAGCTGGGCGGTAGCTACGCCATAGCCGGCAGGAGGATACGCCGCAGTCCCGACCAACTGCTGGGTCAGGACTTCACCCGCGACCAAAGGCACGGCCGCCGGCTGACCGACGACCCGATCCTCGTCATCGGCGAGCATCACCTGCGCCAGGGTCCCGGGAGCAATGTCCACGACCTTCACATCGTCAGCAGTAATCACCTGGCCGACCTGCACAGGAGCAGCAACCACCAGCACCGGCACCCGGCCGCCGACTTTGACGAACGCGATAGCGCCGATCACGACGGCGCCGACGACCAGCATCGACCCCGCTACCGCATAGGGCACGCGCCGTCGATGGCTGGAGGAGACGGCACGGACTGCGTCCTTCGGCGATCTGGCCGAAGGTACGCGCACCGAAGCACGCGAAGGCGTTCTGAGACGCGACACGACAACACGACCTCTGTACGAGAGAAGACAGGTGATGGGAGAAGCGGAGCGACGATGTTCAGGGCTGGACGCGGGTGACCAGCGCCTGGATCTCTGAGACCCGCAGTCGCAGAGAGGAGGAGGTGGTGGTGAGATCCGGTTCGGTGCCGGTTAGGCCCGTCGTGGTGGCCCAGGCCACCTTCCAGTGCGTCGTCACCGACACCGGGAAGTAGCCGCCGGGCGCCGAAGACGACGGAGCGGAATACGTGTACCCGCAGTCCGGGGACCGCTCCGGCGGCTTCGCCTCGCGTGCTGCGGGGTAGGGAGTCCCCGCACCGCTGCACGTCACGGATCCGCCGTCGCCCATGGACCAGGCGGAGAGCGCTGGCGTCGCCGTCATCGTCAACGAGACCCCGCCCGCCGACACCGAAACTGACTTCGCCGTCCACTCCGACGCCGGAGTCCACGCCCAAAGCGGGACGCCGACGAACTCCGCAGACGCAGCGTCCGGTGACAAAGTCGCCTGCGGTGCGGGGAGCTTCATTGCCTTGGATGCCTGGTCCACCAGGGCAGGGATATCCGGGACGGGCGCCGCTGGCGCTGCCGGTGACACCGGCGTGAACGAGAGCGGTGTCCCAGGCTGCCCCGCACCTTTCGGACACACCTGCTCCTGGACAGACATCTGTGCCGGACCGCCATCAGCCTGGACGGCCGGCGATGTCGGGTACGTGAAGTCCGGCTTGTAGTAGCAGGTTGGCGGCGGAGGCGGCGACGACGGAGGCCCACTGACGGGTGGTGAGGCCACAGGCTGCTTGTTCTGCGTCACGACCAACTGCGCTGAACACGTCGGAGCCGAGGTCTGCTGACACTTCGTGTCCGTGGAGACGGTCTTCGAAACGGGAGGGAGGATGTCGTCCGCAGCCGCGACGGTACCGCCGCCGAGCACGTACGCCAACGTGGCACACGCCGTGCCGAAACGAGTCAGCACGATCCCACCTTGCCGGCGGCCAGCGTTGAGACCTTCCACTGGCCGCTCTTCATGACCAGCCCGGCGTCGACAAGGTGCCGGCCACCGGGAGTCGAGTCCTTTAACGCGCCGGTCGCGGCCACGTACACCAGCGCGTGCGACAGATCGACACAGTCGACGACTTCGGCAGTGGCGTTCCCGCCGGTGCCCGACACGCGCTGGACCACCGGGTTCAGCACCGGCGCGCCTTTACCGATCCAGCCGTTGTGCCCGTCTACCGCGAGCGCGTTCTCAAGATCCATGAGCGCTGCGCCGGTAGCGTGATTCACCGAAACCGGATTCCGCCAGTCCGCCGTCAGCAGATCCTTTTGGTAGTCAGCCCACATACCTGAATATGCAGCCAACACCGCTGATGCCACGGAGATCTGAGGAGTCGCGGACGCGGTGGAGGAGGTGGCGGACTTCGACTCTGAGGACGTCGATTCAGCTGAGCAACCACAAACCAGTACCCCGACAACCCCCACGTGCGCGACCAGCATCTTGGTGGCTAAATGCATCTCTGACCCCTTATTCGTCAACCCACAGAGGGCTATTTCATCCCATCCATGGCACGAGTCCGGGTTAGACACTCAGAATATTGCGAAGCCTCAGAAAAAGATTGATGCCGGAATCACTACCTAACAGAATGAGGCTCGAGAATGCCCACCGCTCAGGCGTGACGTCCCCGTTATCAGCCCTGGTCATGTCGGTCGCGCTGAGTACGCTGACTGTTGTCGACTGGTGCATCAGGAGTCTGACTTGATGGGGGGCAAGACATGACGCGCGTCCGGCTGAATGTGCAGGATGATCACGTGGCCAAGCTCGCACGCATGGATGAGCCGATTGGCGCGGTCGAGGAGCTGATCTGGAACGGCCTCGACGCGGACGCGCACCACGTGGCTGTCGAGGCGGAGCTCAACGACCTCGGCGGGATCGAGGTCGTCCGTGTGGTTGACGACGGTCACGGAATGGGTAACGAGGAGTGCCTGACCTGGTTCCAAGGGCTGGGCGGCTCGTGGAAGGCGAAGCAGCGGGTCAGTCGAAGCGGCCGGTTCCTGCACGGGAAGGCCGGTCACGGCCGTCTGCGGGCATTCGCTCTGGGCCGGCACATCAGCTGGGCGACAGTGGGCGAAGGCGTGGAAGGCCCGGCTACTACCCGGATCGAGTCCTCACGGGACGCGATCTGTGATTTCGAGATCAGCCAGCCGGCGCCGGTCTCCGCCGGGCTGCCCCTGGGGACCACGTTCGAGGCAACCGGCGGCGGAACCAGTCTGTCGAAGCTCACCGAACCGCGGGCCTTCCACCATCTCACCGCAAAACTGGCGCTGTACCTGGAAATGTATACCGATGTAGAGGTCTCCTTCCTCGACGAAGTCCTCAACCCTTCGACGATCCAAGCCGGATCGTACGAGTTCGACGTAACGGTCGAAGGAGCGGATGTTCCCGCCCGGCTGCGCATCATCGAGTGGAATAAGAAGATCAACAGACGCGAACTCCACCTCTGCGACGACCGCGGCATCCCGCAAGCTACCGTGCCGGTGCGGGTCCAGGCCCGGGGCTACGACTTCACCGCGTACCTCACGTGGCCGGCTTTCGGCGACGACCCCAACGACCTGCTCCTTATCGAGACCAACATCGAATCGGTCGAGGCCCGACTCGTTGAGGCCGCCCGGGATCGGATCAGGGAGCACTTTCGCGACCGGGCGGCCGAGCGCCAGACCGAACTCGTCGAGGGGTGGAAGGTGCTGGAGGTGTATCCCTATTCGGGACCTCCGGCGAATTCGATCGAGGAGCGCGAGCGCGAGATGTTCGACGCCGTCGCGTCCACGGTCGCCGAAAAGCTCCCGAAGGCTCGCAGCCCCAAGAAGGTCGCGCTTGGTCTGCTGCGGCACGCCCTGGCCGCGGATCCGGAGTTTCTGCGGCCGGCCATCAGCGAGCTCTTCGCCCTCGGCGACGCCGAACGCAGCGACCTGATACGGCTCCTCAACCGCACCCGGCTCTCCAGCATCATCCGTGCCTCCACGACGATTACCAACCGGCTGGACTTCATCGCCGCCCTGGAACAGATGGTCCTTGATCCTGAGGCCAGGCGCACCGTGCTCGAACGCTCCGAGCTACACGAGCTCCTTGAGGGCGAGCCATGGGTGTTCGGTGAGGAGTACGCGCTCCACGCCAGCGATCGGAGCCTGACCGAAGTCCTCAAACGGCACCTGGCACTCCTCGGACGACCACCCGCCACGCAACAACCGGTACGCGACGCGGACGGCCGAGTGACACGCATCGATCTCATGCTGTCCCGAGCCGGCTACCTCCTCAACCGACGCCATCACCTGATCGTCGAGCTCAAACGCCCATCGGTGGAGGCTGGCATAACGGAGTGGAACCAAGTGACCGGGTACGCGGACGCCGTCACCTCCGATGACCGTTTCGCATCCTCAGACGTGACGTGGGACTTCTGGCTCGTCGCCACGAAGATCGACCGCCGACTGCACAACCAGGTACATCAGGACCACCTCCCTCCCGGATGCGGCTGGAGCCAAGGCGGCGTCAGGATCTGGGCCCGCACCTGGGGCGAGGTTATCGAGGAGTGCCAACGGCGCCTTCGCTTCTACCAGAAGGCCTTGGAATACGAGTCGAGCGAGATGCACGCTCTGGACTACCTGCTCCAGTCCCCCGCGGACGGCGTCCCCGATATCCTCCGTTCCCGAGCCAACCAGGTCCCGGCCCAGCGCACATCGGATGCTGACGCAGCCCTGCCGCAGGCGCCCACCGCGAACGACGACTGATCCACAACAACAGCTCGGCCTCCACCGGCGCCCGGGCGCTAGAAAACCCGGGTCGGCCAATCTCCAATGTGCCATTTCACAGACGAAAACCGCGACCCGATCTACGCCGAGCCAGCACGACGATATCCAAGCCTCGCCGGCTACGAGCACGGGAACCGCAGACGTGCGAGAGGTCCCGCTACTGACGCTAAAGCAATTGGCAACTGGGCAGAACACAGTCCGTAGAGAACTTTTTAGTTACCCCCCTGAGACCCAAGGCATTAGCCCTACTCCCTATACGTGCACCAATACCACTGGACCTTCGAACTTGAATATCCTAGCGATGGTTCTGCACTAAGCCCTCGAGCCGAACGTGCATCCAATTCTGACGACCATCACACCACGTGATGGTCGCCAGATACCGCTACGTGGCGTTACGCACGCCGCCCACTCACCACGCTTCCGGCTTCCATTGCACGGAAGTTGGAATCTTGCCGCCAGATGAAAGAAATTCCTTGACCGCTCGCCGAAGATCGTCGACTGGGATTTCCGTTCCGCCAGGGTACTCAGTCGAGTGCCCGGTGATGGAATACCACACGCTGTCGAGACTGGGCGCCCCGTTGTCGGTAACGATGTTGCCCGCGTCCCCATCCATGAAAGCAAGAATGCCGACTGAACGTTCCGCGTTCACGCCCACCATCAACTCGTGGTCGAACATACCTGATGACAGGCGCTCACGTGCGGTTGAGAAGACCTGCGCCATGGCGTGGCTTGCAGGATTAGCCAGCAACGCGTCAATAAGCCGGTCTACCCCATCCGCGTCCTCAATGAGCACACGATTACCGGCATGCTCATTCAGGAACATGGCCTCGATAGGATACGACACCTTTAACCCTTCTTCGTCTTGTTCAGGCCCCTGTACGGCTCGGTACGCCATTTACCAGTAGCGTCCTTCCAATGGAGGAATATAGTCTGGTCATCGTTGAGAATATACGGCAGAGCCATATTACAACCAAGTTCGACCATACAGGGCCCGGTGGCGTTATTGATCACCAGATTGACGCTCTTGATCGCGGTCGTACCGTCATCGTTGAGCATCATCGCAGCGACAGTCTGCTCGACATCGTAAGCGCGCGCCGAAACGGCTGCACCTTGCAGGAGGTTCCACTGCCGGAGCCGATCGCTGACCCGACGCGCCAGCGCGGGGTAGGAAGGGTCACCGGACTTCGAGCTATCCACCATCGGGAGTTCGACGCCCCCGTCGGTGACTGCAATTCCGACAGTCGGTCCGTTGTTCCCAGGGCGGGCGGGAAGTTTTGCGAGAATACCGTCCCGGCATGAATCATTATGCACGAGGACAGACGTCGTGCCAGCTACTACGTAATAGGTGTGCAGTCCCTCGATGGTGAGGTCATAGGTGACCATCGAGCTGATGTAGTTGCGAACATTCAGCACGGTCACGGCCGCACCGGACGTCGACTGCAGCTTGTCTCCGATGCCAAGCTTGCTCGCGTCGATAAAGGCTTCGGCGTTCAGGTCGTAGTACGGGTGGTTTTGGGTACCGGTGACTGTGTCTTCGCCGTCAGGGGTCTGGACGGTCAGATCTGTAAAGTCTGTATCGGTGAAGGTCGTGTGGACCTGCTCGACCCGGTGCTGCTCTGTTTCAGCGGCGCCCGGAGTTGCGTTTGAGATCTCGTCGCCGACACGAATGTCCTGGATCGGCTCCACTGTCCCGTCGGCCATACGGACCCCGGTGCCAGCGGCGAAGCTGTGCGGTTTGACACATGCTGAGACGAAGGCTGCCACCTCGTCGTCTGTGATCCTTTTGGCAATCGTCGATGCCAGAATATCGGCGGCTTTTCCGCTTCCGGCCATCAAGGCCGCCGAGACAACTGCTTGCAATGCTACGTTTTTGACGTCTGAACAGTCCTCAACGCAAGCGGCGGCTGCGCCCGATATAGCTCCGACCGCTGCCAGACAGGTAGCTCCAGCAGATTCGGGGCATAGTGCCAGGCCAACCGTGCTGACCAACAGCCCGACAGCTTGGCCCTTTTCGGCATCCCATATCTCTGTCAGGCTCAGGTTGCCTTCGATAGCCCATCTGACCCGGACCATCAGAGCCTTGTTGGCATTGGAAGTTGGATCGTTCCAGTCGTTCGGACTCTCCCTCATGTACATCTGAATGTCGGCGCGCAAGGCCGCCAACCGGTCCGGCGGAATCTCAGAGAGTAGGTCGGCGGCGGCCTGCTGGTCAGCAGCAGCCTGATCACTGCCGTACCTGGTATCTAGAACGCTTTCGGCGGCCTGGTTTTCAGCCCGGACTCGGGCCTCGGCGTCCTCCGCCGCCTTCTCGGCTGCCGCAGCGTCGGCGGCGGCGTTGGCGGCAGCTGTAGCAGCCGCGGTGGCTGAGTCCTGTGCTGCTTTGGCTGCTGCCTGAGCAGCGGTTGCCTGGGCGGACGCGTCGTCGGCAGCGGCGTGTGCACCGGCCGCGTCTTTCTCGGCGGCGCTAGCGGAGTTCGCAGCGGCGGTCGCGTCTGCGGCGGCGGAGCTGGCATCCCTGCCTGCTGCTGAAGCATCGCTGGTTGCGGCCGCGGCAGCAGCAGCTGCGGCCTTGTCCGCAGTTTGGGTGGCTGCGGCATCAGCTGATGCGGCACTGGCTGATGCCCGAGTGGCGACCAGTGAGTTCTGAGCGGACAACGCATCGCTGGCCGCGCTATCGGCAGCTGTCGCGGCGGCCTTGGCATCGGCACTGGCTTGGGTCGCCAGGTTGTGGGCGTCAGTTGCTGCCCGAGCGGCATCGGCTGCGGCTGCCGCAGCTGCCGCGTCTTGTCGTGCAGACAAGCTCGTTGCGTTGTTGGCGACCAGAACCGCTAGGCCGGCGGTGGCGTCGGAGCGCTGATATGGCGTGCCGTAGAAGACTGCTTGGCCAGCTGAGACCGCGACTGCATGTGTTGCGTCGCGGGCGCTGGTCGCATAGTCGGCGGAAGCGGCCGCATAGCCGGCGGCCTTGTTCGCTGTGGCCAGCGCTGCGTCTGCGTCCCTGGCGGCTTCTCCGGCCTGGTTGAGTGCTGTGGCGGCATCGTTTTCGGCTGCCGTGGCATCGGTGGTTGCTTGGGCCACGTTGTTCGCTGCTGCTGCGGCGTTCTTGATCGCGTCGGCGGCGGCGGCATGTGCGTTCGCGGCGGCAGAGCGGGATCCGGCTGCGGCAGCATCGGCAGCGGAGGCATCGGATTTCGCCTTCGCCGCAGCCCCGGCTGCCCGAGTCGCGTCCGCACGGGCAGCCTGAGCAGCGGTAGTGGAGGCGTCAGCGGCACTTTGAGCGGTGGCTGCGGCATTGGAGGCAGTTGATGCGTCAGTGTCTGCTTGGTCTGCCGAGGACTTTGCCATCGCGGCAGCGGCCGAACCAGCTAGAGCCTGGGCTTGCGCGTCGAAGGCGGCTGCTTTGGCCTTGGCAGCGTCATCAGCCGCTTGCGCCTGCTGTGCGGCGTACCGATCATCAGCCGCCTTCTGCTCGGCGGCATCGGCAGTCTTCTGCTTGTCCGCTGCCTGGGCCGCTGCGGTGTCGGCATCCTGATGGGCCTTCGTTGCGATGTCCTGTTGGGTACGCGCGGTCGCCTCGGCCTGAGCCGCAGCGCTCTGCTGGTAGGCAGCGTCACCCCGGGCAGAGGCAGCAGTGGCGGCCTGGGTGTCGGCATCAGTCCGCTTAGCCTTGGCCACTGCGGCCTTGGCCTGGGCAGCGGACAAGGCAGCCTCGGCGGTGACCCGGTCGGTGTGCACGGCCGTGGCACTAGCTGCGGCAGCAGTGGCCTGCGCAGCCGCAGCGCCAGCAGCAGCATGCGCCTGAGCAGCCGCTTCCTCAGCCTCCGCCCTCGAGAACTGCGCCTGGACAGCGTGGGCCCGGGTGTCCGACAACGCCCACAGCGTCATCGCATCGCTCGCGCCAGCCTTTGCGGCGTCCCAAGCGCTCAGACCTGCCTGCCCCGCGGCCGTGGCAGCCGCAGCGCTGGCCTTGGTGACCTGGGCCGACTGCAACGCATAGGCAAGGCCCCGGCCGTACGGAGTGTTGTTCGCCTTGGCAATGTCGCCTGCGGTCGCTTCATCAGCGCTGACCTGGTCCGCCTTCGCCACGGCGTCAGCTTGCGCACTGTTGGCCGTGCTCAGATCACCGAACATCGCCCTGCCGATGGCGTCCATATCGGCGTTCATCGTCGGGATCAGATCGCACCAGGACTGATGGTTCCCATCGCACGTCCGATTGGCGATCGGGGCCACCCAGTCCACAGCATCAGGCGAGCATGTGGACCAGGTGCAGATCGTATGCGTCGGTGGTGGCCCCGGAGTGGAATGCGCTCCGATGTAGCGTTCGATGACCGTGATCCGCTGGGCGATGTAGGCCTGAGCCATCGCGTCGGCCATCGCATCGTTGGCCTTTTGCAGGTCAGCAGCAGCCGCAATAGAGGCGTTGACGATGTCATCACGCTGGCTCTTCTGCGATTCCAGCTCATCTTCCCACTCGTCCTGAGCGACCTGGACCTCGCCGCCTAGTACCTGGCGCGGATCCCATGGGTTGGAACTGGTGCAGGAAGCCCATCGCGCCTTGATCGCCTCGACATCGGTCCGGAACTCCAGCGAACTGGGATCCGGCGCGCTCTGTGGGAACCCGCCGATGGTGACGAACTCGGCGATGTCGGCGGCATCGGTCGCGTAGTGCCCCCCTGAGGAATTGGCGATCTTGTCCCGCAGTCCGCCCGCGGCGGTGAGCAAAGGGTCCGTGCTGGATGACACGATCGCCTTAGCCTTGTCCAAGGCCGGCTGGTCAGCTGGGACCACCACGTCGGGATAGCTGGAGGTCGGATCCGCTTCCTTGGCTGCGCGCTGGTCCAAGAAGGTACGTACCGGCCCGTTGTAGTCGGGGATCTGTGCCCACGCGACGTCAGCGCCGTCAGGCCAGTCGATCACCAACGAGTCGCCGTGGGCTTGGCCTGGAGCGGTCGGGACCGGCAACCTCGCCAACATCGCCTGGTCCGACGATCGAAGCGAATCCTGCGAGCTGTCCCAAGCGGCCTGCTGCGCGGCATCGTCCTTGACCGACTGGTCAAAGTCGTCCGACTTTAGGATGTCTACCAAGAAGGCTGCTGCGACGCTCTGTACCGCCGGACCACTCACGTGAAGCCGCTGCCCGGCCAGGCAGGCATCCTCCCGATCGCGCTCCCCCAATGGGGAGTGTAAATCCCACGAACCGGCGTAGACCGGAAGAGGAACCGACTTGATAGACGCCGCAGAGTAGGCCGAGGCAGAAGCCATCGGCATCGAAAGGGCCGAGCCGGCCAAGGCGCCGGAAACGAGGACTGAAACCGCCCGCCGTCGCCGTAAGAGCGCATGACAAAACCCCACCCGAAAACGCTTATGCACGAGATCTCCCCGGAACTCGTTAATGGAAGCGGCTCAAACCCGATGATGAGCCGCCGACGCATCCTGGCAAGCCGGCAGCCCACCAGAGCGATGATCAAGAATCTCAGCGGACTGCTGCCGCGCGCCACCAACGATGAGGTGATCTATATCACAGTCGCGAGGAAGGTTTGCGGCCGGGAACCAGTCCTCAGGCCGAGAGAATCCCAGTCGCTCCAACAGTCGTCACCACCCGCTCCAGACTAGGAGACCTCTGACTATCAGTCCTTTGATTATCAGCGACGTACTCGCGGCCCCATCCCTGGTCCCGACCCATCGACTGCGGCCTGTCCACGCCGGCCTCGCCATAGCAACGTCGCCCTTTGATGTTCAGTAGATCCTCGTTGGCCGGTCGGCCAGCTGAGTTTGTAGAACCAGCCGACGAGCACACTCTGGAGGTCGCGTGGCCGCTGTTCCCCTTGACGCCATGCGCGAGCCATTCGCGAACCGATCATGACTGCGGGCCTCACGTCAAGCGTCAATGGCCAGGTCAAGACCCTCGTTTAAATCATCTGGTTGACATCCCCTAAGCTCCACAAATACTACAAAGCGGCCCGTTTCGGATGATTCCGAAACGGGCCGCTTTGCGTTACTCGTTTCAGTGTGTGCTTCGCCTGCGCTGGTCTGCTGTGATCCGGCGGTTGGCCGCGTTCAGGTCGAAGGCGGTCGCATCGAACTGGGATCCGTTGTCGATGCCGAGCCAGTCCAGCATCTCCCGGTGCTCTTCGGCGGCGGGGTTGGCCAGGGTCTCGCGGAGATCGTGGTAGCCCCACGGGCCTCCGCAGTCTTCCGGCGGACAGGCGTTGGATCCTTCGATGCAGCGGAGGTGGGGCATCGCCGAGTCGGGGGAGCTCACGGCTTCGATGAGGACGGTGTGTTCCCAGCCGTCGCCGAAGTCGTATTCGTAGCCGATGACTGTTCCTTCTGTGGCGATGTCGGCCAGGCGGACCGTGTGTTCGGGGATGACGCCCTCGCCGAAGTCCGGATCGCGCCAGCCGTAGCGGGTGTCGCCGAGGGTGAACAGGTGCAGATGTGAGTCCGTCCAGCCCAGTGCGGCCTGGAGCACTCCGTGCAGCCGGTCCAGCCGGATCGAGGAGGGGACGAGTAGGCGTCGCCACACCTCGGGTTCGGTGTCTTGCAGAACAACGCGCAGCTGGAACAACTGGTCGGCTGACGTGTCGCTGTCGTGAGTAGTCGACGGCATAGCCGGTGTGTTCTTGTCGAGGTGGATGCGGCCCTTGTCGTGGCGGACCATTCCGAGTTCGGCCCACAGCGCGACGAGGATCGCGACATCGCGGTCGGTGGCCTCGTGGAGCCGGGTCATCTGACCGGGGTCCAGGTTGTCCAGGACGAATCGGCCGGTGAGGTCCGCCCAGACCGCGTTCTGGAGCATTTCAAGATCTGTGCCGCCGGCGAAGCCAAGCACAGACCGGAGTACCGCGCAGGCCTCAGGCAGTGCTTCCAATACCAAGGAGGTGATCCACTGGGATGGCACCACAGCGTCGGCCGGCACTTTGGCGAACGACTCGGAAAGTACTGTTCGCAGCGCGTCGGGATCGGCTAGGAGCTTGGCGTTCTTCTTGACGGGTACCAGTCGGCCGCTGACGACGCGAGTGAGCCCGGCCGCCTTGGACCACTCGAACAGCAGGTTCAGTCGTACCAGCTCTCGGCTGGACGGGGTACGGAACCTTCGGTCGCCGATCACCGGGTCGACTCGGTCGCCGGTGCCGAGCAGCGGTACGAGCACCCGGGCGTCGGTCATGGTCAGCCGTCTGGTCTGGGTCAGCTTGCGCCCAGCGGCGATCCACTGCGCGAAACCCTGAACTTGCTCCAGCAGCGACGGACTGCTCCCGTACACGCTGCTCGCGCTTGCTTGCCCGGTCATAGTGACGATCCTTGCAGAGTCGGGACCCGCGCAATCACAGGAGTCCGCGGCCAGCGGCACTGTCTCTCACACCGGAGTGGTTGCCCCATTCACCGGTTGTCCAAGGCCGGTGGCGTTCAAGTACCGCAAGATCAGCTCCACATTGCGCCTGGTGATCGAATGATCACCAGGCGCTCTGCTGTATGCCGATTGTCCGGAGCGCCGTCTCCAATCGGCTATCATCCGCCTGGAATCGAGCGAGCGGGGCAGCCTGTGGACATCGCATGGATCTTCCTTGAGACGGGTCGGCAGATCGATTTGATCCGTCTCGAGGTTGTCGGCACCTACGATTTTCTGGAGGGCTACCCGACAGCGTCGTGGAATGACCGGCTGCTCGCAGGGCTGGCTGAGCGGATGAAGACGGGCTATCCGCGGGCCACCAACCACATCGTGGAACCATCACGTACGACGCCCGATGACGGACCCAACAGTCCGTTCGGGCCGATGGAGCTGTTTCCGCCGATTACATGCATCGGCTTGTTCCGGTCCGGGCCGATCGATGAGGAGGCAGATTCCATGCTGACGGAGTCAGTGCTCGCTGTGGCCTGGTTTCAGGATGGACCGGACCTGCCTGTCTCAGATGCCATGCGTACCGCGTTGGAGCGCCTGGACTGGGATGCTCTCGCACACGACCGTGAGCGTTGATCGCGGTTGGCCAACCGACTGGCGACAACGACCCGGATCAGTGTTGCGGCAGGTCAGCGGTGTTCAAGTAACACAAGACCAGCTCCACGGCACGCCCCCGATCTGCGAAATCGCAGGTCGGGGGCCGTTTTTTGGCGAGATGGTTGGAGTCGCCCGAACTCCATAAAGAGCTTCGCGAGCGACGATCGAACAGACAGGTACCGGCCCCAACTCCAGGTTGAGACCGTTCTGGCGCAGGCCGGGCTCGAACGCCGATTCTCATCTCATCCCGTTTTGGATTCTGATTCGTCGCCGTCCGCGGTGAATTGATGGTGGCGTTTCACGCTCATAGGGAGTCCGGACGGGCCTCTGACACGGGCCGCTAAGCTTGCCCTTCCTTCCCGGGCTCCTTAAGGGAGGCGACACTGGTCGCCGGAAGGAATCTATGATGCTGGAGCCTCATCCTCCGGAGTTCCGGCCGTAGAGTTGGTCCGTGCCGGAAAGACGCCGATCGGTCAGCTGGCGAGGATCTGGGGATCTCGTACTCGTGTCTGCGACGCTGGATGGACCAGGCCAAGGTCGTCGACGGCCTGGCCGGGATCTATCAGCGCCACGCACGTGGCCGCACTCGCGCCGACCCGTATGCCGATCCGCATCCGGACCTGGTGAACCGGGCGTTCACCACCGACGGCCCGGCTGTGGCGTATGGACATCACCCAGCACCGCACCGACCAGGACTGGATGTACCGTGCGGTCGTGCTGGACGCCATCAGCCGGCGGGTCGTGGTCTGGTTCATCGCCGATTACCTACGCACCGAGCTGGTCTGCGACGCCCTGGAGACGGCCCGCTGGCACCGCCGGCCTGCGGCCGGGCAGACCGTGGCCCACTCCGACCACGGCAGCCAATACACCTCCTAGGTATTTGGGCCAGCGGCTGCGCACCGCAGGGCTGCCCGGCTCGATAGGCACGATCGGGACTGCTTCGACAACTCGATGGTCGAGTCCTTCCTTGCCGCCCTGCAGCTGGAACTGCTGGACCGCCAAACCCGGGACACCCGCCAGGAACTCGCCAAGGCGATCTTCGAGTACATCGATGCCTGGTGCTACCCACACCGCCGACACTCCGCGATCGGTATGCTGAGCTCCGTAGAGTTCGGACAAGCACACACCGCTCACGCCATCGTGGCGTGAGCCACCGGAACCGGCCGGAAAACCGGGAGAAGCTCGGTCGTGCCGCCGTCGGTCCACGTACTGCCAGCGTAGGGGCTGGACTCGGCGAAACAGAGCCGACCTAAGCCAGTTTCGGACAG
Organism: Catenulispora pinistramenti; assembly: GCF_018274385.1. Classification (GTDB taxonomy): domain Bacteria; phylum Actinomycetota; class Actinomycetes; order Streptomycetales; family Catenulisporaceae; genus Catenulispora; species Catenulispora pinistramenti. The sequence continues at coordinate 59,119 of NZ_JAAFYZ010000003.1, read as the reverse complement.
CAGGCAGTCCTGCTTCCACAAGGCTGGAACCTCGCTCGGCAAGAAGCGCCGCGAGGTACGTGGTGGTCAACAACCTGCGGTCCGGTCCCGACCCGCAGGCCGAGCTTGAGTAAGAGCACGTCGCCAGTCGTCACGGGAGCAATTATCGCGAACTGTGAGCCTGTACCCCGACCGGTCCGCAGATGCTTGTGCCATGGGGCCCGCGTCCTCTGCCGACTCCGGCTTCTGAACAGCATGAAGCACCTCGCTGGCGGCGAGTTCATGTGCACAGGATCGGTGAGCAACTGATCGGTACTCGCGGGTTACTAGTATCGCAGGCCCCTTGTATGCTCGTTCTCACTGTGCGGGGAAGCTTCATACGTGGGCTGAGCAGAATCATCCGGGGGGGGTGGACTGATGGCGCGTCCATCTGGCTGGGACATTCTGAGTTTGGATGGGGATCCGACGCCGGGCGTCGTGGAGTCGGTTGAGGCTCTGGCCAAGGAGTTCGGGGACTTCGCGCACGATGTGGAGTCCGCTTATCGGAGTCTGAATTCCTTCGGCTCGGATGCGACAGCGTTGCAGTGGGTGGGCCAGACCGCTGAGGCGTTCAAGGATCAGTTCGGTCCGCTGCCGGGGCGTCTACAGAAGTTGTACATCTCCTATAGCGAGGCCTCCGACGCCCTGTCCTCGTACGCGCCGAAGCGGCAGGCTGCGCAGACCAAGGCGGACTCGGCGTTGCACCAGGCCAAAGACGCCGCGGTCGATCTCCAACGTGCCACCACCGCTGCGAACGGCGCCGCGTCCGACTTGAAGTCGGCCCAGCAGAGCCATGCCGTCAACCCCGACCAGCAGGCTCTTGCCGATGCCCAGACCGCGCACGACAGTGCGCAGGCCAGCCTGAAGAACGCCCAGGCACACATGGCCGCGCTCACCGCGCAGGCGAAACAGGCTTACGACGACCGCATCGACGCAGCCAAGAACTGCGCCAAGGCGTTGCATCACGCACAGTCCGACGGCATCCACAACAAGCACTGGTGGCAACACGTCGCCAGCAGTGTCCTGTCGACTGCCGGCGAAGTCCTTTCGGACGTCGGACACTTCGCCGAAGGCATGGCGTACGAACTCGAAGACGTCCTCAAGGCGCTGTTCAGCCCGAACTCGCTTCTCGGTATCGCCCAGACGCTCGCCGGGCTGATGTTGATGGTCGCGGGTGTCGGCGGCGAGGTCGGCGGCGTGGTGCTCGATGCGACGGGGGTCGGTGCCGTCCTCGGTATTCCGGCGGCCGGCGTGTCGGCCGGGCTCATCACCGCTGGCGGCGCTCTGGCCGGCAAGGGGTTGTACGACTGGATGGCCGCGATGGCCAACGGCGACTACAACGCCTGGCCCCGGGGCAAACGGGGCGGAGCGAAGCCGGCGAAGCTCCGCGATGCCGACCCGGGCGGAGATCAACAATACGGCGGCCACGCATATGATAAGCATGTTGGGGAAAGCAATGAGGAGCTTGGCGATCGGCTCTATGACACCAGAAACGACGAAAATCCGCCGGACGAGGTGTCGACATACGAGACCTACGAAGACGAACGGAGGTTCAGCCAAATGGTGATCGATCAGAATAATGCGCAAATCACCAATTGGCTGAGCAAGGCAAAACCTGGCAGCACACGGGATTTCGAAGTGGACACTCTCGGCGAGGTGACCGGCCGCCAGCTCACCAGAGAAGATTGGGAGAATAAGCTCCCGTCCAAGCCGGTGCTGGGCGCCAGAGTAGTCATTAGAGCCGATCCGGCCGCGCCAAATGGGTATTATATCCTAACTAGCTTTCCTACTGGGATTGACGCAGCCACGTGGCTCCCTTAATACCCGCCAGCAATAGCCTGAGGTCTTGACGATGACACAGCCTGACATTTTCGATGACGACGCCCCGTGGGCCGAGAGGTTGCCAGAGCTGAGGCTCCTCCTCGAAGCTTATTCATCCGTGCCGCTCCAGGAACGGTTCACCGATACACCGGACTCGCCCTCGAAGGCAATGCGTTCGTACCTGCGGATGGCCACCTTCTATCCGGGCCGGGCCTTCAGGGCCACTGCCGAGATCCTCGACACGCTCAAGCGTGGCCTGGACGACCCGGAGGTCACCGCGGACATGGACTCGATGTCGCGCATGATCGTTCCGGATGGCAGGACCCGTGAGGATTGCCTGACGGCGATGATCCCGCACCTGGTTGCCTTCACGGAAGGCGGTGAACAGGCCGCGGTTCAGAAGCCGGAGACCCGGTGGGAGTGGCGGGAACGCTTTCCCAATCTGGGCAACCTGCTTGGCAGCTACTATCACCAGGACATCGGCTACGTATACGGCAACAATGCGACCAGTGAAGTTATTCTCGCCGACTACTTCACCACAAATTGGCCCTACGAAGTAGCCGCTGCCGTGTCCGAGATCGACGAGCTGCTCGCGATGGGTTCCGACGAAGATTTTCTTGAAATGACGACCTCAATGCTCGGCCGCCAGGTGCGCCCGTCGCGCGGGTTGTCACATGGAGAATGGCTGTCTTCGATCACCCGAGATCTACAGGGGCGACTGCAAGGCGTAGATTACCAGCCTCCGGCACCTCCGAACCCCGCATATCCGGCACACGACAAACGTGCCTGGGGACGTTGATCCACTGCCGCGCGAGGTACCTATCAAGGCTGTCGAAGCTGCCCCCGCTCCGGGCCAGGCTCGCTTGGCCCGCGGCTGGTCCGAGCACCTAGTAGTGCAGCGACGCTCCCGGTCTCAACCGGTCGCAACGCGTCTCGACACCACCGGTGCATGCGTGGTGCGGTTTCGGAAGTTGAAAGCATGCAACCGTCCCGCGCCAGCTCGCAGGCATAGTTTCAGGATTCGACTACCAGGCCCCTAAGCTCCACAAAGAACGTCGCGTGCGATGTTCGAACAAGCAGGTAACGGCCCCGACCTCAAGGTCAGGACCGTTTTTGCTTATAGGCGTGTTCGAATGCCGGGTCTGGTGCTCATGCGCTGTCGTCCAACTCGAACATGAACGCCGTCATACTGACATGTACCCTTCCCTCGGCCCGCGGCTGACCTGCCTTGTCGTGGATGAGCTGTATAGCCTGATTGACCAGGTCGCATGCCTCGGCCCAAACCTCGCGGCCTACCCATACCTCAACGTCGGTGGTCGATCGTTGCCTGGTCATCAAGGGCAGGCGACGGCGGAGGTCGGTGAATGTCGCCTCGTACAGCAGTTCGCGGCCGCTGGAGGTGTCCAGGCGGTGGGCGCTGGCCGGGTCGTATTGATAGAGCAGCCGTGTCCGTCCGCGGCGGGCTGGGGTGGCCGGGTCCTTGATGTTCTCGACCCGCTGCAAGAAGCCGGCCGCGGCGAGCTGTCGCAGGTGGTAGCTCGCTGACGCGTGCGCGATGCTGAGCTCGTCCGCCACCTCGGTCGCCGACATCGCCGTGCCTGTCAGCAACGACACGATGCGTAGGCGCAGCGGGTTGGCCAGGGCTCGGAGGGGGACCAGCCCAGTATTATCCAAAGGCATGTTGGGATAGTACGCATCGCCTACGTAGCATGCAAGACGTGCGATATGCCCGATTTGATCAGGGTCCGTCCTCAGGGTGAATCTTTTGCTCATGAGGCCCTCACTCGGGGGTCTACGACGCCGTACAGCAGGTCTACGACCAGGTTCGCCAGCACGATGAAGGTGGTGGCCACGACCGTGACGCCCATGATGACGGGGAGGTCGGACTGGTTCACCGCGTCGACCGCCTCCCGGCCGATGCCCGGCAGGTTGAAGACCTGCTCGGCCAGCACCACGCCGCCCAGGGCGAAGCCGAGGTCCATGCCGAAGATGGTGACGATCGGGGTCAGGGCTGCGCGCAGCGCGTGCTTGAAGATGACCGTTCGCTCCGGCAGGCCCTTGGCCCGGGCCGTGCGGACGAAGTCCTCGTTCATGGTGTCCAGCATGCCGACGCGGGTGAGGCGGGCGTATAGGGCCGCGAGGCCGAACGCCACGGAGATCCACGGGAGCAGCAGGTGCGTCATCCAGTCGACGGGGTTCTGGGCGAACGGCACGTAGCCGGGGTTCGGGAAGATGTGCCAGTTGATCACGAACGCCAGCATCAGGAGCGGGCCGACGAAGTACACCGGCAGCGACACGCCGATCAGGGCTGTGATCATGCCGGCGCGGTCCACGAGCGTGCCCTTCTTCAGGGCGGAGGCGACGCCGACGGCGACACCGAAGATCAGCCACAGGATCGAGGAGCCGACGGCCAGGGAGATCGTCACCGGGAGCCACTGGGAGATGCTGTGGGAGACCAGCTCGTTGGTCTTGAACGAGTACCCGAGGCACGGGGCGTAGCAGTGCGACATCTGGGTGCCGGTGTCGTAGTCGTACCCGAGGAAGATGCCCTTGATGAAACGCCCGTACTGCACCCAGATCGACTGGTCGAAGCCGAAGCGGTGGATGACGCCCTCGATCGCCTGCGGACTCTGGGTCTTGCCGACGAACTGTGACGCCAGCGACTCCGCCGTCTGCCCGCCCAGGCGTGGGAAGACGTAGAAGATGAAGAACGTGATCAAGCTGATCACGAACAGCAGCACGACTGCCGCGAACAGACGTCTGATGATGTAGGTAACCACGGAGTGCGGCAGCGGTCGCCCGGCGGTACCGGGGTTCCCTGCCTTCACCTGCCTATCTGTGAAAGCGAAGGGGTCTGACCTCAGGGGGCGGTGTCACTTCACGCCCACGGCGGTTTTGCGGTGCGTCCAGTAGCCCTGGCTGAACACGAGGGGGCCGGCCCGGCATTATCCAAAGGCATGTTGGGATAGTAGGCATTGCCTGCGAAGCAAGCAAGATGCGCGGGCAAGCCTTGGCGATCTTCTTCGGGGCGCGGGCCAGGCAGAGTGCGGAGTTTGAGGACGGCCTCGGAGCCTTCAAGTCCCCAGCGGGCCCCGGTGGTGTTCAGGCGGTGCGTGGAGACCAGACAGCCGCAGCGGCATGATCCCTCCCCGATGTCGCTATTCCGCCGACAGCCACACCAGGACACTGACAACCCGACACGGGTCCGGCTCCGTATGACAGTCGAATGTCCACGAACGGGAGGAACCAGTGTCAGAGAACAGCATCACCCGTCGCTCGGCCCGTCGGAGGGCCACCGCCCTCGGTCTAGCGGTCGCCACCACCACCGCCGCGGCCGCGGTAACCACCTCCGCGGCGGCCGGCACGGCGACGGCTCCAGCTGTGCCGGCCCACTCCGTCGCGCATGTCAGTACCCTGCCGGACGGCGATCGGGTCACCGTGCGCGGTTCCGGGGCGCACACGTCGACGATGGTGACCACGCCGGACGGGAGCTCGGCGCCCGCGGTCCAGATGGCCGTGGCCGGGCACGCCTACGTGATCCCGGTGTCGGTCATCGCCTCGGGCCAGGCCTATGACCCGGCCGGGTACGACACCGCGGCCCCGGCAGCCGCCCACCCCGCGGCCGTCACACCGCATTACCCGCTAAGCATCCTGGAGATCGACGGCATCGGTCTCGACGGCGCGGCGGCCCAGGCGACCACCTTCCTGCTCAACACCGACGACATGAAGCGGTTCGCGGCGCCGATCCCGTTGAAGGGCGGCGTCGCCCGGGTCGCGGTTCCCAGCGGGAACTACTGCGCGGTCACGGTCTTCGCCACCCTCGGCCCCGCGAAGGGCACCACCGAGCACGTCGTGACCCGGACCGACTTGGCGGTGAGCGCCCCGGGCACCACCACCCTGACCGCCGACGAGCGCACCGCGACCGCGCAGGTCGGCGCTGTCACGCCCAGGCCGTCCACCGCCGACACCGACTTCGAGACCATCGACCGGACCGACGCCGTCGGCGCCACGGGCCACGTCGTCACCGGCAGCACGGGCGCCACTTGGGTGACGCCGCAGCCGGCCGCGCGGATAGGCGCCCTCGCCTTCCGCGTCCTGGACTTCGGCGCCGCCGGGCCCGCCGGCCCCGACCCCTACCGCTACGACCTCAGCTTCGCCCCGTCCGACCACATCGACGCGAACCAGACTTACCGGCCGGACCCGTCGCGGATCCAGACCACCCACAACGTCTTCGCCACCGACTCGGTCAACCCCGCTCACCAGGCCAGCTGGGACATCGGGGCCAGCGGGCCGGACGGCGGCGCCGGAACGGGGTACATCGTCCCCGCCCCGGGACGTCTGACCGACTACATCGGCGTGTCGACCGACGATGTCTCCTGGGCCGCCTACTACGTGCCGGTGGAGAACGACCCGAACCAGGAATCAGAGCTCGAATTCGAGGATCTCGGCATCTACCGGGGCCCGGGCCAGACCTGGCGTACCTGGGGCCGGGGCCCCCTGACACCCCAGGTCGGCCAGTACACGAACGGCATGGCCTGCAACGCCTGCGTGGACCCCGTCACCGACATGACGGACTTCGGCATCACCGAGTTCACCGACAGCGACCCGAACAGCGCCGCCCACGACAACGGCCCCGGCTACGCCGCGACGTTCAGCGTCTACCGCGACGGCGTCCAGGTCGCCACCCAGTCCGGCTGGCCGCACACCGAGCTCCCCGGCACCACCGCCCAGCCCGGCACCTACCGCATGGTCTACGACGCCGACACCACCGGCAGCGGTCTGCCGATGTCGCAGTCCACGAAGACCCACACCGACATCACCTTCCGCTACGCGCCGGGGTCGCCCGAGCAGCCCACCCTCCCGGCCGACGACGTCTGCTACGCGGCGAACTTCGTCAACCTGCAGTGCGAGATCCTGCCGGCGCTGTCCCTGGACTACCAGCTCTCGACCGACGACTCCAACACCAGCCACCTGCCGGTCCAACTGCTCGACCTCGGCATCGGCCACCAGTCCTACCAGGGCCAGGGCTCGCACGCGGCGATCACCGGCGCCACCGTCTCCGTGTCCTACGACGCGGGCAAGACCTGGGTCCCGGCCGCCGTGGCCCCGACCGGCGACGGCCACTACCTGGCGGCGTGGCCCAACAACGCGCCGAAGGGCAGCACGCCGTGGCTGAAGGTGACCGCCACCGACGCGATCGGCGGCTCGATCAGCCAGACCGTCGCCGACGCCTACACCATCGGCTGAGACAGGCCGGGCCTAACCAAGGCGCGGAACAGCAGGCTCAGCAATGCGCGGGCCGGGAACAGGGGCTCCCGCCTTCCCGGCCCGCGTCGGCACCCCCAGGCTCGACAAGCGGCGCGAGGAAGGCTGGGGGTCAACTCAGTTGGAGCAGCGCTGAGCTTCCCGCCTCCAGCCCGGGCTTGGGAAGCCTACTTTTCAGCACCTTCTCGTGAACCGCCACGGACCTCGGTCTGGGCGTGCTGACCCGCGGCGCCGACTGTCCACGCCTGGTCGAGGGCGCGGGTGATGACGCGCTGCCAGTTGGCCGGGGCATGCGGGTCGCGGTTCGCGATGCCGGCGAGCCAGAGCATGCAGAACAGGTCGTGCTCGGTGAAGTCCGGTGAGAGTGATCCGTCGGCGTGAGCGTCGCGTACGAGGTCTTGTCCGAGGGCGATGGAGCGGTCGCAGATGCCGAGGAGGGCTACTGCGTCCGGGTAGCGGCGCAGGATCGCGTCGTTGAGGGCGGGGTCCTCGCCTTGCAGGTCGATCATGCCGGTGACGAACTCTTCGAGCCGTTCGCGCGGCGTGGTCTTCGCCAGCACGGCGGTCCCGAAGGCCAACAGCTTGCTGCCTGCCACCTCGGGGATCACCGCGTCGATCAGGCCTTCGCGGGAGCCGAAGCGGTTGTAGAGCGTCCCGATGCTGACGCCCGCGGTGCGCGCGATCTCGTCCAGCGAGGCGTCCAGGCCCTTGGCCAGGAAGACCTCGAGCGCGGCGGCCTGGAGTTTCGCGATGTTGTCGCGCGCGTCGCGCCGTAGCGGTCTCGTCTCGGTCATGGTGGCCCCGTTCCATCTTGAGGGTGCACTCAAGTTAGGTGCTATGCTGAATTTTGAGATGGTACTCAACTTACTGGAGAGAGACCCCTGATGGAAATGACAACAGCGGCCAAGGCACCCGCTCGGCTGACGATCGACATGTGGGCAGACGTGCTCTGCCCCTGGTGCTACCTGGGCGAACAGCGGCTGAGCAGCGCCATCGCCAGCTCACCGCACGCCGCCGAGATCGAGGTGAAGGTCCACACTTTCGTCCTCGATCCGGACGCGCCTGCGCGGGTCTCGCCGACTGTGGACTACCTGGCGCACAAGTACGGGATCCCGGTGGCGCAGGCGCGTTCCATGGAGCAGAAGTTGGCCGGGCTGGCCGCGGCCGAGGGCCTGCCCTACGAGGTCGATCGTCTTGCGCGCAACACCTTCGACCAGCTACGCCTCGTGCAGCTGGGGGCCTCGTACGGCGTGGCGTGGGAGTACCTGCGGGCGATGCAGGCCGAAGTGTTCGGCGGGAACCCGGAGGCGTTCGAGCACGACACGCTGGTGCGGATCGGCGAGGAACTCGGTATTCCGGCCGAGGCGGTTCGCGAGGTCCTCGCCACCGACCGCTTCGCAGACGCAGTCCGTGCCGATCACGACGCCGCCGTGGCCCTGGGCGCGCGGGGGGTGCCGTTCACCGTCCTCGGCAACCGGCTCGGCATTCCGGGCGCGGCCGGCGTCGACCAGTACGCCGCCGCCATAGATCAGGCATGGAAGCGGGCTAATGGCTGACGACGGCCCATCCACTCCGGCGCAGCTGGAATAGGTCGACGCCGACGTGCACGGCTACTGCGACGCCGCGACCGGAGTATGTGCGCTGCCTGATACCCCGGCACCGACCGCTGATCCCGTTCTCGGACAACCAAAACAAGGAGATACAGCCATGCCCGTCATCGCCATCGTCGGCGCAGGCCCCGGACTGGGACTCGAGATCGCCCGTGTCTTCGGCAAGGAAGGCTTCGCTGTCGCGCTGATCTCCCGGACCCAGTCGAAACTCGACGAACTCGCCGCCACTCTCGGCTCCGAGGGGATCGAGGCGCGCGGGTTCGCCGGAGACGTCACCGACCCGGACTCGATAGTCGGCGCGCTCACGGCCGCCACTGATGCCTTCGGCGCCATCGACGTCCTCGAATTCTCACCGCTCGACCCGGGCATGGGCTTCGTCGACGCCCTCGACGTCGACCGCGCCAGCCTCGCCCCACAACTGGAGTTCCACCTCTACGGTGGCATCACCGCCGTACGGCAGGTGCTACCGGAGATGATCAAAGCCGGCAAGGGGACCGTCATCGTCACCACCGGCGGTGGTTCGATCACCCCGGTCACCATGATCGGGAACATCAACATCGCCCATGCCGGACTGCGCAACTGGGCGCTCAACCTGCACAACGCCGCCAAGCCGCACGGCGTGCACGTCGCGCACCTGGCCATCAGCGCCTGGATCAACGGCGGCCATCCCGACGCGGACGCCGCCGTCATCGCCCGCGAATACTGGAAGCTCTACGAGGACCCGGAGCGGGCAGAGCACCACCACATCGCGCTCGCCGAGCCGCCGGCTCCCCACGCCTGACCGACACGGCAGCCGAATCACCGGCCCACGGTCGCCTCAGCGCCTGGTCGAATCCCCGACGCTTCAGCAGCACACACGAGATCGCGAAATCGCGACCGGCGAAGCGATCCACCTGATGATCAAGGAAATCCCATGGCCATTCACCGCCTCAACCACGCCGTCCTCCACATCCGCGATCTCGAGCGCAGCGTCGAGTTCTACTCGAACCTGCTCGGCTTCCGCGTCGTGTTCCGCACGCCCAACGCCGCGTTCCTCCAGGCCGAGGGCTCCACCAACGACCACGACCTCGGCTTGTTCCACCTCGGCGCCGACGCCGGTGATTCCGAGGCCGGCGTACGCACGGTCGGGCTCTTCCACCTGGCCTGGGAGGTCCAGACGCTGCCTGAGCTCAAGGACGTCAAGAACCGGCTGGCCGAAGCCGGAGCGCTGGTCAACGAGACCGACCACGGCACCACCAAATCGCTCTACGCCAAGGACCCTGACGGGCTGGAGTTCGAGGTCTGCTGGCTCGTACCCGCCGAACTGCTTCCCGGAATACACCCGGAAGTCGCCTCACCGCTCGACATCGACGCCGATATCAGACGATTCGGCGCCCAGACCCTCAGCGGCGTCGGCGTCTCCACAGCCCTCCCACGCTGAACCCGGCAGGTGAGCTAGTGAGTTGGTGAGCTCCCCCTGCAGGGAAGTCCTCGACCGCATCTTCTCGGGGCCCGTGCCAGTTGCGGCACGGGCCCCGAGAAGATGCGGTCGATGGCGCTGGTGATCAGTGTTTCTCGGGCTGCCTCGGCGGCCTACTTGGCGTCCGTGACTACGGCGATCTGACGGACGAAGGTGGTTTCCACGGCGGAGTGGAGGAGGAAGTCGGCGACGTTTGCGCGGGAGGTCGAGGGGAAGATCGGCAGCTTCGTGACGTCCGGGAGCGCGACGGCGTTGTAGTGGGTGCTGTCGCCGTTGTTCAGCGCTCCGGGGTATTCGAGGGTCCATTTCAGATCGCTGGCCTTCAAGAGCACTTCTGATGCGGCTTTGTCCGCGTAGACCTTTCGAAGCACGGTTCGGAAGAGGGGGCCTACGAGGAATGACGCTTTGGGGAGGGAGTCGCCGACTCCGAAGGCGGACAGGATGACGAAACGGTCCACGCCTGATGTCTTCGCGGATGCGATGACCGCGCGGACGGTGTCGGTGATCAGAGTCGGGGCCTCGCGGGCGTTCTTCACGCCGAGGGCACTGATGATCGCGTCGTGGCCGCGGGCTGCCGTCGCGATCACGGCGGCGTCGGTGACGTCGCCGACGACCGTTTGAGCGCGCGGGTCGACGGTGGCGTCGGGCCGCCGGACGATGGCAGTGACCTGATGCCCCTGGTCGAGTGCCTTCTTCGTGAGGAGCACGCCGGTGCGCCCGGTTGCTCCGAGAACAAGAAATCTCACGGTGGATCGCTCTCCGCCCATCATCAGAACATAGTCAGGATCATCAACTAATCTAGTCAATGAAACTGACTATGTCAAAGCGGAGTCGGGCCTGTTGAAGCCAGCCGGATCCGGTGGCTCGGGGCAGGCGGGACCGGTCGCCGTGGCCGGGTCTACCGCGCGTAGGGGTCGGTGATCTCGCGGAGTTGGTCCAGGATCTGCTGGAGCAGTGTGAAGTTGCGGGTGCCCAGGTATTCCTTCCACTCCGCGAGGATCTCGTCGCGTGTGGCCATGGCCACCTCGACCGCCTGCCGGCCGCGCCGCTCGATCACGATCAGCCGGGCGCGGCCATCCGCGGGGTCGGGGATCCGGCGGACGTAGCCCAGGTTCTCCAGCTGATCGACCATCACGCTGGCGCTCTGCTTGGTCATCTGCGCCTGGTCAGCGAGGTCCGTGAGGCGCGAGCCGTCCTGGGCGACGCGCTGGAACACCCGGCACTGGGCGAGGGTCCAGTCGTCGAACCCGGCGTCCTGCAGGGCTCGGAAAATCCGGTCCTCGGTGTACCGGTACGGGATGAACAGTGACGTCCCCAGATCAACCCGCCGCTCGTCGTCCATGCCGCTCCCAGCTCCGTCGCCCGCGTGATTTTGCAAGGTTCACACCTTACGCCGCCGCCGACCACCTCCTACCTGCCGCTGTTGCCATCGGTTCGGATCCGTGACTAAAGTAGTCATGAAAGCTGACTAGTTCGGATGAGGGTTGGGCCACTCCAACTCAGTTCCGAAACTCGATCTCGGATAAAGGACCAGGACTCATGATTTTGATCACCGGAGCCACCGGCACGGTCGGTTCGGAAGTCATCACAGCACTCCTCCCCACCCAGGCAGGCAACGTCAGGGTTCTCACTCGCAACCCTGGCGCGGTCCTCCCCGACGGCGTCCAGAAGGTCGTGGCCGATCTCGGTGAGAGCGATCTGGCGCCCGTGCTGGATGGTGTGCGGGCGGTGTTCTTGCTGACCGACGGGCTCCACATCGCCGCACACGATCAGCGGCTCATAGCCGCGGCGCAGCGAGCGGGCGTGAAGCGGATCGTCAAGCTGTCCGTGCGCAACGTCGGACACGACGCCACCGACCCGATCACCGCCTTGCACCGGGCCGGTGAGGAGGCGATCCGCGCCAGCGGCATCGGGTGGACGTTCCTGCGGCCCACCGCGTTCATGTCCAACGCGCTCAACTGGGCGGGGATGATCGCGGCCGACCAGGTCGTGTACGCCCCGTTCGCCGCCGGCCGGGCCGCTGTCGTCGACCCGGCGGACATCGCGGCGGTCGCAGTGGCCTGTCTCACCGAGGAGGGCCACGATCACCGCGTGTACGAACTCACCGGCCCCGACCCGCTCAGCCCCTCCGACCAGGTCGCGATCCTCGGCCGGGTGCTGGGCCGCGACCTGCGCTACGCCGAAGCCGACCCGGCCGGCACGCTCGCGCAGATGGTGTCCTATGGCATGTCCGAGGAGCACGCGCACGCCGTCATCGAGCTCTTCCGCTCGACCGTCGAACCGTACAACTCCGAGCCGACGGGTGACGTCACCGTCGTCACCGGCCGTTCGGCACGCAGCTTTACCGACTGGGCCCAGGCCCACCGCAACGAGTTCCCCGCTCCCGAAGCCGGCCAGCACGCCGCGACCATCGAGGAGTCACGATGACGGCCTCCGGCCCCGGGGTCGACACCCACGAGATGGTTCTGATCCACCGTGTCATCCGGCGTGAGTTCGGCCGACTCCCCCGGCTGTTCCGCTCCGCGGCCGACGACCGGGCACGATCGAAAGTCGTCGGTGCGCACGCCCGGGAGATGCTGGACTTCCTGCACACGCACCACACCGGCGAGGACGAGCTGCTCTTTCCCTTGCTGCGCAAGCGGACCACGCTCGACCCGGATCTCATGGACCGGATGGACGCACAGCACGCACAGGTCGACGACACCGTCGCGGCCCTCAACGCGGAACTGCCGGCGTGGACAGCGACCGCCGACGCGGCCATCGGCGAGAAGATGGCCGCCCGCATCGAAGCCACGTTGCCGACGCTGATCGATCACCTGGCCGAGGAGGAGGAGAAGCTGCTCCCGGTCGTCTCGGCGACCCTGACGCAGAGCGAATGGGACGCACTCGGCAAGCACGGCATGAGCGCGATCCCGCTCACCCGGCGACTGGTCATCCTCGGCCACATCACCGAGGAAGCCGACGACGCGGAACGCCAGCAGTTCATGCAGGTCGTACCCGCCCCAGCCCGTTTGGCCTACAGGCTGATCGGCCACCGCCAGTTCACCCGCGAAGCCGCCGCACTCCGAGGTTGACCCGGCTCGGGGCCCGGCGATGGCATGCCTGGCAGCGGCGTACCCGGCAGCGGCGATCAGCTAGACCTGCGCTCGGATCTCCGCCGCGGCCCGTTCCCCGGACCGCACCGCCGAGTCCAGCGTCATGTTGTCCACGTCGGTGTGCTCCCCCGCGAAGTGGACGCGGCCTTCCTGGACTGCTTCGTACCCTGCGATGGTCGTGTACTGGCCGACCTCGTAGTAGTGGTACGCGCCCAAGTGCCACGGGTCGCGGCTCCAGTGGTCCTCGTAGGCGCGGCCGTTGTACGCCGCTTTTGTTCCCGGATACAGGTTCTCGATCTGGTTCAGGAACCAGGTCACGTCGGCTGCCGGGGCCGGGCCGTGGGCCGCGCCGGTCAGCGTGTTCTGCGCCACGTTGCCGCCGGGGAAGTTCACCAACAGCGCCGGAGCGCCCTTGGCGCCGAGGTTCACCGAGCCGTCCCAGGCGCTCTGGTAGCCGGTCGGGCCGGTGTTGCTGACGCCGTTGCCGCCTGCGGCCGGCCAGGTCTTGGCGGTGAGCTGGAGCACCAGTTTCGCGTTCTGGCCCATGCCCTGCTGCTGGATCGCGGTGTTCTTCAGCGCCGACAATCCGGCGCGGCTGTAGTCGACGTTCCTCAACGTCCGGAACGGCAGGGCCAGGACTACGTGGTCCGCGACGGTGGTCACCGTGGTGCCGGCCGCGTCGAAGGTCAGGGTGTAGCTGCCATCAGAGTTCTGGCATATGGCGATCAGCTGGTGCCCCTGCTGAACCGTCCCGGCCGGGAGTTGTCCGAGCATGCCGGTGACCAGTTGGTCGTTGCCGCCGGCCAGGTGGTACTTCTCGTCGAAGCCGGCGGAGCTGTCGAAGGTCTTCGACGAGCCCAGGAATCCGATCAGCCCGATCGCGGACGCCGACCCCGGCTCGCCGCCGGACTGGAGTTGGAGCGTCTCGATGAGCTGGGTCAGCGGCGCACCCGAGGACAGGCCGATGGACGCCAGGTAGTCCAGGCACGACATCTGGTCCAGGCGCGCGGCCTGGGCGGTGTAGGAGTTGTAGCGCGGCGTTCCCATCGCCTGGTACGAGGCGCTGAACGCGGAGTAGGCGTCGGCGACCCAGTCCTGCTGCTGCCGCTTGCTGGGATAGGAGGCGCTGTTGATCCAGGCGGCGTAGTTGCCCGAGTCCAGCGCGCCGCCGTTGGCGTATTCGGTGGACAGGCCGAGAGCGGTGGCGAGGTTCAGGACCGCGGTGTCGGTGGAGCTGATGAACGACCCGCCGTGCTCGCTGACCTGGCCGCCGGCGAAGAAGCCGCGCAGCGACCAGCACCGGCCGCCGAGGTGCGACGTGTCGGCCTCGTACACCGTCGAGGCGACGCCGTCTTGGGTCCACAAGCTGTGCGCACAGCGCAGCCCGGCCAGCCCGGCGCCGACGATCACCACTCGCGGCGACGTCGCGGCGTTGGCGCGCGGGGCCCGGATCAGCGCCGTGGCGGCTGCCGCGCCCGCGGCTCCGGCCAGCACCGTACGGCGCGACACCGCGCGCGAGGCCCAGTACCGCTCGGCCCGGCCGGAAGCCGCGGCTCGGACTTGAGCCTGGTCCCGGTCTTGAGCCTGGTCCCGGTCTTGGGCCTGGGCCCGGGCCTGGGCCCGGTGCACGTGCTCGGCGCGCATTCCGGTCAGCTCATCGACCGGTATCCCGGTCCGGCGCGACTCCCCCTCGGCGGCGAACGCCTGGCGCAGGGCGCTGGGTATTCCGCTTCCGGTTCTCACGGTTCCGCTGGTTGGCACAGACATAAGCACTCCCGGGTCGGGAAACAGTGGAGGCGATGACCCAGGAGTGAACCGCCTCACAACGCTGATGTCAACGCTGTTGCGCTGTCGTCTCGGCGCTGGGCGCCCCGGCCCCGGCCGGGTCCGTGACGGCTCGCGCCTCGGCCGCGCGCCGCTCGATCTTGTCCAGCAGCGCCTCGATCCGGGCGGCGTAGATCTCCTCGTGCGTCACCGCCGCCAGCTCCTCGACCAGGCCCGCGATGTACGGGAAGCGCTGGCGGTCGGCCAGCCGGTACTCCCGGCTCCACGCCGACTCATCGCCCTCGCGCTCGGTCGGCGCGAACATCTGCAGTGCGGCGTGCTGGCCGACGTAGGCCAGCACCGAGTCGCCGAACATGCGGTAGTGCACGACCGCGTCGGGGCCGCTGAGCCCGGCCTCGTGGACCGCGCCGAGGATCAGCTCCACGATGCGGAACTCGTTCGGCCTGCGGGTGGTGCGCGAGGCCATCAGGGAGCTGACGACCGGGTACTTCATGCCGACCCGCAGCGACTCGGCGGCCAGCGTGCGCAGCCGGTCGCGCCAGGGCAGGCCGTGCGGGACGCCGTCCAGCGCCTCGCCCAGGGTGCGGTCGGCGACCGAGAGCAGCAGTTCGTCCTTGTCGCGGAAGTGGCGGTAGATCGCGGTGGGATCGCAGCCGAGTTCCTGTCCGAGGCGGCGCACGGTGAACGCGTCGTCGCCGCCGCGTGCCGCGACGCGCAGTGAGGCCTCGATGATCGCCTCGGGTGACAGCTGGCTTCCGGAGCGCTTGCTGGCTCCGGGCCGCGCCGATGAATGAGTGGCCATGGTGCCGGCCAGTATAACGAGACGGAAACGGGTCAGCGCAACAGTGTTGACATCGGCGTTGCGCTGCGCTTCGATCCTCGATCAAGCGGCAGAGGCCGCAGGTGGAGGGGCGAGGATGCGAAACGCTGTGAGCGCCGAAGGTACCGGTCCGGTTCCGGATCGAGGTTCGGGCGTCGGTTCGGGTGCCGGTTCGGCCGCGGGTTCGGCCGCGGGGCCGAGTCCGCGGACCCCGGACGCGGCGACGGCCCAGACCGTGTTCGTCGGCGGCCGGGCGTTCATCGACGGAGCGCCGCGCCCGGTGGCCGTGGCCGTGCACGCCGGACGCATCGTGGCGGCGGCTGCCGAGACCGAAGTCAGACCCCTGATCGGCCCGGCCACCGACGTCGTCGACCTGGCCGGCGGCCTGCTGGTCCCCGGCTTCGTCGACGCGCACAACCACGCCGCCTTCGCCGGTCTGCAGCTCACCCGCTGCGACATGTCCGGCCAGGACGAGGCCGACCAGTACCTCAAGACCGTCGCGGACTACGCGGCCGCACACCCCGACGCGCCCTGGATCCTCGGTGGCGGCTGGTCGATGGACAGCTTCCCCGGCGGCATCCCGACCCGGCACCAACTGGACGCCGTCGTCCCGGACCGCCCCGTGTACCTGACGGTCCGCGACGGCCACGGCGCCTGGGTCAACACCCGCGCACTGGAACTGGCCGGCCTCACGAAGGACACTGCCGACCCGGCGGACGGCCGCATCGAGCGCGAGCCGGACGGCACCCCGATCGGCATGCTCCAGGAAGGAGCCATGGACCTGGTCCCGGTCCCGGTCGCCACCCGCGCCGACGCGGTCGCCGGCCTGCTGGCCGCCCAGCACCACCTGTTCACGCTGGGCATCACCGGCTGGCAGGACGCGATGATCGGCGACCATCCCGGTAATCCCGATAATTACGACGTCTATCGGGACGCCGCGCGCAGCGGCGAGCTCAAGGCGCGTGTCGTGGGGGCGCTGTGGTGGAACCGCGAGCGCGGCCTGGAACAGATCCCTGACATCCTCCAGCGCCGCGCGTCCGGGACGGTCGGGCGGTTCGGCGCCACCACCGTGAAGCTGATGCTCGACGGCATCGCCGAGAACTTCACCGCGGCGATGCTCGAGCCCTACCTGGACCGCTGCGGCTGCGCCACCGCCAACCGCGGCCTGAGCTTCATCGACCCGGACGTGCTGCGCGAGGCCGTTCGCCGACTGGACGCCGACGGCTTCCAACTGCACTTCCACGCCCTCGGCGACCGCGCCGTGCGGCAGGCGCTGGACGTGCTGGAAGCGGCGCGCGCCGCGAACGGCGCCAACGACCAGCGGCATCACCTGGCCCACGTCCAGGTCGTGGATCCCGACGACGTCCCGCGCTTCGCCGCCCTGGACGCCGCGGCGAACATCCAGACGCTGTGGGCCGCGCACGAACGGCAGATGGACGAACTCACCATCCCGTTCCTCGGCGCCCAGCGCGCGGCGCAGCAGTACCCGTTCGGCGACCTGGCGCGGGCCGGAGCCCGGCTGGTCGCCGGCAGCGACTGGAACGTCAGCAGCCCGGATCCGCTGCTCGGCATGCACGTGGCCGTGAACCGGTCGCGGCTCGGCGAGAATCCCGAACCCTTCTATCCGGAACAGGCGCTCACCCTGGCGCAGGCGCTCACCGCCTACACCGAGGGCAGCGCGTGGATCAACCACCTGGACGACCGGACCGGGACCATCGCGGTCGGCAAGCTCGCCGACCTCGCGGTGCTGGACCGGGACCCGTTCGCGCACCCGGCCGAGGAGATCGGGGCCACGCGGGTGCGGCGGACCTACGTCGAGGGCGAACTCGTCTTCGCCGCCGACGCCTGAGCGGGCCGCGACGCGATCCCGCGGTCCGCGACGCAATCCCGCGGTCCACAACAGAACGCCCGCGATCCGCGACAGAACCCTGACTGACCGACGTCCCGAGGAGAGAGCTGTGACTGTGACCATCCGAGGCCGGCGCGGGGCGCTGGCCGCGGCGACGGCGCTGCTGCTGGCCGTGAGCGCGGCGGCCTGCAGCGGCAAGGCCGGATCGAGCGGGTCCAAGAGCGGCGCCGGCGGTTCCGCCGACGGCCGGACCTCCTACCAGCTCACCGCCGACACCGGCACCCCGAAGGGCGACCTGGACTCCTTCACCTGGTCGATCTTCGCCGAGCCGTCGTCGCTGGACTACACGCAGGCCTTCGACTACCCGCCGAACCAGGTGCTGGCCAATGTCTGCGAGAGCCTGCTGCGCTGGAACCCGGACCTGACGACCTCGCCGGGCCTGGCCACCGACTGGAAGAACCCTGATCCCAAGACCTGGGTCTTCGACATCCGGGCCGGCGTGAAGTTCCACGACGGCACCACGCTGACCGCCGACGACGTCGTGGCCTCGCTCAATCGCAACCTGGACCCGGCCGTGGCCAGCGTGTGGGCGAATCAGTACCGCAACGTCGACAAGATCGAGAAGACCGGGCCGCTCCAGGTGACCGTACATCTGAAGAACCCTGACTCGACGTTCCTGGAGTACATGGCGGCCAGCCCCGGGACCGTGGAGTCAGCCGCCACGCTGGCCGCCGACGGCAAGGACTACGGCGGCCCGGCCAAGGGGGTGAACTGCACCGGCCCGTTCGCCTTCAGCTCCTGGCAGCCCGGTCAGTCCATCGTCCTCAAGCGGTTCGACGACTACTGGGACCCGAGCCTGAAGGCCCACAGCAAGCAGGTGAAGTTCGTCTTCATCGTGGACCCGACCGCCCGGGTCAACGCGTTCCAGACCGGCGAGGTGGACGGCGGCTGGATGGTGCCGCCGGGCTCGTATGCGCAGCTGGCGCCCAACGTCTACTTCGGCAAGTCCACGACCGTCGCCGACGAGGTGGTCTCGAATCTGAGCGGTCCGCTCGGCGACCCGCGGGTGCGGCAGGCGCTGTTGATGGCCACCGATCGCAAGGGCATCATCAACGCCGGCGACGGCGGAGTCGGGGAGGTCGCCGACTCGCTGGTCACCGCGGACAACTGGAACAACGCCCCGGACGCGGAGAAGAAGGCCGGGACCACGGGCCTGCCGTCGTATCCGTACGACAAGGCCAAGGCGAAGGCTCTGGCCCAGGCGGCCGGCGTGCACGGCCAAGAGGTGGTGATCGCCACCAGCCCGCTGGACACCCAGACCACGATCATCACCCAGGCGATCGCGCAGGCCTGCAGCGACATCGGTCTGACGCCGAAGATCGACACCATCTCGGCCGACAAGTACACGGCACTGTTCACCGACCCGGCGGCGCGCAAGGGCGTCGACCTGTTCCTGACGTTCTGGTACACGTCGATCACCGATCCGCTGGACATGTATGCCTCGCTGGAGACCGGTTCCTACAGCAACTACGGGAACTACTCGAACAAGGACTTCGACTCGGCCTTCGAGCAGGCCGTCGCCTCCTCCGACCCGGCGGCGCGAGCGCAGGCCACGCAGAAGGCGCAGCAGATCGCGCTGACGGACCTGCCGTGGCTGCCGTTGTACTTCGAGCCGGTGAGCGTGTATCTGGGCTCGAAGATCACCGGGCTGAAGCCGTCGATCGACTACCTGTACTACCCGTGGGCCGCCGAGATCGGGTCACGGTGAAAAGCGCGAACCTCGGCCCTGTGATGTGGCTGCGCAGGGTCGGCGCGATGGCGCTGACCCTGCTGGTCACCTCGTTCCTGGTCTTCTCCTCGCTGTACCTGGCGCCCGGCGATCCGGTGGCGTTCCTGGTGAAGGGCCGCTCGCCGAGTCCGGACCAGCTGGCCGCGATCCGGCACGAGTACGGCTTCGACAAGCCGTTCCCGGTCCGCTACTGGGACTGGCTGACGGGCATGCTGCACGGCGATTTCGGGCAGTCCTACCAGCTGCACGCCAGCGTGGCCTCGGTGATCGGCTCCCGGTTGCCGTCCACGCTGCTGCTGGTCGGGCTGTCCACGGTGCTGATCGTGGTGTTCGGCGTCGGGCTCGGGATCTTCGGCGCGCTGCGCAAGGGCAAGGGCGTCGTGGTGCTGGTGACGGTCGGCGCCGCGGTGCCGTCGTTCACCGCGGCCATCGTCCTGCGCTCGGTGTTCGGGGTCAGGCTCGGGTGGTTCCCGACCGTGGGCACCGGATCAGGGTTCGGCGACGAGCTGCACCACATGGTGCTGCCGGCGGTCGCGCTCACGATCACCTTCATGGCGCTGGTCACCCGGGTGACGCGGGCGTCGATGCTGGAGGAGCTGGGACGCGAGCACGTCGAGGTGGTGACCAGCCGGGGGCTGTCGCGCTCGACGGTGATCCGGCGGCACGTGCTGCGCAACGCGCTCGGCCCGGTGGTGACCGTGTCGGGCCTGCTGATCTCCGGCCTGCTGGTCTCCACGGCGATCGTGGAGTCGGCGTTCGGGATGAACGGTGTGGGGTCGTTGCTGGTGACCAGCGTGGACCACATGGACTTCCCGGTGGTGCAGGCGATCGTGCTGCTGGTGGTCGCGACGTTCGTGGTGGTGAACACGGTGGTGGACCTGGTGTATCCGCTGATCGATCCGAGAGTGCGGGCGGCGTGATGAGTACGGCGACGGTTTCACATCCACGGCTCCAGTCCCGGCTCGGGGGTTGGGCGGCCCGGCTGGGACGGCTGACCTGGCCGGTGCGGATCTGCGCGGTGCTGTTGGTACTGGTCGGGCTCGGCGCGGTGTTCGCACCCTGGCTCGAGCCCTACGACCCGACCGACGGCGACTTGTCGAACACGTTGGTCGCGATGAGCGGCGCGCACTGGCTCGGCACCGACGCCGGCGGCCACGACACCTTCTCCCAGCTGCTGGCCGGCGGCCGGACGAGTCTGCTCGGGCCGTTGGGCGTGGTGCTGTTCTCCACGGTGTTCGGGGCGTTGGTCGGCTTGTTCAGCGCGTGGCGCGGCGGCTGGGTGGATGCCTTGATCGGGCGGGTGCTGGACGTCATGTTCGCGTTCCCGTCGTTGTTGCTGGCGATTCTCGCGGTGGCGTTGTTCGGCAAGGGGCTGGGTGCGCCGGTGGTCGCGATGGCGATCGCCTACATGCCTTACACGGCGCGGCTCGTACGTAGCCTGACCGCCCAGGAGAAGACGCGTCCTTATATAGCCGCGTACCGGGTGCAGGGGCACTCCCCCGCCTTCATCGCGCTGCGCCGGCTGCTGCCGGCCGTCGGGCCGACGATTCTGGCGCAGTCGACGGTGAACTTCGGCTACGCGCTGCTGGACCTGGCGGCGTTGTCGTTCCTGGGGCTGGGCGTCCAGCCGCCGACGCCGGACTGGGGCGCGATGATCAACCAGAGCCAGGCCGCGGTGTTGGAGGGCCAGCCGCTGTCCGCGGTGCTGCCGGCGGTGCTGGTGGTCGTGGTGGTCGTCGCGGTGACCGTGATCGGCGAGCACTTCGGGGACCGGCTGGCCGGACGGGAGGCGAAGGCGTGAACACCTTGCTCGACATCAAAGGCCTGACGGTGGCGATGGCCGGCCTCGGGCGCCCGATCCTGGACGAGGTCTCGCTGGCGGTGCACGACGGCGAGGCGGTCGCCCTGGTCGGCGAGTCCGGTTCGGGGAAGTCGGTCACGGCGCGGACCGCGCTGGGGCTGTTCCCGGGCGGCGCCACCGTCTCAGGGTCCGTAGTCGTCGGCGGCACCGAGGTGGTCGCCGCCGGCCCAGGGGACTTGCGGCGGGTCCGGACCTCGGTCGCGTCCATGATCTTCCAGGACCCGCGGGCCGGGGTGAACCCGGTCCGGCGGATCGGCGACTTCCTGACCGAACCGCTTCGGCGGATCCAGGGCAGGTCCAAGGCTGAGGCGACGGCGCAGGCGCTGGAGCTGCTCGGCGCGGTGGGCATGCCGGACCCGCCGCGGCATCTGCGGCAGTTCCCGCACGAACTGTCCGGCGGGATGCTGCAACGAGTGATGATCGCCTACGCGTTGACCGCCGATCCGCGGCTGCTGCTGTGCGACGAGCCGACGACCGCGCTGGACGTCACGACGCAGGCCGAGATCATGGCGATCCTCGGTCGGCTGCGCCGGGACCGCGGACTGGGGATCCTGCTGATCACCCACGATCTGGACCTGGCAGCCTCGGTCTGCGACCGGGTCTACGTGATGTACGCGGGCCGGATCATGGAAGCGGCGCCCTCGGCCGCGCTCACCTCCGTACCGCGGCACCCCTACACCCGCGGCCTGCTCGGCTCGGCACCGCCGCTGACCGGGCCGATGCCCCGGCTGGCGCCGATCCCCGGCGCACCGCTGGGGCTCGCCGAAGCGGTCAGCGGGTGCCCGTTCGCCGCACGGTGTGCGCACGTGGTGCCAGGGCTCTGCGACGCCACGACCCCGACGCTGGAGCGGCACGGGGACTCGCAGGTCGCCTGCCTGCGGGCCGCGGAACTGATCGACGAAACCCAAGGAGAGGGGCTGCGATGAGCACGCCGCTGCTCGACGTCACGGGCCTGTGCAAGACATACGGCACGAACGTCGCCGTCTCGGACCTGTCCTTCACGCTGCCCGCCGGCGGATCCCTCGGCCTGGTCGGCGAATCCGGCTCCGGCAAGACCACGACCGCCCGGATGCTGATCGGTCTGGAGCGCCCGGACCGGGGCCAGATCCTGGTGAAGGGCGAGCCGCTGGCCGCCGCCTCGCGGCTGGCCCGGGCCAAGGCGGTGCAGATCGTCTTCCAGGACCCCTACTTGTCGCTCGACCCGCGCCTGACGATCCGCGCGGCCCTGGACGACGTCCTGCGCCTGCACCGTCACCCGGACCGGGCGGCGCGCGTCACCGAGCTGCTCGACCAGGTCGGGCTGGGAGCGCGGGAGGCGGCGGCGAAGCCGCGCGGGCTGTCCGGCGGCCAGCGGCAGCGGGCCGCCATCGCCCGGGCGCTGGCGGTGGAACCGGACGTGCTGGTCCTGGACGAAGCCGTCTCGGCGCTCGACGTCTCGATCCAGGCCCAGGTACTGAACGTGCTGGCCGACATCCGCCGGGAGACCGGCATCGGCATCGTCTTCGTCAGCCACGACCTGGCCGTCGTGCGCTACCTCTGCGACGAGGCGCTGGTGTTGCATCGAGGCGTGGTCGTCGAACGCGGAGCGATCGAGGCGCTGCTCACCGATCCGCAGGACCCGTATACCAGGCTGCTGATCTCTTCGGTGCCGCATGCGGGATGGAGCCCCGAGGAGATCTCCGAGCAGCGGCGCGCGCTTCAGCAGAGGTCTTGATCCGCGCCGCTACCCGCTATGTCTCGACAACTGTCGACCTCGGCTCCCGCCCCCGCACGACCTCGAAAGCGAGGCTCAACTCCGCCACTTGCCGGGGGTCCGACAATGAGCGCCCGGTTCGCTCCTCCAGGCGCCGAAGGCGGTAGCGCACCGTGTTCGGGTGGACGTGGAGGCGCCGTGCCGTCTCCTCGGCCGAGCCGGAGCAGTCCAGCCACGCGCCGAACGTGTCCAGCAGCAGGACCCGGTCCTCGCCCGGCATGGTGTCGAGTCCGGCCAGGATCGCGCGGGCCAGCCGCCTCATCACGTCCGGGGCGCTGGCCGCTGCCACCGATAGCGGGTCCCGCCCGAAAACCACGACCCGGCCTTGGTCTGCGGCGCCGCGCAGGGCGATCTGCGCCAGCCGTACGGCCTGCGAGGTGGCTGCCAGGTCCTCATACAGGGGGCTGACACCGACCCGGCTCGCGCCGTCCGCGTCGAGCTTCTCGATCAGCCGGTCGAACTGGTCGCCGGGGCGCGGCAGGCTGGCCACACCGACTTCCAGGTCGTGCGTGAGCTGCCAGGCGGAACCGATGCCCAGGGCGTCGAGTGTCTGCTCGATGCTCGGCAGTGCCGACTCCGCGATCGCGGCCACTCGCGCGGCGATCACCACATACGGGCCTCGGTGCGGGAGCCGTAAGAGGTCTGCGGCTTCCCACAGTTCGGGGTCGGCCAGGTTCCCTTCCAGCAGCGCCTGCACCAACGCCGAGCGCCTGCGCACCTGCTTGCGGACCCGCGCTTCCAGCTCGACACGGTAGCTCTCGGACATGGCGGTGGTGAAGTCGTGAAGGTGCCGCCAGGACTTGGTCGCGAGCAGGATCACCGCGGCCGCCGACCACCCGTCGCGGGCTCCGGCTTCGGCGAGTTCCTCCCACAGGAAGGTCGCCCCGATCTGGTAGGCGTCGAACAGCGCCGACATCGGGACGCCGTCGCGTACGCCGGCCCGCCCGGTGTCGGCCGGTGCCGAGCCGGCCGGGGGCCGGCCGCCGAGCACGGTCAGGAGCTGGTTGATGTTCTGGGCACAGGTGACCCGCAGTTCGGGCTCGGCCACCAGGGAACGCAATACGGCCGACTCGGCCAGGATGTGCGCGGCCGTGAGATCGGCCAGCTCGTCGAGCCGTTCCGCGAACCGCGCCACGAGGGCCCGGGCCTCAGCCTCGACCTCCGGCGAATGAGCTGCCGCCATACTTGGAGATGCTAGTCGCGGGGCTATCTCCGCGAAGGTCGAATCGCGCAGCCGTCGCGATCTGGTCCCGGCCTTCGCGATCCGGACACGGCCTTCGCGCCGTGCGGGGGGCCTGCTGTCGTACAGGCCCGGCTCAGACAATCTCCGGCTGCTGCGCGAGCTGGTCGGTCCGTTCGTCCAACTGAAGCGTGAACGCCTCCGCCCCACCAGGACGCGAGCAGCGATGTCCGCCGTCGGGGAGTACATCCGAGACCCCTCAGGGGCCTGTCACCAATTCCACTTGTCGGCCCACAGAATGCGGTGCTTCTGGATCACACCATTCCATGCCAAGTGCGGCCATCGCCACCACATCGCTAATCTCATCCCATGACGTCACCCCGCTATCAGGCCTTGATCACGGATTTCGCCGGCGTGCTGACCGACAGCCTGGTGGAGGTATATGCACGTTTTGAGCAGCGCGAGGGATTGCGGCCGATGACGTTCTTAAGCGAAGGGTGGGGGTCGCCGGAAGGCCGGCAGTTGTATCAGCAGCTGGAGATCGGGGAGATCGATCAGGCGGAGTGGAATGTCGGGATGGCGGCGCTGATCGGGGTGCGGCCGGAGGATCTGATGGGCCGGCTTTTGTTGGAGATGGATCCGGCCTACGAGATGCTGCGGCTTGTCACCGATGCGCGCGCCGCCGGCGTGCAGACCGCGGTGCTGACCAACTCGTTGGGACGCGCGCCTTACGATCCCTATGCGCTGTATGACTTGCCGGGGAAGTTCGATGTCGTCGTGTTCTCCGATCGCTATGCGATGCGGAAGCCGGATCCGCGGATCTTCGAGCTGACCTGTGAGCTGTTGAAGGTGGCGCCCGAGGACTGCGTCTTCGTCGACGATTCGGAGCAGAATCTGCCGCCGGCCGCCGCCATGGGGATGGCCACGCTGCACGGCGTCGATGAGCAGATCACGGTTCCGAAGCTGCGCCGGTTGTTGGCGATCTGACGCGCCCGATCCAGTAGGAAAGCCGAATCAGGAGCCTTCTTCACCGTCTTCGGACGAACTCAGCGCGGCCTCCCAGGCCGCGTCGATCATCCGGAACACCTCGTCCGACGCGGCCTGCGGATCGTCGGCACGAAGAAGGTGATCTTCGCCGAGTTCGGCGGTCCGGATGTCCTGCGGCTCACCGACGCCGACGAGCCCCACGCGGGCCCGGGCCAGATACGAATAGCGGTGCGCGCCGCGGCGGTGAACGCCCACGACTGGCGGCTCCGGGAGGGCCAGTTCCAGCAGGCGCGTCCGATCGAGTTGCCGGCCGGGATCGGGATCGAGGGCGCCGGGGTGGTGGACGAGATCGGCGCGGGCGTCACAGGGTTCGAAGTCGGGGACCGGGTGTTCGGCGAGGGCTCGAGTACTTTCGCCGAGTACGCCGTGCTCTCGGTGTGGGCCCGCATGCCCGAGGGCCTGGCGTTCGAGGAGGCGGCCGGATATCCGTCCGTGGTCGAGACGGCGTTGCGCGTCCTGCACGAGGTCGGGGTGCGGCCCGGCCAGACGTTGCTGGTCAGCGGCGCCTCCGGCGGGGCCGGATCGGCGGTGCTCCAGGTCGCCCGCGACCGTGGCATCAAGGTGATCGGCACGGCCGGCGCCGCGAACCAGGACTACGTACGCAGCCTCGGCGCCCTGGCCACCACCTACGGCGAGGGCTGGGTCGAGCGGGTACGGCGGTTCGGCCCCGTCGACGCGGCGCTCGACCTGGCCGGCTCGGGCGTGGTGCGCGAACTCGTGGAGCTGACCGGGGATCCGCGGAAGGTGATCTCGATCGCCGATCTCGGGGCGCCGGAATTCGGCGTCCGGTTCTCCGGCGTGGCGGGGAGCCTGCCGGACGCACTCGCCGAGGCCGTCGGCCTCATCGCCCGCGGAAGGCTCCGCATCCCGGTCGAGAAGACCTATCCGCTCGCCGAGACCGCCGCCGCACACGTCGACAGCCAGGCCGGTCACACGCGAGGACGCCGGGTCATCGCCGTCTGAGAGCCGGCGGCAGGGTTCCCCGTAGGCGAGAACGTACATGACCGCGCCGCCGCGTACGATCAGTGGCTTCGGGAGGGGAAACCGAATGTCGCTGTCTCAGGTGTCGTCAGGCCGTGCATCGCGCCCCCGGCAGCCGATGACGCGGAAGTTCGCGCACGGCGCGGGCTGCGTCTTCGGGTTCCTCGCCCTGCTGGCCGCCGTAGGGTCAGTGCTGCTCGCGCTGGCCGATGCCAGGGCCCATGCCGAATCGGTGCGCTTCGATGCCGCGCCGATGTGCGCCTCAGCCGCGCCACCTTCCGTGCCGCCTTCCGCTTCGGCGGACTGCAAGGCGGAGGTGGCGGCGACGCTGAAGTCTGCCTCGCTGTCCGGAGGCAAAGACCCGGTGTGGAACCTCACGCTCCGACTATCGAGCGGCGCACTGGTCGTCGCCGATATAGACGACACGGATGGCGAGCCCGATTTCGGGGCGGCCACCGTCGTCACCTTGTGGCGGGGCCATTGCGTCACGGTTCGTACTGTCGGCGACGGGGACGTCTCCACCTACGCCAACCCGGCCCGGCGTGGCAGCAACGACGGCGGCGGGTTCTTGGCGCTGCTGGTGTTCACCGTGCTGTTCGAGTCCGTCTCAGCCCTCTACTTCACCTACTTCAGGGTGCATCCTGAGCGGATGGCTGCCGCGTATCTTCTGGCCGCTCTGTCGGTGGCCGTGACCGCGGCGCTGAGCCTCTCGCACGCGTACGACACGGAGGTGGCGGCGAGCTTCGTCGTGCCGCTCGCGGTCGCCGGGCTCTACCTGATGTGGCCGCGGCTTGAGTGGGCTCAGCGGCGGACGAAGTGGGCGGGGCCGGACACGTAGGGAAATTGCGGCTGGCTGTCTGGTTATTGCAACCCGGCGTCGATTCTCGGTACTCTCGCCGCTGTACGGGCACACCGAGCACAGCGGCCGGGAAGGACCCGTGGGGTGAGACGGCGCGTTCGGCGGGGGTTCAGGCGCGCCGGTCATCGGTGGCGTACGGGGCTGCCCGCGATGGTGGTCGCGGCGGCGGCCGCGGTGGTCTTCGGGACGCTCGGGTGTTTCGTCGCGGGACTGGCCCGTTCTGAGGCGCCGGTGGTGGTGCGCGGGGCTTCGGCCGCCGACCGGGTGCTGCGGTACTTGGGGACGTATCAGGCTGCTGAGGCTGCCGGTACGGGGAACGAGGACGCGGCGGTACAGAGCGCGGCGCGGCGGTTTCTGGCGGATGTGCCCGGGGCGGTGTATCGGGTCGACGCCTCGCGGTCGCTTGAGGTGGCCGGGGGTGCGGCGGAGCCGTTCAGCGATGAGGCCGTGGCTGTCACCGGTCCCGATATCGCCGGTCATGCGACGCTGACCGCCGGTAGGTGGCCGGTCGCGCAGGTGGTTTCGGCGGGTACTGGTACCGCGCCGCCGCTCGAAGTCGCTGTGCCGGACACATTGGCGGGTTCCTTTCGCCTCGGGCCGGGCAGCGTCCTCAGCCTCGGCGGTATCGGTCAGCTCGCGGATCCGGCCACTACGCGTTCGGCTACGGTCGTCGGCGTCTATCGGGCTGATGACAGTGCCCTGTGGCAGGCGTTGCCGCCGGCCGCGCTGCCGCACACCGCCGCGCGTCCCGCTCAGGTACTGGTCGTGGCGCCGGATGCGCTCAGCGGGACTGACGCGCTCGGGCTGGCCGGAAGCTCGACCTGGATCGTCGATCCGCGACTGGACGGACTGTCGGCAGCCCGGTTGTCAGGGCTCGTGGATCGCGCGGACGCCGCGATCATCAGCCAGGACGCCCGGGCGGCGCCCGGTGCCGCGCCGATCAGTCCGGCGATCATCGTCTCCTCGGCGCTCCCGGCGCAGCGGACGGTGGCGCGGCGCGCGGCGCTCGTCGGGGAGGCCGGGCTCGCGGTGCCGATCGGGGTCCTGGTCCTGCTGGCCGGGACGGCGATGGTGCGGGCGGCGCGGACGGTGGCGGCGCGGCGGCGGGCGGATGTGGTGCTGGCTCGGAGCCGGGGCGCCGGGCCCATAGGCGTTCTGGGCGCGGCCGGCTCGGAGGGGCTCGGCGTCGGCGTGGTGCTGGTCGTGGCCGTTCCCCTGGTCGCTCCCGCTGCGGCTCGGCTGCTGGGCGACGTAGCTCATGTCAGGGATCTGACCTTCCCGGCGACCGGACTGCTGACCGTGGCGATAGCGACCGCGGTCGGCATCGCGCACGCCGGTCTCGCCGTCGCCGCCACCTGGCCGGACGCGGTCGAGCGTTTTCCCGGCGCCGCGATACGTCGCCGGAGTGCCCGGGCCGCCCGGTTCCAGCGGGCCGGGACGGACCTGATGCTGGCCGGGGTCGCGGCCTGGGGGTTGGTGCAACTCGACCACTACCGGTCACCGCTGGCCGACCGAATCAGCACTCAGACGGTCGATACGCCGCTCTCCCTCGATCCGGTGCTGATCCTGGTCCCGGCCGTGGTGACCGGGGCCCTGGCGATCCTGGTGCCGCGCCTGCTTCCGCTACTGGCGCGGCCCCTGGACCGGTGTGCGCGGCGGCGACGTGGGTTGACCGGCGCCTTCGGGATCTGGCAGGTCAGTCGGCGTACCTCCCGGCTGACCGGGGCGTTGCTGCTCATGGTGATGGCGATCTCGGTGGGTTCCCTCGCGCTGACCGCCACCGCCATGCGGACGCGCAACGTCGACGACCAGGCGGCGTTCGGGATCGGCGCCGATGTGCGGGTCGACAGTTCCGCGCTGCCGCCTTCGGCTCGGCATGCCGCCTATACATCAGTACCCGGAGTCACTGCCGAGACGCCGCTGTGGTCCACACCGGCGACCACCGCCGACGGCACCCACACCGCGACCACGTTGATCGGCGTGGACCCGCGCACCGCCGGCGCCGTGTTGGCGTTCGGTCCCGGCACCGCCTCGGCGGCGGCGCGCGGCGCGTTGGCCCGGCTCGGCGGCACGCCGCTCGGCGGACTGCCGCTGCCCGGTCGGCCGGTGCGGCTCACGGTGGCGATGACGACCGCCGTTTCCGACGGCGCGCTCCCGGTGGGGTCAGAACTCGAACTCGGTGTCGTGGACGCCGACGGGCTCACTACGACCCGCGCGGTGCCGTTGACCACCGGGGAAGCCGTGTTCGATCTCACGGACGCCGGACCGCTGTCGTATCCGCTCCGGGTCACGTCCATCAGTGCTCTGACGCCCGAGTCACCGATCACGCACCTGGTGCGCATCGACGTTCGCAGCATCACCGGGGTCGATGCTCACGGCGTGCCGACCGGTCCCGGCGTGATGCCCGCTGACGGCGCCACGTGGCTGGTCGACGGCATGCAGCCGGGCGTACCGGGTGCGGGATCCGACACGGTCGCCTGCACGCTGCCGGTTCACCAGCCTGCCCCGGGCCAGGAGTCCGGCGGCGTTCTGTGTCGCGGTCGCGCGCCAGGCAACGCGCTGACCACGCTGGCCTTCCTGACGCCGGGAGACAACGACGTCGGCGCGGATCGGCGTGGGCCGTTCACGGTCAGCGCCACGCTCCCGGTTCCGCTCGCCGACGGGTTGGCTCCGGCCCTGCCCGCCGTCGTCAACCAGGATCTGCTGAAGGGGACCGGGACGCATGTCGGCGACACGGTCACGCTCGACACCGACGATTCGCCGCCGCCGTCCGCCCTGGCCGGTGCGGATGCCCCGCCGCCTCAGCTCACGCTGCGCATCACCGGGGTCGTCACCGCCGTGCCCGGACAGAGCGCTGGACCGGCCGTGATCCTTGACCTCGCCACCCTCGCCGATCAGCTGCCCACGCTCGGCCTGGCCCCGCCGACCGACGCGACGTGGCTGCTCAAGGCCGCGCCGGGCAACGAATCAGAAGTCAGCGAAGCTTTCGCCGCGCATCCGGAGCTCGGGACGCCGATGCTGCGCGGCGCGGTGGCAGCCGGACGCTACGACGTCGTGCGCGCCGGATCGTCGGGGCTGTTCGCGGCCTGCGTCGTCCTGGCACCGCTGTTCGCGTTGCTCGGCTTCGCGATGGACACGGTCAGCTCGGTCCGGGAACGCTCGCGGGGCCTGGCCGCGCTTCGGGCGTTCGGCGCGCGCCCCCGGGAACTCGCCTCGGCGCTGCTGATCGAGCAGGGGCTGGTGGCCGTCCTGGCGCTGGTGAGCGGGAGCGTCATCGGCGCGGGGGTCGCCGCGCTCACCGAACCGCTGCTGGCCACCTCGCCTGACGGGTCGGCGGCGCTGCCGGAGATGGCGGTGCTGATTCCCTGGCTGCGTACCGCGGGACTCGGCTTGGGCACGGTCGTGGCTGTTGTCGCCGCGCTGGCGCTGATCGCGCGGGCGGCGGCCGCACTCGATGTGGCCAGGGTGCTCCGCGCGGGAGACGAGCTATGAGCGCGGGGGTTCGGGGACTTCGGGGGGTTCGGGTCCGCACCGCCTTGCGCGAGTTGCGGGCCGACGGAGCGTTGCTGGCGTGTATGGCGGTGCTCGTAGGGGTCAGCACTCTGATGGTGAGCGCGGGGCCGGCTTTGGTGGCGCGGTTGGATGACCGGGCTCTGCGACGAAGCGTCGCGTCCGCTGCTGAGCAGGGACTCGGGGTGTCTGTCACGGTGGACACGCTCGGTATCGATGCCAGTGCGGCGGGGACGCCAGCGCACGCGTTCGGTGGCTTCGCCAGTCAGTTGCTGGCGCCTTTGCCCGGGTGGGCACGGCCGATGCTGGGTGTGCCGTCGATCGATATCGCCACGCCGTTCATGCCGGCGGCCGCACCGGGGTTGGCCACCGTGGGTGGCGTCGCGCCTGAGGTGCGCGTCGAGTACGCGGATCAGGTGCCGGGAGGCTTGCGGTACGTTGCCGGAACGGCGCCGCCGGTCGATTCGCCCGGGCCGAGCGGGGTGGTGCCGATTGCGGCGTCGACGGCGACGCGGGACGTGCTGCACCTCACCATCGGCGAGACTGTCGCCCTGTCCCCCGGCACACCCGGATCCACGCCCGCCACGGCGCGGGTGGTCGGCTTCTTCCAGCCGATCGACACCACGTCACCGACGACGGCGGCCTTCTGGTACGCCCACCCCTGGCTGCGCGCTCCCGTGTCCGGACAGGGTCCGGCACGCGACGGCTTCAGTCCTCTGATTCAGCGCGCGACCGTATTGACCAGCGCCGGCGGCATAGCCGCCATCACGCCGACGGCGAGCGCCGCCGGGTCGGTCGGCGCCACGATCACGTTCCCGCTCGCGCCGGCCGCGATGACCGCCGACAGCGCGGCAGCCCTGTCCGCGCAGTTGGGGCGGATGACGGACCCCGCGTTCGACAACCCCTGCACCCCCGCGTCGTATGGGATGCCCGAGCAGTGCGGCCCGTTCACGGTCGCCCGGGGCGGGTTGGCGATCGCCGCCGATGTGAAGCCGACGCTGGACCGGTTCGTCACGGCGCGCGCCGAGGTGTGGGTCGTGGACTCGTTCTCGCTGGCGAGCCTGGCCACCGTCGCGTTGATCACCATGTTCAGCGCGGCCCGGCTGACGGTTGGCAGGCGCGAGCGTGATCTCGTGCTGCATCGGGTCAGGGGTGCCAGTGTGAGAGGGCTGATGGCGGTGCGTGCGGTGCACGGTGCCGTGGTGACGGTTCCGGCGCTGGTCGTCGGGTGGATCGCGGCGCGCGTGTGGCTTGTGCTGGGGAGCCATGGCCCGCAGAGCAGTGGGCCGGGACCGGGCTGGCTCCTCGCGGCGATCGGTGTCGCGGGCCTCGTCCTCCTGCCCGGGCTGACGTGGGCGAGGAGTCGTTTCCGGTCCGTGGCCGCGGATCCCGCCGTGGTGCGCCGCAGGCGCCTGGTTGTCGAGGCCGGGGTGGGAATCCTCGCGGTCGCGGCCGTCGTCTCCCTGCGCAGCCGAGGTATCAGCGGTCTGCGAGCAGCGGGCATCGACCCGCAGATCAGCCTGGTTCCGGTGCTGCTCGGCACTGTCGGCGCGGTGGTGCTGCTGCGCGTCCATCCGGTCGTGCTCGGCGGGTCGTTGCGCTGGGCCCGTCGCCGACGTTCGGCGGTGCCGGTGCTGGCGTTCGCTCAGGCCCGGCGCGGGCCGGGACTCGGCGCCGCCGGTCTGCTGGTCTTGGTGCTGACGCTGGCCGGGCTGGTGTTCGGCGGCCTGGTCACCAGGACGGTCACCGGAGCGCACGTCGATGCCGCGAACGAGGTCAGCGGCGACGCCGTCGTTCAGGGACGCGGGCTGACCCCGGCGGTACGCGCCGAGGTCGGGGCGGTCGCGGGAGTTCAGCACGTCATCGGTGAAGAGGCGCTGTGGACCCCTGGCGGCGGCGCCTCACCACCTGTCAAGACGATCGCCGTGGATGTGAAGGCTCTGATGGAAGCCGACCCCGCCTCGCGGCTTGCCCATCTGCTCACCGGCGCCGGCGCCGTCCCCGGCGCCGCCCTGAGCCCGTCAGATCTGCGGGTCGTCAGCACCGAACTCGGCGGCCTGTCCCCCGCCGGTCCCTTCCTCATCGTCCCGCTGGCCGCGGGCTCCGACCCCGACACCCTGGTGATCGATGGTCCGGCCGTCAGCGAATCCGAGCTCCGCGCGGCGCTGCCGGCGAACATCACGTACCGGATCCAGACCCGCAGAACCCTGACCGACAACCTCGACACCAGTACCCTGACTGCCTCACTCGCCCTGGTCGCGAACGCCTGTGCCGCACTGGCCTCGGCCTTCGCGCTGGCCGCGCTGGTGCTCGAACTGCTGGCCGGGGCCCGCTCACGCGGCGAGACGGTCTCGTTCCTGCGGACGATGGGCCTGCGCAGCCGGTCGGCCACGTCCATGCTGATCGTGCAGCTGCTGCCGCCGGCGTTCCTGGCCGCGTTGGCCGGGGCTGGTCTCGGGGTCCTGATTCCCCGGTTGCTGGGCTCGGCGCTGGAGCTGCGGGCGGTGACCGGCGGCGCGGCCGAGCCGGTGATCCGCGTGGACTTCGCCACCACCGTGGCGCTGGGCAGCGGGGTCGTAGCGCTGGTCCTGCTGGCCGCGCTGATCGACAGCGGTCTGGCGCGGCGCCGACGGCTCGGGTCCGTCCTGCGATTCGACTCCCGATAGCGCGACTCCACAGCCCGACGGAAGGAGATCCATGACCACCCTGGACGACCTCGAAGCGCACGCAGCGCAGCCGCGCGAGCGGTTCGGGGCGCAGGCACACATCGTCTGCGACAACCTGGTCCGGATCCACCAGGCCGAGGGGGTGCAGGTGCAGGCGCTTCAGGGCCTTGACTTGCTTGTCGACAAGGGCGACCTGGTCGCGCTGGTCGGGGCGTCCGGCAGCGGGAAGTCCACGCTGCTCACCATTCTGGCCGGACTGGACACGCCGACCGCGGGTGCGGCCTCGGTCGCGGGCTGCGATCTGCTGACGATGAAGGCGCGCGACCGGTTGCGGTATCGGCGCGAGGTCGTCGGCTTCGTGTGGCAGCAGACCGGGCGGAATCTGTTCTCCCACCTGGACGCGCTGGACAACGTGATGCTGCCGATGAGCTACGCCGGTACCCGTGGCGCGGCGGCCGGGCGGCGGGCCGGCGAACTGCTGGAGCTGCTCGGCGTCGGCCACGTCCAGCGCCGCCGCCCCGGAGCGCTGTCCGGGGGCGAGCAGCAGCGCGTGGCGATCGCGGTGGCGCTGGCCAACGCGCCGGACGTGCTCTTCGCGGACGAGCCGACCGGCGAGCTGGACAGCGCTGGCGCGCAGCAGGTGTTCGAGGCGTTGCGGACCGCGAACCAGGAGCTGGGAGTGACCGTGCTGGTGGTGACGCACGATGCGACGGTGGCCGGACAGGTACGGCGGACCGTGGCGATCCGGGACGGCCGGACCAGCTCGGAGACCGTGCGGGACGTCGCGGTAAACGACGACGGCTCGGAGCGACAGATCGCCGAGGAGTACGTGATGCTGGACCGGGCCGGGCGGTTGCAGCTGCCCGGCGAGTACGTCGAGCGGCTGGCGCTGCGCGATCGGGTACGGGTGGCGTTGGATGAGGACCACGTCAGCGTGTGGCCGGCGGCAGCCGGGCCCGCACCCGACGCAGAGCCCTGAGTACTCTCCTGGTTCGGTCCGGCTCAGTGCGACCCGGACGGAAGCAGCAGGAGCTTTCCGCGGGCATGGCCGGTGAGACTGACGTCCAGAGCGGTGCGCCAGTCCTCCAGCGGGTAGGTCCCGGCGATCGGCACGGCGAAGCGTCCGGCGGCGGCCAGCTGCGCGAACTCGGGGAACGCGCCGTAGCGCTCTTCGTCGGTAAAGGTCGCGGGGTCTTCGTGGAACGAGTCGCGGACACCGAGGTCCGGCGCCGCGGCGACATCCGAGCAAGTCAGGACCCTGTTCGCCGCACCGCCGACGATCTCGACGAGTTCGGGCAGCGCGTTGTTGGCCGGGGCAGTGTCGAAGGCGGCATCGATCGGGGCGTCGGTGAGCGCCTTGACACGCGCCGGCAGGCCGGGGCCGTAGGTGGTCACGACCGCGCCGAGGTCCGTCAGCTGCCGGGTGTAGGTGGCGCCGGCGGTCGCCACCACGCGTAGCCCTCGGGTGAGGGCGATCTGGACGGCCGCGTAGCCGATGGTGGTTCCGGCCCCGTTGATAAGGACCGTGCGGTCGGGGGCCGGGCCATCGGTGCCGTCGGCCGGGACATCGGTCAGCCCCAGGCGCGTCAAGTGCCAATAGGCGGTGCTCAGCGCCATCGGCAGAGCCGCGGCCTGAATGAGGTCCAGGCCTTCGGGCACGGCGAACCAGTGATCCATGATCGCGTGGTCCGACGCGCCGGCGATCGGCTGCCCGGCCCAGTCGGCGGTACCGAAGACCAGGTCGCCGGGCTTGACGTCGGTGACACCCGCGCCGACGGCCTCGACCGTGCCGGAGACGTCGCATCCGATGCCCCGAGGCAGGCCTCCGGGGAACAGGCCGCGGCACAGGGCCCAGTCCGCAGGCGCCAGGCCGGTCGCGTGGACGGCGACGCGGACGCGGCCCGGGCCCGGAGCCGGAACCGGGACGGTTTCCAGGCGCAGGACGTCGGCGGGTTCGCCGAATTCGTGGAAGCGCACCGTGCGGGTGGTGTCGGGGGCGGCAGTCATGGGGGGCTCCTTCAAACGGCTTTATGCAGCTTCGTGCGGCTGAGCAGCACGGGATCCAGCGAAACGGAACATGTTCCGCTTTCTCTGATCTATACTAACCCGATGCAGGGCTCAATCGGAACACGTTCCGTTTAGACATGATCGCTGACTCCTCCCGGGCTGCCGGCCAGGTCCGCGCCGATGCCGCGCGCAACCGCCAGACGCTGCTCGCCGCCGCCACCCGCGTCTTCGCCGGCTCCGACGACGAGCCCTCGATGCGCGAGATCGCCCGCGCGGCCGGCGTCGGGGTCGGCACGCTGTACCGGCACTTCCCGACCCGCGAAGCGCTGGTCGACGCGGTGTACCAGGACCAGGTCGGCCGGTTGACCACCGGCGCGCGGGAACTGCTGGCCGAGCATCCGCCGGCCGAGGCGCTGCGGCGGTGGATGGACCTGTTCGCGCAATGGCTGGCCACCAAGCACGGGATGACCGACACGCTGCTGGCGATGGTCGACACCGGCGAGATCTCGCTGGCCCACACCCGGCGGGAACTGCTCACGGCCATCGGCACCATCCTCGACGCCGGGGCCGAAGCCGGGCAGATCCGGGCCGATGTCCGCGCCGAAGACGTCAGCAGCGCGATCCTCGGCCTGCTCGCCGTCGCCGGGAAGCGCGAGGACACCGAGCAGGCCGCGCGGCTGCTGGATCTGTTGATGGACGGACTCAGGCCTCGATGATCGGCTGAGGTCGAACGCCCCATACCGTGAATATCAGTACTATGATCCACCGCGAGGTGCCACTTACCGCTGGCGACAACGCACTCGTGAGGTGAGGTTCATGGACCGCCCGTTCCGATTCGGTGTCAACATGATGATCCCGGCGTCCGCGGCCGAATGGCGGGCGAAGTGCCGCCGGGCCGAAGCGCTCGGGTACGACGTGATCGCCGTGGCCGACCATCTCGGGATGCCCGCGCCGTTCCCGGCCCTCGTCGCCGCCGCCGAGGCCACCGAGCGGCCGCGACTGGGGACGTTCACGCTGAACGCCGCGTTCTTCAACCCGACGCTGCTGGCCCGCGAGGTCGCCACCACGGACCAGCTGACCGGGGGCCGGCTGGAGCTGGGGCTGGGCACCGGCTATGTGAAGGCCGAGCACGACAAGGCGAACCTGCCGTTCGGCACGCCCGGCGAGCGGGTCGCGCACCTGCGCCACACCATCGAGGAGTTGGACCGGCTCGCGGTCGCCGAGGACTTCGCACCGCATCCGGCGCAGACTCCCCGTCCGCCGCTGCTGATCGGCGGCAATGGGAACAAGGTCCTGGAACTGGCCGCGCGGCACGCGGACATCGTCGCCTTCACCGGGGCGGGCACCGCTCCGGGCGACCCGAGCGGGGCCCCGCGGGCCTTGAGCGCGGAGCAGTTGGACGAGCGCGTCGCCACGTATCGCAAGCTCGCCGCCGACCGGGCCGAGCCCGCCGAACTCAATCTTCTGATCAACTTCGTGATCCCGACCGACGACCGGCGCGCCGCGATCCGGCCGCACCTCGGCAGCGTCCCGCACCTCACCGAGGACGAGACGCTCGCCCTGCCGATCCTGCTCCTGGGCACGACCGAGCAGATGGCCGAGCAGCTGCGGGCGCAGCGGGAGCGGTACGGGTTCACGTACCTCACCGTGCTGGAGCCGGCGATGGAGAGCTTCGCGCCGGTGTTGGAGGCGCTGCGCGGGGAGTGAGCGGCGCCCCCGACACGGGGAGTCAGCGGTGCCCCCTCGGCGCGCCGGCTGTGCGACCCTGGATCATGCCCTTGAGTGACTACGAACTCAGATGCTCGATCGCCGTGTCCGACATCCAGAAGGCCGTCGAGTTCTACGAAGGCAAGTTGGGCCTGCCGGTACTGTGGTCCGGGCCGAGCGCCCACATCGCCGGCGGCAGTCGGATCTACGGCTCCGGCGGCGGACCGGCGCTGAACGTGTACCAGTCGGTGACCGCCGGGAAGACCGCGGCGACGCTGGCCGTGTGGTACGTCGACGACATCGAGCCGGTCGTGGACGAGCTCACCGCGGCCGGCGTCGAGATCGTCCGCTACGAGCAGTTCGAGCACGACGCGCGCGGGATCAGCGCGCGCGCCGGCGGCGGGCGGATCGCGTGGATCCAGGATCCGGACGGCAACACCTTCGCGATCGAGGCCGACGTCTGAGCGCTCGGCTTACTACTGCGCCGGAAGCCCCGCGGCCTGGAGCACCTGCCGGAGCACCGCCGGATCTGAACCGGCCAGCGACGAGCCGTCCTTCGAGGCCTTCCACAGGTTGTCCGGCAGTGTCAGGGCCTTGCCGTCGAGCATCAGCGTCGGGGTGCCCTTCAATGACAACGCGTTGAAGTCCGACCAGTTCTGCTGGACCAGTCCCTTGTAGGTACCGGCCGTCACGCAGGACTCGAAGGCCGGTGTGTCCAGCCCCGGAACTTGTTTGGCCAAGGCGATCAGCGTAGCGGTGGCGCTGTAGCCGTCGGTGGTCTCGTCCGGTTGGTTGGCGAACAGCACGTCGTGGTACTCGATGAACTTGCCGGCCGTGGCCGCGCACACGGCCGCGTTGCCGGCCTGCAACGAGCCGCTGCCGTTGTCGTTGGTGTCGATCAGCGTCACCGGGTGGAACAGCACCCGCAGCGTGCCCTTGGCCACATAAGCCTTGTAGACGGACGCCGACCCGGTTTCCAGCGCCTTGCAGTAGGGGCACCGGAAGTCCTCGAAGATGGTCAGGGTGTGCGGGGCCGTCGCCGGACCGTAAGCCAGCGCCGTCGCCTTGTTCGCCGGGTTCGCGTACTTGTCGGCGACCACAGAGCCGTCGGCCGGCGGGGTGTAGGCCTTCGGTTTGGCAGAGGCCGTACTCACCGCGATGCCGACGCCGACCGAGACGCCGATCACCACCACGACCGTGGCGAGGACGGACACCCGGCGGCGCTGCATGCTCTTGCGCTTTTGAGCTTCGCGTTCAGCCACCACCCGGGCCCGTGCGGACTTCTCGTCCTGAGCGTCCTGCTTAGCCACAGCCCCATCCCCCACACCATGCCGAGTCCGGACGACCAACCTCCCGGATCTGACCACCGCGACGCGGTGTCGTCAAGTCCCCACTGTCGCCAAGCCCCCCACTGGCGCCAGCCGAGCGCTCCCCGGCGTCCGCGAAGCCCTGGAGACCCCCCTCTTCTTTGCTTAGGCAAGCCTAAGTATGGTGTGCCTCAGTTCCACCCCCACGCCCGTCGTCCGTCGGGTGGCTACTTGTGTTCCCCATGGAGGTCTCGGTGCCCACGTCTGCCCAGCGATCCGGTCGGAAGTCAGCGGTATTGGCCGCCGGGGCGGCCGTGACTTCAGTGGTGCTGGCGGCCTGCGGCAGCGGCACCTCCAAGCCGTCGACCGTGCCGGTGGCGGCCGCGTCCGGGACCGCTCTGAGCGGGCAGTCGATCACCATCTACAGCGGCCAGCACGAGCAGACCATGCAGGCACTGGTGAAGGGCTTCGAAGCCAAGACCGGTGTGAAGGTGAACGTGCGGTCCGGGGACGAGGCGGAACTGGCGAACCAGATCCTCACTGAGGGCAAGGCCTCCCCCGCGGACGTGTTCGTCTCCGAGAACCCGCCGACGCTGACCACGCTGGAGGAGAAGGGCTTGCTGGCCAAGGTGGACGCGGACACGCTGGCCGCCGTCCCGGCCGCGGACAGCGCGGCGGCCGGGGACTGGATCGGAGTCTCGGCCCGCAGCGCGGTCTTCGCCTACGACACCGCGGCGGTGCCGGCCTCGCAGCTGCCGACATCGGTGAAGGATCTGGCCGGTGCGGCCTGGAAGGGCAAGCTCGGCATCGCGCCCAGCGAGACCGACTTCACCCCGATCGTCACCCGCATGATCCAGTCGGTCGGCGCCGACGCGACCAAGACCTGGCTGCGGGGGCTGAAGGCGAACGGCAAGGTGTACGACTCGAACGAGGACCTGATCGCCGCGATCAACAAGGGCGAGGTCGCCGGGGGTGTCGTCGACCACTACTACTGGTACCGGATGCGCGATGAGGTCGGCGCGGGTGCCGTGCACAGCCAGCTGTCCTACTTCGCCGCCGGGGACCCCGGGTCGATGGTGGACGTCTCGGGGGCCGGGATCCTGGGCTCCAGCAAGCACCAGCCGGCGGCGCAGGCGTTCCTGAACTACCTGGTGGCCCAGCCCGCGCAGCAGATCATCGCCACTTCGCAGAGCTATGAGTACCCGCTGCTGGCCGGGGTGGCCGCCACCAAGCTGGCCAAGCCGCTGTCGGCGGCCGGGCCGGTGGTGCCCGCGACCGATCTGGGCGACGGCAAGCAGGCGCTGAGCCTGTTGCAGAGCGTCGGCCTGCTTTCGTGAGCGACCAGCCGTTCTTGAAGGCGATCGGCCCGGCGGCGTTGCGTCGCCGGGCTTCCGGCGCCCCGTTCGCGCTGCCGCTGGTGGCCGCCGCGGTCGCCGTGGTCGTGTGCTGCCCGCTGGTGTTCGTGGCGATGCAGGCCGGGCAGTCCGGCTGGGCCTCGGTCCGGCAGCTGCTCGGCCGTCCGCTCGTCACCACGCTTTTGTGGCACACAGTGGAGCTCACGGTCACCGTGACGGCCGCGACGCTGGTCATCGGGTTCTGCGCGGCCTTCCTGACGCAGCGCACGGACATACCCGGGCGCCGGGTGTTCACCGTGCTGCTGGCGATGCCGCTGGCGGTCCCGGAGTTCGTGCACGGCTATTGCTGGGTCTCGCTGTTCCCCTCGGTGCAGGGGTTCTGGGGCGCGGTGCTGGTGATGACGACTTCGTTGTACCCGCTGGTCTTCCTGCCGGCCGCCGCGACCCTGCGACGCGGCGACGCCGCGACCGAGGAGGTGGCCCGCAGCCTCGGTCACGGCCGCTGGCACATCCTGTGGCGGGTGACGCTGCCGCAGACCCGGCCCGCACTGGCCGGCGGGGCACTTCTGGTCTCGCTGTATTTGCTCGGCGAATACGGGGCATTCGCGATGGTGCGCTACACCACCTTCGCCACCGCGATCTAC
This sequence comes from Catenulispora pinistramenti, assembly GCF_018274385.1. Classification (GTDB taxonomy): domain Bacteria; phylum Actinomycetota; class Actinomycetes; order Streptomycetales; family Catenulisporaceae; genus Catenulispora; species Catenulispora pinistramenti. The sequence continues at coordinate 18,731 of NZ_JAAFYZ010000003.1, read as the reverse complement.
ACCCAGTTCGAGACCAGCTTCGACACCGTCTCGGCATCCGTGCTGGCCCTGGTGCTGATCGTGCTGGCGGTCCTGGTGATCGGCGCGGAGGCCGGAGCCGGACGGCGCCGCGGCCGGGTGGTCCGGGAAGGCGCGGCCACGCGGCCCGCCGATCCGCTGCGGTTGGGCCGCTGGACGGCTCCGGCGGTCGTGGGACTGGCAGCGCTGGTCGGGACCACGCTCGGCGTCCCGGTCTACGCGCTCGGATACTGGCTGGCCAAGGGCAACTCCAGCACCCTGCCCTCGGCCTCGATCTGGTCGGCGACCGCGACCACCGCCGGCTACGCCTTGGTCAGCGCGGCGATCGCGACCGCGGCCGCGGTGCCGGTCGCGCTGCTGGCCTGGCGGCATCCGGGACACCTGTCCGTGGGAATCGTGCGCCTGGCCTACCTGACCCGGGCCCTGCCGGGCATCGCGGTCGCGCTGGCCGTGGTGTTCTTCGCGATCCGCTATGCCACACCGTGGTATCAGCAGCCGCCGATGCTGGTCGCGGGCTACGTGGTGTTGTTCTTCCCGCTCGCGCTGACCGCGGTGCGCGCCTCGCTGGCCCAGGTCCCGCACGGCGTCGAGGACGTCGCGCGCTCGCTGGGCCGCCGGCGCCTGGTCGTGCTCGGCCGGGTCACGCTGCCGCTGATCGCGCCCGGGCTGGCCGCCTCGTTCGCGATGGTGGCGCTGACCGCCAGCACCGAGTTGACCGCCACGCTGCTGTTGCACCCGACCGGGACCGACACCCTGGCCACCCGGTTCTGGTCCTACACCACCGGCCTGGCCTACGGCGCCGCCGCCCCGTACGCGGCGATGATGACCGCGCTGTCGGTCCCGGCCGTCGTCCTGCTGACCCGCCGCACGCTCGGCCCTGCCCGTCTGTCGAAGGAAGAAGCCTGACATGAGCGGACTCACGATCTCCGGGCTGCGGGCCGGCCACGGCGGCGCCCCGGTCCTGGACGGACTCGACCTGACGGTCCAGGACGGGACGCTGGCCTGCATCCTCGGTCCTTCCGGCTGCGGCAAGAGCACGCTGCTGCGGGTGATCGCCGGATTCCACCGGTCGGGCACCGGAACCGTCGCGGTCGGCAGCCGGGTCCTGAACGACGACCGGACGCACGTCGCGGCCGAGCGCCGGCACATCGGCTACGTCCCGCAGGACGGCGCGCTGTTCCCGCATCTGTCGGCCGCCGCCAACATCGGGTTCGGGCTGCCGCGGGCAGACCGGCGTGAGCGGGTGGCCGAACTGCTGGATCTCGTCGGGCTGTCAGGGCTCGGAGACCGGCATCCGCACCAGCTGTCCGGGGGCCAGCAGCAGCGCGTGGCGCTGGCCCGGGCGCTCGCCCCGCGTCCGGAGTTGTTGTTGCTGGACGAGCCGTTCGCGGCGTTGGACGCCGCGCTGCGGACCGAGGTGCGGGCCCAGGTCGCCGCGACCCTGCGCGCGGCCGGTGCCACCGCGATCCTGGTGACGCACGACGTGGACGAGGCCCTGTCGTTCGCCGACCTCATTGCGGTGATGCGCGACGGCCGGATCGTCCAGGCCGACAGCGGCCACGCGCTCTACCACCGGCCCGCCGACGCGCAGATCGCGCGGACGCTCGGCGAGGCGAACCTGCTTCCGGCCGTGCTGCGCGACGGACGGGCCGACACGGCGCTCGGCGCGGTTCCGCTGGCGGATGGGCTACCGGATGAGCTCGCGGATGAGGCGGAGACCCCGCACGGATCGCAAACCGTCATGCTGCGCCCGGGCCAGCTCCGGCTCGCGGCGGAAGGCATGGACACCACCCCGGCCCGGATCCTCGATTCCCGTTTCCGTGGCACCGACTGGCGCGTCGAGCTCACGCTCGAAGACAGCGCGGTCGCGGGCCCACCGCTGATCGCCTATGTCAGCACGGCGCCACCGCCGGTCGGGCAGCAGGTTCACGTCGGCGTCCAGGGATCCGCCTACCCGATCGGCACGTCGGCCGATTCCGCGGACGCCATAGTCCGGCCGCCCACGATGGCCGTCGGCAACCCCGTGTCCTGACATGGCCGGGCCGAGGCGGGGCGAACGCGGGGCGCTGTACTGCTGCGTCCCGCACCGCACCGACGCCGACCAACTGCCGGTCGACGCCCAGGAACGGCAGGGACGGGCCCTGGCCGCCTCGTTGTGGATCACCGTGCGCCCGGAATCGGTGTTCGCGGACCGGCAGCGTGCGGTCTGGCAGCCGGAGACGGATCGGACCGGCTGGACGAACCTGCTCGCCGCGATCCGCGCCGGCCGGGCGAGGGCGGCTCTGGTGTTCCGGCCCTCGACGCTGATCCGGCATCGCCCGGCCGACGCGGTGGAACTGTTGCTTTTGGCCGAGGAACGCCGGGTGGCACTGCACGGCTTCGGCGACGACGTGGACCTGAGCGATCCCGGGGTGCGGTCGGCGGTGCTGGACCGGGCGCGCCAGTCCAGCCAGACCGCCTCGGCGCTGTCCGAAGCGGCTCGGGCCGCGCACGAAGTAGCCGCCGCGACCGGACGTCCGCACGGCGGCGGGCGCCGCGCGTACGGGTACGAGCTGGGAATGCGGGCCCTGATTCCCGAGGAATCCCGCGTGGTCCGGGAGGTCTACGCGCGCTATCTCAACGGCGAGAGCCTGCGCGCCATCGCCTGGGACCTGAACGCCCGCGGCGTCCCGACCTCCACCGGCAGCACCTGGACCACCACCGGCGTCGACCGCATCCTGCTGGCGCCACGGTACTGCGGGCTGCGGGTGTTCCGGGGCAGCGTCGACCGCGAGGAAGGCGGGCTCCGTCCGGGCAGGTGGGAGGCGTGCGTCGACATCGGGGATTGGCGCAGGGCACAGAAGGAACGCGCGGGGCGGGCCGCCGCGAACAGCGCCGGGCGGCGGCAGCGAGCACGGTACCTGCTGACCGGCCTCGTCATGTGCGGACGGTGCCATGTGCACATGGTCGGCTCGATCGTCGGCGAATACCGGATGTACGCCTGCGCCTCGTTGAACAGTCCGCTGCCCAGGACCTGCACCATGCACATCGCCGCGGCCTCGTTGGAGGACTTCGTCTGTGAGGCGGCCGTGGGGCTGCTGCTCGACGGGAACGACTCGATGATCGACCCGGACCGGCCGGTCAGCGTCCGGCGCGGACCGGCCGGACCGCCGGCCGGGCGCGACGGGTTCCGGGCCGGACACGGACAGATCGACCTACGGGACGTGCACGCGCTGGACGGGGTGGTCACCGGGCCGAAGGCGCCGGCGGCTTGGCGGCGGTTGCCCGAGGAGCGCCGGGCCGCGGTGCTGCGGGCGTTGTTCACGGCCGTCGAGATCGGGCCGAAAACCACCGCACGCGGCGTTTTCGACACCAGTCGCATCACCCTGGTCCAAAGCCGGGATCCCGGCATATCTATGCCCTGAGTTACTACGCGGCATAGCAGAAGGCTCGAACGGAACTACGAATCAAGCTCGTCGGCGCGGTACCGGATCTTATAGCCCGCCGCGAAATACCAGGCCAACGGTGATGGTGTAGACCATCGGCTACTACGGATAGCAGTCGGTCGTCATCCACGCCCTTACATAAGAAACCGTTGACCGTTACTCCGCGTGGCGCTAGCTTCCACAATCAGCACGGCGCACAACGGCACGGCCGGTCCCAGACGCACCGGCCACCTGCGGCGGAACCCACCTGGCAAGCCCAGCACCGCAGATGGCTCGCGCGTCACCCCAAGGCATCGGTCGCGTCGTCTCCTGCCGAAAGGCGTTCGGACACCGCGTCCGACCGCTCCCCACACCGAGAGGGAAGCCACCCCAGTGAATCTCAGTTCACGCCTGCGCGCGACCGCGCGCGTGGCGACAGCCGCCGCCCTGGGCAGCGCGCTGACCATCGCCGTCGCCTCGGGGGCCACCGCCTCCCCGGCGCCGTCCGCGACCCCGTCGGCATCCGCGAACCTGATCGCCGCCGAGGCCGCCGGCTCCGCCCACGCCTCCCAGCCCGATGTCACCCCGGCGAATCAGGATTCGAGCCATGCCTGTTCGGCGGTGATCGTCGTCGGGCACCAGTCCTGTTTCGCGCTGAAGCGGGACGGAGTCCACCCCAACACGGCGATCTCCCCCAACGCCATCCCCTCCGGTGTCGGGTACGGGCCCTCGCAGTTGCAGTCGGCCTACAACCTCACCTCCACCTCGGCCGCGAACGGGGCCGGCAAGACCATCGCCCTGGTCGACGCCTACGATGACGCGAACGCCGCGTCCGACCTGGCCGCGTACCGGTCCGCAGCGGGCCTGCCCGCGGGGAACTTCAAGAAGGTCAACCAGACCGGCCAGACCTCGCCGTTGCCCTCGGCCCCGCCGGCCGGCGACGACTGGACTCTTGAGGAGTCCCTGGACCTGGACATGGCCTCCGCGATCTGCCCGCTGTGCAGCATCGTGCTGGTCGAGGCGGCTGACGACTCCAGCGACGGCCTCTACATCGCGCAGAACACCGCGGCGAGCCTGGCCGGTTACATATCCAACTCGTGGGGCGGCAGCGAGTCCTCGACCGAGAGCTCGCAGGACAGCCAGTACTTCACCCACGCCTCCGGCATCGTGACCACGGTCTCGGCCGGTGACTCCGACTACGGCGCGTCGTACCCGGCCACTTCGCCGAACGTCGTCTCGGTCGGCGGCACCAACCTGACCACGTCGTCCAACTCGCGCGGCTGGACCGAGTCGGTGTGGAACACCACGCAGGGTTCTGAGGGCACCGGTTCCGGTTGCTCGTCCTACGAGGCGCAGCCTGCCTGGCAGACCGCACTGAACCTGCCCTCCGGCTGCTCCAACCGGATCGACAACGACGTCGCCGCGGACGCCGACCCGGCCACCGGTGTCGCCGTCTACGACACCTCCAACGGCAACACCGGATGGAACGAAGTCGGCGGCACGTCGGCCTCCTCCCCCATGGTCGCCGCCATGTTCGCCCTCGCCGGTAACGCCGGCGCCACCCCGGCGCAGGACATCTACCAGCACACCAGCAACTTCTACGACGTCACCTCCGGCAACGACGGCACCTGCACCCCGTCCTACCTGTGCACCGCCGGAACCGGCTACGACGGCCCGACCGGCATCGGCACCCCCAACGGCGTCGCCGGCCTGCAGACCGGCGGCAGCGGGACCGAGACCGTCTCGGTGACCAACCCCGGCAGCCAGACCTCGACGCAGGGCACTGCGATCAGCACCCTGCAGATCTCGGGTACGGACTCGGCGGGCAAGTCGCTGACCTACTCGGCCACCGGACTCCCGGCCGGCCTGTCGATCAGCAGCTCCGGCGCCATCACCGGCACCCCGACCGGCACCGGCTCGTCCACCGTCACGGTGACCGCGTCCTCGGGCACCGCCTCCGGCTCGACCTCGTTCACCTGGACGGTCAACGCGCAGGGCGGCACTGAGACGGTCTCGGTCACCAACCCCGGCAACCAGACCTCCACTCAGGGCACTGCGATCACGAAGCTTCAGATCGCGGCGACCGACTCCGCGGGCAAGGCGCTGACCTACAGCGCCTCCGGTCTGCCGGCCGGCCTGTCGATCAGCAGCTCCGGCGCCATCACCGGCACCCCGAGCGCGGCCGGCACGTCGAACGTCACCGTGACCGCGTCCTCGGGCACCGCCTCCGGCACGACCTCCTTCACCTGGACGGTCAACGCCTCCGGCGGCGGCTGCACCGCGGCGCAGCTGCTGGGCAACCCCGGCTTCGAGACCGGCAGCGCGTCCCCGTGGACCGCGTCCTCCGGCGTCATCAACAGCGACACCACCGACGAGCCCGCCCACTCCGGCAGCTACGACGCCTGGCTCGACGGCTACGGCACCACCCACACCGACACCCTCGCGCAGAAGGTCACCATCCCGGCCACCTGCAAGACGGCCAACTTCTCCTTCTGGCTGCACATCGACACCGACGAGACCACCACCACCACGGCCTACGACAAGCTGAACGTCCAGGTCCTGAACGCCTCCGGCACCGTGCTGGGCACCCTGGCCACCTACAGCAACCTCAACCACAACAGCGGCTACAGCCAGCACTCCTTCAGCCTGGCCAGCTACATCGGCCAGACCGTCACCCTGAAGTTCACCGGGACCGAGGACGCCTCGCTGCAGACCTCGTTCGTCGTCGACGACACCGGTCTGAACGTGAGCTGACAGCAGCACTGAGCAGGTAACGGAGGGCGGCGGATCTCTGGGCGATCCGCCGCCCTTCGCCGCGCCCGCGGGCCCGGCCCGACTCGAACAACCACGCGGTGCGGCCGGGTCGGCCGAGGCGTAAATCGTGTCAAAGGTCGCCTACGGGACTTCCGTGCGCGAGACTCGTGACATGGGATTCGACCTCGCCGAACTACTCGCCGCGCGCCGAGGCGAGGGATACGGCCTGCACGCCAGGTACGGCAACCCGCAGTTGGCCCGGATACTGCGGACCATCGGCTTCGACACGGTCTACGAGCAGGCCGAGGGTGCGTTCCTGGTGGGCGCGGACGGGCAGCGGTACCTGGACTTCCTCAGCGGCTTCGGGGTGTTCGGCCTGGGCCGCAACCACCCGGTGGTCCGGCAGGCCCTGCACCAGTACCTGGACGCGCAGGTCGCCGATCTGGTGCAGTTCGACTGCGCGCTGCTGGCCGGGCTGCTGGCCGAGCGGCTGGTGGGCAAGGCGCCGGGAATGGAGCGGGCGTACTTCGCCAACAGCGGGACCGAGGCGGTCGAGACGGCGCTGAAGTTCGCGCGGTGCGCGACCGGCAAACCGCGGGTTCTCTACGCCGACCACGCGTTCCACGGGCTGACGGCCGGGTCGTTGTCGGTGAACGGGGCGCAGGAGTTCCGGGCCGGGTTCGGGCCGCTGCTGCCCGGCGGTTCGGTGGCGTTCGGGGATCTCGGGGCGTTGGCGGCCGAACTGCGCAAGGGCGACGTGGCGGCGTTCATCGTCGAGCCGATCCAGGGCAAGGGCGTGTTCCTGCCGCCGGACGGTTACCTGCGGGAAGCGCAGGAGCTGCTGCGTAAGCACAAGGCCCTGCTGATCTGCGACGAGGTGCAGACCGGTCTGGGCCGCACCGGGGACTTCTTCGCCTACCAGGCCGAGGGGCTGGAGCCGGACCTGGTGACCGTGGCGAAGACGCTGTCCGGCGGGTTCGTGCCGGTCGGGGCGACGCTCGGCAAGGAGTGGATCTTCCAGAAGGTCTACTCCTCGATGGACCGGGTCCTGGTCCACGACTCCACCTTCGGTTCCATGGCGATGGCCATGACCGCGGCGCTGGCCACGTTGTCCGTGCTGGACGACGAAGACCTCACCGCGAACGCCGCTCGGACCGGCGACCAGCTGCTCACCGGGCTGAAGGAGATGGCCGGACAGTACGAGATGCTCGCGGACGTGCGGGGCCGCGGGCTGATGATCGGCATCGAGTTCGGGAAGGCTTCCTCGCTGCGGCTCAAGGCCGGGTGGTCGATGCTCCAGGCGGCGCGCAAGGGCCTGTTCTCGCAGATGATCGTGATGGCGCTCTACCGGCGTCACCGCATCCTGACCCAGGTCTCGGGCGACTATCTGGAGGTGGTGAAGCTGCTGCCGCCGCTGACCATCGGCGAGCGCGAGGTCGAGGAGTTCCTGGCGGCCTTCGCGGACGTCATGGAGGACGCGCACAAGGGCACCGGGATGATGTGGGACTTCGGCAAGACCCTGGTGAAGCAGGCCCGGTCGTCCTGAGGCGCGCCGCGGTCGCGCCTGGTGGACGTCGTGGTGTCGTCGGGGCGTCGGGGCGTCAGCCCGCCTGCTGGAGCTCGGCGAGCACCAGACTCCGCAACCGCCCCGGTTCCACGCCCTCCTCGCGCAGGATCCGGACGGCCGTGCCGTCTTCCCGGATGAGCCCGAGCAGCACGTGCTCGGTGCCGATGTAGCCGTGCTTGAGGGCCAGGGCTTCGCGCAGCGAGAGCTCCAGCGCCTTCTTGGCCCGGGGGGTGAAGGGGATGTGGCCGCGCGGAGCGCTGGTCGGCGGTTCGTTCCGGGTGCGGCGGCGCCACCACGGCCCCTGGCCGCCGGCGCCGTGCGCGGGCCCGTTGTCGAGCGCGCCGGGTCCGAACGACTCCTCCAGGGCGGCCCGCACCGCGTCGATGTCGATACCGATGGTCCGCAGCGCCGCCGCGTCCTTCTCGGCCAGGTCGCGCTCGGACTCCGGCCCGGCCTGCTCCAGCCGCCCGATGGTGGCCAGGACCCCGTCGCGGGTGATCCCGGCCTCGGCGAGCGCGCGGGCCCCGGCGTGGTCGGTTCCGCGGAGCAGTCCGAGCAGCAGGTGCTCGGTCCCGATGCGCGGATGCCCCAGCAACCGGGCCGAATCCTGGGCGACCACCACCGTCTGGCGGGCTTCGCCGGTGAACCGTTCGAACATCACATCTCCCGTCCGGACGCCGGGACGGACACGCTCCGCGCCCGCCCCGCGTGCTTCTTGTGGACAGCCTGTTTGCTGACGCCGAGCTCGTCGGCGATCTCCTGCCACGACCAGCCTTTGGCCCGGGCGTGGTTGACCTGGAGGGTCTCCAGGGTTTCCAGCAGCCGGCCCAGCGCCGCGACCGCGCGGAGTCCTTCGCGCGGCTCGGCGCCGGCGGCGGCCGCCGCCAGATCTGTTGCCTCGGTCATAAAAGTCAATGTAAGTTGACGCCCGGGCTCCTGTCAACCGTGGTTGACGATCGGGGCCGCCGCCGATCGCCGATCGGGGCCGCTGCCGGTCTCTGATGCCGACCACACCGCGCGTCCGGCGCGCCGACTCGGCAGAATCCCGGTATGGCCCTCTCCCGATCACCGGCTTCCGCCGAGGCCGGAACGACGACGGCGGCCGACGGCGACACGCCGCGCCGGAAGTTCCTGCGGACCGAGACCGGCAGCTCCGCGCTGCTCCTGGCGGCCACGGTCGCGGCACTGATCTGGGCGAACGTCTCCACGGCGAACTACGACTCGGTGTGGGCGACGCAGGCCTCGGTCACGATCGGACACACCGGCGTGGCCCAGGATCTGCGCGGCTGGGTCAACTCCGGCCTGATGACCTTCTTCTTCCTGGTCGTGGGGCTCGAGGCGCGCCGCGAGTTCGACATGGGCGAGCTGCGCCGGCGCAGCCAGCTCGCGCTGCCGCTGGCGGCCGGGGTCGCCGGGGCGGTACTGCCGGTGGCGATCTTCCTGGCGATCAACGCCGGGCACCCCTCCTCGCACGGCTGGGGCGCGGCGATGAGCACCGACACCGCGTTCGCGCTCGGCGTGCTCGCGCTGGTCGGCCGGGGGCTGCCGCTGCGGGTGCGGACGTACCTGCTGACCGTGTCAGTCGTCGACGACCTGGTCGGCATCCTGGTCATCGCGTTCTTCTACAGCGAGCACATCCGGGTGGCGGCGCTGCTGGTCGGGCTGGCACTGCTCGGCGTGGTCCTGGTGCTGCGGCAGCGCGGGGTGCGATACGGCCCGCCGTACTTCGTGATCGGGCTCGCGGCCTGGGTCGCGTTCTTCAAGTCCGGGGTGGACCCGGTGTCGGTCGGCCTGGCGATCGGGCTGCTGACCTTCGCCTATCCGGCCGCGCGCGACGATCTGCAGCAGGCCAGCGAGCTGTTCCGGAGCTTCCGCGAGCAGCCGACGGCCGAGCTGGCGCAGAGCGCGCGGCTGGGGGTGTCGGCGGCGATCTCGCCGAACGAGCGACTGCAGAGCTGGTACCACCCGTGGACCAGCTACGCGATCGTTCCGCTGTTCGCGCTGGCCAACGTCGGCATCCCGATCGACGCGGGGTTCCTGGCCCACGCCTACACCTCCCGGATCACCCTGGGCATCCTGATCGCCTACGTGGTCGGCAAGCCGGTCGGGACGGTCGGCGCGGCGTGGGTGCTCACCCGGGTGAGCCGGGGCCGGGTGCGGCTGCCGGTCGGCTGGGCCGGGGCCGCCGGGGCCGGGGCCGCCGCCGGGATCGGGTTCACGGTGTCGCTGCTGATCGCGACGCTCGCCTTCCACGGCGTGCAGCTGGAGCAGGCCAAGCTCGGGGTGCTCTCCGCGGCGCTGGTGGCCTCGGCGGGGGCATGGGCGGTCTTCCGGATCACGGCCCTGCTGCCCAAGCCGCTGCGGCAGCGGGCACTGCTGGGGACCTCGGAGTCGATCATCGACCTGGCGGTCCCGGTCGACAAGCACCGCGACCATATCCGGGGGCCGGCCGACTCGCTGGTGACGATCGTCGAGTACGGGGACTTCGAGTGCCCCTACTGCGGGCAGGCCGAGCCGGTGGTGCGGGAGCTGTTGGCGGCGTTCGGGGACGTGCGCTACGTGTGGCGGCACCTGCCGCTCAGCGACGTGCACCCCCGGGCCGAGATCGCCGCCGAGGCGTCCGAGGCGGCGGCGAAGCAGGGTGCTTTCTGGCCGATGCACGACCTGCTGCTGGACCGTCAGGACGCGCTGACGCCGGTCGACCTGCGGCGGTACGCGAGCGAGCTCGGGCTGGACGTCGAGCGGTTCGCCTCCGAACTGCGCCAGCACGTCTTCGCCGCGCGGATCGCCGAGGACGCGGATTCGGCCGATCTGAGCGGGGTGTCGGGGACGCCGTCGTTCTTCATCAACGGCCGGCGGCACCATGGCGCCTATGACATCGAGACGCTGACGACGGCGGTCCGGGCGGCCTACGCCCGCGCGCAGATCGCGCGGGCGTGAGCCGGTCCCGCGCGGTGCTCAGCGCGCGAGGGTGAACACCACGGTCGAGGTGACGTTGGTCTGGCCGGACGCCGTGCCGCAGCCGGGACCGGTGGTCATGACCGCGCCGTCGATCGCGTCGCCGCCGAACTTGGCGCTGGCGGGGGCCATCGAGCCGGAGCCGTTGGTCGAGGCGTTGCCCAGGACGGTGACCACGGCGGCCTGGCCGAGCGACAGGGTGGAGACGGTGCCGTCCGACCAGGTGATGAAGGTCGTGGAGGGGTCGCTGTAGGCGATGCCGGTGCACTGCGCGGCCGGGAGCACCGTGGTCCGGGTCATGGTGCCGCCGACCAGCGGGGCGCCGCCGTCGTCGAAACACCCGACCGGCCCGCTCTGCTGGAGCGTCTCGGGCTGCGCGGCGTTGGTGCTGCCCGGGTCCAGCGGTGCGCTCCAGCTCCCGCTCAACGTCGCGGTGCAGCTGGCGACCAGCACGGCGGCTTCGGCCCGCGGCGGCGCGGTGACGGCGAGTCCCGCGGCGACGGTCAGCACGGTGCCGAGGATGGCGGATCTCATGGTGCGGTCTCCGATTCGGTAGTCATGATCAACTACGCAGAAGCTACTGCCTCGGAGTTCGGCGACACCTTCGGCGCGCCGGGCCGGCGCGGTAATTGCCCGCGGCTGTTCGCCGCGGCCCGCGGGCTGTTCAGCTTGGCCCGCGCTTGTTCAGCCCTGCCCGCGTTGGTTCAGCTCGGCCTGCTTTTGTCCAGCCTGGCCTGTGTCTGTTCAGCCCGGCCCGCGCCGCCCGCCGTCGGCCAACAGCCGCGCGACCGGAAGCGTCGCCGCGCCGAGGGTCCCCGAGGTGTGGCCGAGTTCGCCCGGCTCGATGCGCGCGAGCTCGAACAGGTACGGCAGGGCGTGCCGGCGCGCGATGAGGCGGATGGCCGGGAGCAGCGCCTGACACAGCAGCGCCCCGGCCCAGCCGGAGATGATCACCCGGTCCGGGGCGACCAGGTTGATCAGGTTGCTGATTCCGGCACCGAGGTAGCCGGCCGTGGTGTCCAGGACGGTGCGGGCCGCGGGTTCGCGGTGCTGGACGGCCCGGTCGACCAGTTCGGTCAGCTGCTCCACCACGCCTTCGGTGGCGAAAGGCGTGCTGCCGCGAGTCGCCGCATAGCGCGCGAGGATCGCCTCCGCGCCGATGTACGTCTCCAGACAACCGCGCGCTCCGCAGCGGCAGGTGGGCCCGTCGAGGTCGACGACCGTGTGCCCCCACTCCAGAGTGAAGCTGCGGGCCCGGCCGCCGGGACCGGCCGCCATCGACAGAGCGCCGCCCGCACCGATCCCGAGGAGCAGGGTCACGGCACGTTCGGAACCGCGCGCGGCTCCGCGCCAGACCTCGGCCTGGCCCAAGGCCATGGCGCCGTTGTCCACCTCGGGGGCGAAACCGAGGCCGTCGCGGAGCAGACCGGCCAGCGGGACCGCGGACCAGCCGAGCGTGGGGGCGTGGATCACCGCGCCGCCGGCGCCCGGGACGCCGACGCCGACGCCGAGCAGGCCGGCCGGGGTGATCCCGACTCGGGCCGTGACCGCGGCTATCTCCGACAGGATCTGGTCGGCCACCTTCTGCGGCGGAACCTGCGCGGTAGCCACCGACCGCACCTCTTCGGCGATCGGCTCCAAGGTCCAGTCGAACAGGCCCACCCGGATCGCGGTCTCGGCGATGTCGACGCCGACCACGTACCCGAAGTCGGGCAGGACCCGCAGCAGCGAGCGCGGCCGGCCGCCGGCCGAACTCTGCGACCCGTTCTCGCCGACCAGACCGTCGGCGATCAGGTCGGAGACCACGTTGCTGATGGTCGCCGCGCTCAGCCCTGAGGTGCTTGCCAGATCATTGCGATTGGTGCACTCCCCCAGATACAGCCGCGTCAACAGGTCGGCGCGGTTGTGCCAGCGCAGGTCGCGGGTCGTTTTCTGGGTGCGGGTGGTCACGGGCCGGATTCTGCCACCCTTGACGCCCGTCGGTGGTGAGAGTTCAATCACGTCTTGGAATAAGAAGTGAACAAAAGGGCTGATGGCGATCAAGCCCCGACACCCCCCCACACACCCCCACGTAGTCCTCAGGCGGTACCCCCATGCCCAAAACGTCCGCAAGCTCCACCGCAAGACGTCGTATCCGGCTCCTGATACGCGCGGTGTCGGCGACCGCGCTCGTCGCGTCCGGAGTCGCGATCGCCGACGTTCCCGCGCACGCCGCGAACGAGCCGGTCAACGTCTGGCTGACCACCACGAACGACTCCGGCGGCCGAAACGTCACCCAGGGGCTGGCGCAGCAGGCCCCGATCTCGTTCAGCGCCGGGTCCGGAAGTTCCGGGCAGGTCGTGACGGTCGACGAGAACACCAAGTACCAGCAGTTCACCGGGGCTGGGGCGTCCTTCACGGACACCGCCGCCTGGCTGATCAACAGCAGCGGGGCGCTCAGCGCCAGCACCCGCAATACCCTGATGAACAACCTGTTCAGCCCGACCGCCGGCATCGGGCTGGACTTCCTGCGCAACCCGATGGGCGCCTCGGACCTGGCCCGCTACAACTACACCTACGACGACATGCCGTCGGGGCAGACCGACCCGTCGCTGGCGAACTTCTCGATCGCCCACGACCTGGTCGACGTGCTGCCGCTGACCAAGCAGGCGCAGCAGCTCAACCCCGGGCTGAAGGTCATGGGGACGCCGTGGACCGCGCCGCCGTGGATGAAGGACAGCGGCGCCTACAGCCAGGGCTGGCTCCAGTCGCAGTACTACGCCGCCTATGCGCAGTACTTCGTGAAGTACATCCAGGCCTACCAGGCCCAGGGCGTGCCGATCGACTTCGTCTCGGTGCAGAACGAGCCGACCTGCTGCTCGGGCTACCCGTCGATGCAGTGGAACGGATCAGGGCTCGACTACTTCACCGTCAACGACCTGCTGCCGGCCTTCCACGCCGCGGGCCTGTCGACGAAGGTGCTGGCGCTGGACTGGAACCCCGACTCCTACGCCTCCTACGGCGCCCCGACGGTCGACGACGCCACCGTGCGCAACGACCCGAACTTCGGCGGCATCGCCTGGCACGGCTACGAAGGCGACGTCAGCACCCAGACCGACATCCACAACCAGTACCCGGACGTGGACTCCTACGATACCGAGCACTCCGGCGGCACCTGGATCGCCAACCAGCAGCAGGAGGACATGAACAACATCATCGACTACACCCGGAACTGGGGTAAGTCGGTGGTGAAGTGGTCGCTGGCGGTGGACCAGAACATGGGCCCGCACAACGGCGGCTGCGGCACCTGCACCGGGCTGGTCACCGTGCACAACGGCGACTCGCAGTCCGGCCAGGTCGACTACAACATCGAGTACTACGACATGGGCCAGCTGACCAAGTTCGTGAAGCCCGGTGCCTACCGCATCGACTCCACGGCCGACACCAGCGTCCCGAACGTCGCGTGGATCAACCCGGACGGCTCCAAGGCGCTGGTCGCGTACAACGAGTCGGGCAGCACCCAGACGCTGACCGTCAACTGGGGCAACGAGACCTTCAGCTACTCGCTGCCGGCTCAGACCTCTGCGACGTTCGTCTGGAACGGGACGCAGAGCAACGGCGGGGGCGGCGGCGCGCCGACCGGGCAGTTCACCGGCTACGGCGGCAAGTGCGTCGACAACGCCGGCGGGAGTTCGGCGAACGGCACCGCGGTGCAGCTCTACGACTGCAACGGGAGCAGCGCCCAGCAGTGGACGGTCGCCGCCGGCGGGACGCTTCAGGCGCTCGGGAAGTGCATGGACGTCACCGGGGCCGGGACCACGAACGGGACGCAAGTTCAGCTCTACGACTGTAACGGCACAGCCGCGCAGCAATGGCAGCACCAGTCCAACGGGGAGTTGGTGAACGCGAACTCAGGGCGCTGCCTTGATGCCACCGGACCGAGTTCGGCCAACGGGACCCGATTGCAGATCTGGGACTGTACGGACGCGGCGAACCAGCAGTGGACGCTGCCTTCTTGATCCCTTTTTGATCAGAGCACTTATAAGGCATGTATGTCGTGGCATTGACGGACTCCGAGTTCGGCAGTAGAACCAGACCGAACAGAGTCGAACAGCTCCAAACCAAAGCAAACGGAGCCCGGGATGCGACGGCAACGGCGAGTACAGGTTCGGGTCTGGGCGGCGACGGCGTCTCTGGCGCTGGTCGCCGCCGCAGCTCCGATGGCAGCGGGAAGCACGGCCCGGGCGGGCACGGTTGCGGGGTCGCGGGCGCGATCGGAAGCGGGAGCGACAGCTACGGCCCGGACGAGACCGGCGCTCGGCGGGCCGTGGACGCTGTCGACCACGGATCCCACGACGAACTACGCACCGACCTTCATCGGCAACGGCTATCTCGCCGCGCGGGTACCCGCCGAGGGCACGGGGTTCAGCATGAACCCGATCCCCACCGAGAGCGAGCTGGCCGGGTTCTACTCCAACCCGCCCGCCGAGACTTCGTGGTCTGAGATCCGGGCCAGCCTTCCCGCCTGGACCACCCTCGGGCTGACCGACGGCAGCGGCGACAGCTTCGGGAACCTGCCGACGTGCGGCTTCGACGAGCTCTGCGAAGCCGCTGCCGGCCGGCTGTCCGGCGGCGCCACACCCGCGCACGACCACAACGGCTCGGCCGGCGGGCTGTTCGTGGCGGGCCTGGGCTACAGCTCCCCCGAGGTCGGATCGACGGTCACGGTGCCGGTCGCGGGCACGCAGGCGGGTCCGGCCACGGTCGCGATCCGGTATGCCAACGGCAACGCCGGCAACGAGACCGTGTCGTTCAGCGTCGACGGCGCCGCCCCGCAGCAGGTATCGCTGCCGCCGACCGGCAACTGGGACTCCTGGAACACCCTGACTCTTCCGGCGACGCTCAACGGCGGCACCGACAGCGTCTCCGTCTCGGTCGGCGCAAACGATTCCGGCCAGGTCAACCTGGACACCGTCGCGCTCTACCCGGCCGGCGCCACGGCCCCGACCACGGTCGCCCAGGCACAGGCCGGGACCGAGTCCGGCTACAAGCAGACGCTCGACATGAGCACCGGGACGCTCACGACGTCGTTCACCTGGACCGCGCCTTCGGGGCGGACGACGGACTTCACCTACACGGTGAACTCCGATCAGAGCGACGCGCATGTCGGCATGGTGACGATGGCCTTCACGCCGCACTGGTCCGGATCGGCGACCGTCGTCGACGCGCTGGACGGGCGCGGGGTCGTCAACTCCGGGACGTCCGCGGCGACGGTCGACGGGGCCAACGGGACCCTGACCGAGACTGACGTCGCCGATGGGACCGGGGTGACCGCTGCTCTCGCGTCGGTGCTGCGGACAGGTGGGTCTTCTTCGCCGACCGCCACGAGCCCCACCGCCGGCGCGCCGGCCGCGCAGAGCGCGACGATGGCTGTGGCCGCCGGGACGACGTACACCGCGACCAAGTTCGTCGGCGTCGCGGCGACGAACGACGGCGGTCCGGATGCCCCGGCCGTCGATCCGCAGCCGGTCGCGCTCAGCCAGGCGACGGCGGCGGCGAACGCCGGGGCGAAGACCGTGACGACGCGCAACGACCAGGCTTGGTCGCGGTTGTGGAACGCGGACATCGCCGTGCCGGGCGATGACACGCTCACCGGCGAGGTGCGGGCCAGCATGTTCTATCTGCTGGAGAGCTCGCGGGCCGATGTGCCGTGGAGCATGCCGCCCGGCGGGTTGTCGTCCGACGGCTACAACGGCCATGTGTTCTGGGACATGGACACCTGGATGAACCCGGCCTTGCTGGCACAGCATCCTGATATCTCCGAGGCCGCCGACGGCTATCGACAGGCGTTGCTGGGCCAGGCGGATCAGAACAGCTCTACTTGTGCGCCTTCCGGCCAGTCGGTGAGTGGGGCGCGGTATCCGTGGGAGAGCGCGCTCACAGGTAAGGACACGTATACCGGTCTCGGCGCGTATTGCGATGAGCTGCACATCAGCTCCGATGTCGCGCTCGCTCAGTGGCAGTATTACTTGGCCAGCGGAGACACGGCTTGGCTGAGCGGCAAGGCATGGCCGGTGTTGCGGGACATCGCGACGTTCTGGGCTTCGCGGGCTGTGCCGGACCCGAATGCGGCCGGCAGCTACCGGATTCTCGACGTCATGCCGCCGGACGAGTACCACGACGGGGTCAATGACAGCGCCTATACCGATGTCGCGGCGCAGACCGTGTTGCGGATCGCCACGCAGGCGGCGCAGATCACGGGGAACTCGGCGGATCCGAAGTGGGCGACGGTGGCCGGCGGGTTGGAGGTCCCGTTCGACTCCGCCGACAACCGGTATCTGGAGTACGACGGGTATCCGACGGGACAGGGCATCAAGCAGGCCGACGTCACGATGTTGCAGTACCCGTGGGCTCAGCCGATGTCGTCCCAGGTCGCGGAGAACGACCTCGACTACTACACCTCGGTCACCGACATCAACGGGCCGTCGATGACGGACTCGGTCGCGTCCATCGACGCCTCCGCGCTGGCTGGGAGTCGGTGCGACTCTTACACATATCTCAAGCGCAGTGTTGATCCGTTCATGGGTGCGCCGTTCGATCAGTTCCATGAGACGCGCGGCGGCGGCGCGTTCACGTTCGACACCGCCGCCGGTGGCTTCCTGCAGGAGTTCGAGTACGGATTCACCGGGTTGCGGTGGAACGCCGATGCGGTGCAGCTCGATCCTTCACTGCCGCCGCAGCTGCCGGGGTTGGACCTGACCGGGTTGCAGTGGCACGGGACCACCTACTCGCTGTCAATCCGGCCCAGCGGCACCACCATCACGGTCACAGCCGGGCCCGCGCTTCCGGTCAGCGTCGCCGGCGGTGCCACACAGACGGTGAGCCCCGGATCGCCAGCGACGGTGGCCACGCGGACACCGACCGCATCGTCGAACGCGGCTGCCTGCAAGCCGGCCACCGCTTCCAGCCAGGACCCCAGCTACCCCGCTGAGGCCGCCGTCGACGGAAGCCCGGCCACCGCTTGGCACGCCACCGCCGCCGGCGCGAACCTGACGGTGGATCTGGGTACGAGCACTGCGATGGACCAGGTGCAGGTGCAGTCGGACGGGGCCACGACCGCTTACAGCATCGAGGGTTCCAACGACGGGTCCGCGTGGACCACGCTGGCGGTGCAGGCGGCGATCCCGGATTCGACCAGCACGGCCGCGTTCCCGACCGGCTCTTGGCGCTACCTCCGCTACCAGGCCGATCCGTCCGCCACCGCGCAGGTCAGCGAGCTGGTGATCGGGCCGCCCGGGCAGCAGATCCGGCTCGGCTCGGCCGGGTGGTGCACCGACGACCGGGGCGGGGCCGGGCAATCGCAAGACCCGATTCAGGCCTACGCGTGCAACGGCACCGGCGCGCAGACCTGGACCGCGTCCCCCGACGGGACTATGCGGGCGATGGGCCGCTGCCTGGACGTGCAGGGCGGGCAGACCGGCAACGGGACGCCGGTGCAGCTGTATGACTGCGACAACACCGGGGCACAGAGCTGGCAGGTGCAGAGCAACGGGGAGCTACTGAACCCCCAATCCGGCCGCTGCCTGACGGACCCGGCGAACGGCGGCTCCGGAACACAGCTCGACATCGAGGACTGCAGCGGCGGCGCCGACCAGACCTGGACGCTCCGCGCTCCGGTGGGCCCCACAACCGGCGTCAACGGACTCTGCCTGGACGACCGCCTCTCCAACTCCGCCGACGACAACCCGGTACAGGCCTACACCTGCAACACCAGCTTCGCGCAGCAGTGGAACCTGAGCGACAAGACCCTCCGGGCCTTCGGCAAGTGCCTGGACATCACCCTCGGCGGCACCGCGAACGGCACGCTGGTGGATCTGTACCGCTGCAACCAGACCGGCGCGCAGTTGTGGGAGCCGCAGCCCAACGGGGAGTTGCTGAACCCGCAGTCTGGACGGTGCCTGACCGATCCGGGGGGTGGTGGTTCCGGGACGCAGGTGGATATTGAGGATTGCTCGGGTGCGGGCGATCAGGTGTGGGGGGTGGCTTAGGCG
>NZ_JAAFYZ010000299.1 GCF_018274385.1 Catenulispora pinistramenti | reverse complement strand
CTCGGGGACCACGCCCACGGTCAATTCCGAGCCGGTCGTCGGCGGGGCGCCGTCCACGGTCCCGACCTCCGCGGCCGGCGCCACGGCGCCGCCGACTCCCGGGCGGCGTTCGCTGCCGCCCGGTGGTGCGCTGCCGCCGCCGACCGGGGCGCTCGGCAAGTTGCAGGGCCCCTCGGCGGGCAGTTTCTGGACGCTGAACATCCCCGGGCTGGTCACGTCGCTGGCGGCCGCCGACGGGATGCTCGTCGTGGCCACCGACTCCGAGGTCACAGGCTTCGACTACGGGGGGTCCACCAAGTGGGGTCCGTTGCCCGCCGGCGGGATCGCGGGCTCCGGCAACGGGGTGGTCGACTCCGGGGTCGTCTACCTGGTCGCCTTGTTCGCCGGTGGTGCGCCGGGCCAGGTCGCCGTGTGGGCGCTGGACCTCATGACCGGCTCCCCGCGCTGGACCACGCCGCTGCCCCCGGACCCGAGTCCGCTGCAGGGCGTGCGGGTCGCCGGGGTGTTGGGCGGCAAGGTGTTCGTGGTCGGAACGGCCGGGAGCACGCCGGTGGTGTGGGCGCTGGACGTCGCCAGCGGCAGCAGCTTGTGGAACAAGGCCGGCGCGCAGTACGCCACGCTCACGGTGCCCGCCGACGGCAGGCAGGTCCTCGCCGTCGGATCGCCGGACCCGGCCACCCCGGTGACCGCCGCGGTCCTGGACGTCGACACCGGCGACCAGGCGTGGGCGCACCAACTGGGGACATCGGTCGACTACAGCCAGGTGTCGCTGAACAAGGCCGTGTTCGCCGGCGACCGGTACATCCTGCTCAGCAGCACGCCGGACGGCGACGTCCTGGCGGCCGGGAACACGGCCACCGGGCAGGACGCGTGGACCTCGAAGCTGCCCGAGCCGGCCGGGGACGCCGGCACGGTCTCGCTGGTCACGCGCTCGCCCGACTCCTCCGCCGTCATCGCCCTGTCGCGCCGCGGCGTCTACAGCGTGGAGGCGGAGACCGGCAAGGTGCTGTGGCAGTCGCAGGGCACCGAGTCCTTCGTCACGTCCTCCGACGGCGGCGCACCGCAGATCGCGGACGGCAACGTCTACGTCTGCGACCAGAAGGGCGGTTGGTGGGCCGTGGACCTGGCGACCGGACGGACCCGGTGGCACTACGCGGCGACCAGGCCCGCAGCGGCGGCGGACCCGGTGTGGATCGCGGTCAGCGGGGGTGTGGTGACCTCGGCCGGCTCGCTGCTGACCATGGTCCTGGCCAAGGGCTGAGCGTGTGACGGTCACCACATGACCGGCGGTGCGCGGGCTCGGAGTTTACCCTCACGCCGGACGCCCGGGCACTGACGGTAAGCGGGAGGATTCCCGACCCCGTACGATGGGTAGGTATCCCCTTCTGCCAAGGAGCGCTCAGGCATGCCCACACGCGACAACATCAGGAACGTGGCGATCGTCGCGCACGTCGACCACGGGAAGACGACGCTGGTCGACGCGATGCTGTGGCAGTCCGGCGCGTTCGGCGAACACCAGCACGTCGACGAGCGCGCCATGGACTCCAACGACCTGGAGCGCGAGAAGGGCATCACCATCCTCGCCAAGAACACCGCGGTGCACTACCGCGGTCCCGAGGGCGAGGACGTGGTGATCAACATCATCGACACCCCCGGGCACGCCGACTTCGGCGGCGAGGTGGAGCGCGGGCTGTCCATGGTGGACGGCGTGGTGCTGCTGGTGGACGCCTCCGAGGGGCCGCTGCCGCAGACCCGCTTCGTGCTGCGCAAGGCGCTGGCCGCGAAGATGCCGGTGATCCTGCTGATCAACAAGGTGGACCGGCCGGACTCCCGGGTCGACGAGGTCATCGACGAGACCTACGAGCTGTTCATGGACCTGGACGCCACCGAGGAGCAGATCGAGTTCCCGATCGTCTACGCCATCGCCCGCGACGGCAAGGCCACGCTGACCAAGCCGGTGCCCGGCTCCTCCGGCAACGGCCAGGGCGGTGACCTGGACTCGGACAACCTGCTGCCGCTGTTCAAGACCATCCTGGAGACCATCCCGGCCCCGTCCTACACCGAGGGCGCGCCGCTGCAGGCGCACGTCACCAACCTGGACGCCTCCAACTTCCTGGGCCGCATCGCGCTGTGCCGGGTGCACCAGGGCGAGATCCGCAAGGGCCAGCAGGTGGCCTGGTGCCGGCACGACGGCACCGTCGAGCGGGTGAAGATCACCGAGCTGCTGATGACCGAGGCGCTGGAGCGCAAGCCGGCCGAGAAGGCCGGCCCCGGCGACATCATCGCCATCGCCGGCATCCCGGAGATCATGATCGGCGACACCCTGGCCGACCCGGAGGACCCCCGCCCGCTGCCGCTGATCACCGTCGACGAGCCGGCGATCTCGATGACCGTCGGCACCAACACCGGCCCGCTGGTGGGCCGCGGCCCGACCAAGGGCACCAAGGTCACCGCCCGCCTGGTGAAGGACCGCCTGGAGCGCGAACTGGTCGGCAACGTCTCGCTGCGGGTCCTGCCCACCGAGCGCCCCGATGCCTGGGAGGTCCAGGGCCGCGGCGAGCTGGCACTGGCCATCCTGGTGGAGACCATGCGCCGGGAGGGCTTCGAGCTCACCATCGGCAAGCCCCAGGTGGTCACCAAGACCATCGACGGCAAGCTGCACGAGCCGGTGGAGCGCCTGACCATCGACGCCCCCGAGGAGTTCCTGGGCGCGGTGACCCAGCTGATCCAGGGCAACCGCAAGGGCCGCATGGAGACCATGACGAACCACGGCACCGGCTGGGTCCGCATGGAGTTCGTGGTCCCCTCCCGCGGCCTGATCGGCTTCCGCACCGAGTTCCTGACCCTGACCCGCGGCACCGGCATCGCCCACGCCGTGTTCGAGGGCTACGAGCCCTGGTACGGCGAACTGCGCACCCGCACCTCCGGCTCCCTGGTGGCCGACCGCGCGGGCTCGGCGACCCCCTTCGCGATGATGAACCTCCAGGAGCGCGGCACGATGTTCGTGCAGCCCACCACCGAGGTCTACGAGGGCATGATCGTCGGCGAGAACTCCCGCTCGGACGACATGGACGTGAACATCACCAAGGAGAAGAAGCTCACGAACATGCGCTCCTCCACCTCGGACGTCACCGAAACCCTGATCCCGCCCCGCCAGCTCTCACTGGAGCAGGCCCTGGAGTTCATCCGCGAGGACGAGGCGGTGGAGGTCACCCCCGACACGGTGCGGATCCGCAAGGTGGAGCTGAGCCAGCAGGTCCGCGGGCGCTCGCGGGGCAGCGCGGCTAAGGGCAAGGGCTGAGGTAGCCGACAGACTGAAGACGGCGGCCGCCGCGGGAGGGTTCCCGCGGCGGCCGCCTTGGTTTGTGCGGGTGCTGATGTGTCAGCTTTCGACCTTGCTCGAATGCCGTTGGCCCCGCCGCAGGCTCACCCGCCGGCCGGACTCGACTTCCCACCCACAAACGGCTTCGCCTCCACCTCGCCCTTCTCACAAACCGGAGTCGGATTGTCGAGCGTGATGTGCGCCCAGGCGGAGTCCCCGGGCAGCTGCGCGAGCGCGTGCACGGTGGTCGGTTCGCACTGCCCGCTCTCAGGCTCGCCGGGTCCGGGGATGTCCGCGGAGTAGCGGACCTCGGAGTGGACCCATGCGCCGGGCGCGACCGTGATGGTGGTGACCGACACCGAGTCGTCCTTGATGACGTTCGTCGGCAGCGGGTGGTCGTTCGATGCCAGCAGGCTGACGCCGGGGAAGCCGCTGATCGTGCAGCTGTGCCCTGAGGTGTTCTGCAGGGCGATGTCGGCGGCGACGTGTCCGGCGCCCTCGCTGCCCTCGACTCCGCGCCAGGTGCCGTTCGGCATCTCGGCGGTGGTGCAGGCGCCGCCGTTGTGCGCGGAGCCCGCGGCGGAGGTGGGTGCGGCGGCGTTCGACTGGCCGCCGGTGCCGCCGGTGCCGCCGGTGGAAGTGCCGGCGGCCGAACTGGAAGCGGATGTCGAAGCCGACCCCGTCCCGCCGCTACCGCCCGGGCCGGACGAGCCCGTGGCGGCTGGTGTGCTTGTGCTGCTGCCCGTCGAGCTCGTACTGCCCAGCGTCGACGTGCCGCTTCCGGCGCTCTTGGAAGCGCTGCTGGAGCATCCGGTCAACGCGACGGCGCTGAGCGCTCCGGCAGCGAACAAAACGGAGATACGGTTCATTAGTCTCAACCTTCCCGGGTGACTGCGTCCAGTAGACGCCTGGTCACCCGGATAGGTTGAGTCATGCATCTCAACTCGTAGAGATCTTCAGCGCTCGCCGGGGGAAAGCGCCCGCTTGAGGAAGTCGACCTGCAGCAGCATCAGGTTCTCCGCGACGACCTCCTGCGGTGTCATGTGCGTCACCCCCGACAACAACAGCGTCTCGTGCGGACGCCCCTCGGCCAGCAGCGCCGAGGACAGCCGCAGCGTGTGGGCGACCACCACGTTGTCGTCGGCCAGGCCGTGGATCAGCATCAGCGGACGCTGCTGTGACGACCAGCCGCTGGGCTCGGTCCCGTTCACCACCGAGTTGCGGCGGTAGACCTCCGGCTCGGTGTCCGGGTGCCCCAGGTAGCGCTCGGTGTAGCAGGTGTCGTACAGCCGCTGGTCGGTGACCGGGGCGCCGACCACCGCTGCGTGGAACACGTCCGGGCGGCGCAGTGCGGCCAGCGCCGACAGGTAGCCGCCGAAGGACCAGCCGCGGATCGCCACCCGGGTCAGGTCCAGGTCCGGGTTCTGCGCGGCCGCCGCCTGCACGGCGTCCACCTGGTCCTGCACCACCGGGCCGGCGAAGTCGCGGTAGATCGCGCGGTCCCATTCCGGGCCGCGGCCCGGGGTGCCGCGACCGTCCACGACCAGCACGGCGAAGCCCTGGTCGGCCAGCCACTGCGAGGCCAGGTGCATGTTGTGGGCGGCCAGCGCCCGCTGCGCGTGCGGACCGCCGTAGGGGTCCATCAGCACCGGCAGCTTGGTACCCGGCACGTGGCCGGTCGGCAGGATCAGCACGCCGCGCAGCGCGCGCTCGCCGAGCCGCACCATCGTCGCGTTCAGCTTCAGCCCGGGGCGCTCGGCGACGTTGCGGACCGTGCACAGGTCCTTGGTGTCGCCGTCCTCGTCCACGCGCACCACGCGGGCCGTCGAGCCGGGCTCGGAGAACGAGGTCGAGGTGATCACGGCCAGATCCGCGCCGAAGGCCGCGGAGTGGACGCCGAACGTCTCAGTGAGCTGACGTACCACGCCGTCCCGGGACGCCAGGAACACGTGCACCTCGGCCGGGTCGTCGGCGCTGGCGGTGAACTGCACCCCGTGCTCGCCGACCGCCAGCACCGAGCGCACCTGGAGCTCCGGCGGGGTCAGCGGTTCGCCGTCGAGCAGGACCCGGTTGGCGCCTTCGCGGGCGCCGACGGTGACCAGCGAGGCCGAGGCGTCGTCGTCGCCGTCGTCGGGCCCGGAGACCCAGGCCGGCACGCCGGTGAAGATGTCCACCCAGCGCGGCTCGGACTCCTCGCTGTGCAGCGTCACCATGCCGCTGTCCGGGTCGAGCAGCGCGTAGGTGATGCGGGTCTGCTCGCGGTTCATCAGGCCGAGCACCGGGTCGCCGCCGGCGGACCAGTGGACGGTGGTCAGGTAGGGGGAGGAGTCCTCCCACGACACGTCGACGCGCGAGCCGTCCAGGCCGAGCACCACGCCGGAGACCGCCGCGTTGTTCGTCCCGGCGGCCGGGTAGCGCACCGCCGCCGGCTCCTTGCCCGGGTTCGCGGGGTCGGAGATGTGCCAGGTCTGGATCGGCGCCTCGTCGGCGCGCTCGGCGAACAGCCGGTCGCCCTCCGGCGCCCACCAGTAGCCGCGGAAGCGTTCCATCTCCTCAGCCGCGATGAACTCGGCCAGACCGTAGGTGACGGTGTCCGTCTCCGGCTCGGCCAGCGCACGGTCGCCGGAGCCGTCGATGCCGATCACCCGGAGCGCGCCGGCGGCGACGTACGCCACGTGCGTGCCGGTCGGGTTCGGCCGCGGGTCGGCGACCCCGGCCGGGGTGTCCAGCTCGCGCACCGCCCGCGCCGGGTCAGTGGTTGTGAGGTCGGCTGTGAGGTCGGCCACGAACAGCCGGCCGGACAGCGTGAACGCCGCGTGCTTCGCCTCGGCGTCCACCGCGAAGCCGACGATCCCGGCCGCCCCCTGCCGCGACCGCTCCCGGCGCGCCTTCTCCTCGTCGGTCAGCTCCTCGCCCGCCCCGCCGAGCAGCGCGACCGGATCGGCGACCAGCCGCTCCTCCCCGGTACTGGGGTCCAGCACCCACAGGCAGGTCGCGGTGTCGGTGCCGTGCTTGCCGCGCAGGAACGCGATCCGGGTGCCGTCCGGCGCGATGCTGAAGGCTCGCGGCGCGCCGAGGGTGAAGCGCTGGGTCCGGGCGGAATGCCGGGGGAAGGAGGGGGTGTCAGCCATGCTGCCCATGCTAAGGCTCTCGACCCTTACCGGGCTGTTCCGCGAGCGGCGAGGAAGGTATGCGTACCCTTGCCCTATGACCGCGAACACGACCGCGTCCCCGGGGGCCGCTGAGCCGCCGCGGACCAGCCCCACGGCCACCCGGCGTCTGCTGCTCGTCCACGCCCATCCGGACGACGAGGTGATCGGCACCGGGGCCACGATGGCCGCCTACGCCGCCGAGGGCGCGCACGTCACGCTGGTCACCTGCACCGCCGGCGAGGAGGGCGAGGTGCTGGTGCCGGAGCTGGCGCACCTGGCCGCCGACCGGGAGGACCGGCTGGCCGGGGTGCGGGTGGTGGAACTGGTCAACGCGATGGTGGCGCTCGGCGTGTCCGACCACCGGTTCCTCGGCGGCCAGGGCCGTTACCGGGACTCCGGGATGATGGGGACGCCGGCCAACGACAAGCCGCACGCGTTCTGGAACGCCGACGTCGACGAGGCCGCCGGGCACCTGGTGAAGGTGGTGCGGGAGATCCGGCCGCAGGTGCTGGTCACCTATGACGAGAACGGCGGCTACGGGCACCCCGACCACATCCAGGCGCACCGGGTCGCGATGCGCGCCGCGGAGCTGGCGGCCGATCCGGCCTTCGCGCCGGAGCACGGCCCGGCGTGGGAGATCGCGAAGATCTACTGGACCGCGATGCCCAAGTCGGTGGTGGCCGAGGGCATCCGGATGTTGAAGGAAGCCGGGGACACCAGTGACTTCGTGGCCGTGGAGTCGGTGGAGGACCTGCCGTTCGGGACCGACGACGCGCTGGTGACCACCTGCTTCGACGGCAGCGCGTACACGGTGAACAAGCGTGAGGCGATGCACGCGTACCCCACGCAGATCGCGATGGAGGAGGGCTTCTTCGCGCTCTCCAACTCGATCGGCATGAACTTCATGGCGCACGAGTACTACCAGCTGGTGAAGGGCCTCGAGGGGCGCACGGAGCCGGAGCTGGAGAAGGATCTGTTCGCCGGCCTCGGGATCGCAGACGGGGCCGCTTCCGGGGTTTCGCAGGACTGATGGACGTTTCGGGCGCGGCGGAGGTCGGAGTGTCTGTGGTCGTGGTGCTGGCCGGCCTGGTGGGCCTGGTCGGCTTGTTGGCGGCGGCGCGGTTCGGTACGGAGTCCGAGCGCGGGAAGCTGCTGGCGCTGGCCGGGTTCGGCGGGGCCGGCGTCGTGGTCGGGCTGATCGGCACGATGATCCAGGGTTACACGGTGCGCATCGGCGGCTCGGGCCCGCGCCTGCTGGACGCCACGGACCCGGCCTCGGCCACCGGGAACGGCTCGCCCGGCTTCGCCTTCCCCTTCGGGTCGCTGATCGGGCTGGCGTTGCTCACGGTGCTGCTGTTGGTCGCCGGGACGCTGCTGCGGGTGCCGCGGGCCGTCGGGATCGCGGCCGGAGGCTGGCTGCTGGTGATCGCGGTGCTGATGTTCGGTGTCGGCAGTTCCGGCGACGTGATCCTGGCCAACACCTCCTCGGCCCAGATCTTCGTTTATGGGGGCCTTGTCATCGCCTTCGGGATCGCGGTGCTGGTGTACCAGTGGCAGCTGACCGACCGGATCGCGAAGAGCGCCGCGAAGCGCTCGCGCTGAGCGCCCGTCGGGGTCCGCCGGCGGTCCGCTGATCGTCCGCTGACCGTCCGCCGGTCACCGAAACCGTCGAAACCGGTCATATGGGGACCGGACTTAAGGCGGAATCAAACTCGCTCGATCGAGTGAAGCCTTGCCGGATTCCGGCGGGTCAGCGCGGCATCGCCGTGGCAATGTCACCCGTACGCCCCTGTGACCACCGCTGATCACAGTACTGTGATCGGAGCAACACTCTCGGTGGCCGGTGGCGCGCTGCTAGATGGCACAGCTAGTAGGCCCTGCCCGATGGCCCTGCGCGACCGACCTTGACAGAGGCGACCGACTTTGAACGACGAGTTTCCCCGACGCCCAACAGACGACGAACCCGACCGGCAGCCCGACTTCGGGTTCGGCGGCGCTCCGCTGTTCCGCGACGAGGTGCCGCCGCCGGACGGAACCGGTCCCGGTTCGTCCGGCTTCCACGACGCCTCGGTGTTCCGCGACCCCGCGTCGGCGGATCCGTTGGGGGACTCCGGTGGTGACTATCGCAGCGGGGACTACAGCAGCGGGGACTATCGCAGTAGTGACTACCGGACCGGGACGATGCCCGGGGCCGGTGGCGAGACGGCGCCTTCGCGCGTGCCAGGGCTCGAATACGGCGCCGGCGGCGACTACGGGACCGGGCTCATGTCCGGGTTCGGTGGCGGCGCCGACGCGTTGAGCAGTACGGGGGGATTCCCGGCGCAGCAACGGTTCGCCGAATCCGGTGGCGCCGCGGGCGGCGAGGACCGGCTGAGCAGTTCCGGCCGCCATGCGACGATGGCCGGCGAGTCCGGGGTGCCGCCGCAGCGGTTCGGCGGACCCGGCGACGCGGCCGAGATGTCCGGTCCGGGCGGCTCCGGCGGCCCTGGCGGTTCCGGTGGTCCCGGTGGTCCCGGTGGCCCGGGCGGCTTCGGCGGCGGCCCGGCCGATCCCCAGGCCGGGGATCCGCAGTGGGCACCGAACGAGGGCCCGCTGCGCGTCGTGCCGGCCGACCAGGCCAGCGCCCTGTTACGGATCAAGCTTCCGGACGCGCCCCCGGTCCCGTCGACCACCCTGCGCGGCGACGCGGCGATCGAGACGGTCGTCGAGGCCTCGCAGATGCTGCACCGCGTCAGTCCGGCGAAGCCGAACGCCCTGCCCGGCGACGTGCTGGCGCTGACCACCGCGACGATGGTCGTGCCGATGCCCGGCGCCGCGTTCGGCGGCGTGCTGACCGTGCAGCGGTCCGCGCGGCTCACCGCGTCGGTGCCGCCGGACCTGGCCAGCCGGGCCGAGGCGGATCTGCTGTCGGACACCGTCGAGCAGTTCTTCGGGGACTTCGACGCGATCGGCCGGGAACTGGAGGCGCAGCGCGCCAGTGGAGCGGCTGCCGCGGCTGGTTCTGTTACGCCCACGGTGCCCGCGCAGGGTGGCGACGTGACGGGAACCGAGGTGTCGCAGCCCCCTGCGGCGCTCGGCCAGTATGCCCCGAGCGCGCCGTCGTCCGGGCCCGCGCCCGCCGGCCGCTACGGCGTGCCGACTCAGGTCCCCGGCTACGACGCCGCCCGCCGCAGTCCGGTCGGGATGCGGTATCTCGGCGGCATCTTCCACGACTCGTCGGGCGAGTCCTCGTTCTACGACCCGTCGACGGAGTCGCTGGTGCCGATGGGTGCCGCCGCGTTCTCGGCGGCCGACTTCCGGCGTACCGCTCCGGCGATCACGCGGCCGGTTCCGCCGCCGCGCACCGGCCCCGGTGCCGCTCCGTCGCCGCGTACCAGCCCCGGTGTCGCCACGCCGCCGCGCGGGACCGCGGGCGGTACCTCACCGGCATCGGCCGGCCCGCGCGGTTCGACTGGTTCGACTGGTTCGACCCGCGGTGGCGGCGGCGAGGAGATCCACTACTTCATCGACGACGCCGACCACTCCGACGACACCAAGGTCCTGCCGACCGGGCACTGGTCCGACCATCACCCGGACCACCACCGCTCCCCGCGCCGCCGCCGCCGGCGCGGGCGGCTGGCCGTCATCTCCGGGGTGTCCGTCGCGCTGGTCTTCGGCACCCTCTACGGCGCCGCCCTCGCCTTCGAGGGGCAGGTACCCAAGGGCACGATCGTCGACGGCGTCGCGATCGGCGGGATGTCGCGCACGGCCGCCGAGGCCAAGCTCTCCGCGGCGCTCGGCCCGACGCTGAACGCGCCGATCCAGCTGACCGCCGACGGGACCACGTTCCACCTCGTGCCGAACCAGTCCGGGCTGCGCATCGACTACGCGGGGACCGTGGCCGCCGCGGCGTCCGGCCGCACGGATCCGACGGTCGCCATCCCGGCGCTCGCCGGCACCGGCCGCGATGTGCCGTTGCGGGTGAGCGTCGACCGCGACGCGCTGAAGACCGCGCTGACCAACCTGACCGCCGGGTTCGACAAGCCGATGGTCGACGGGAGCGTGATCTTCCCCGGCGGTGTGCCGACCCCGATCGCGCCGCGTCCGGGGCGGCAGGTGGACGTCGACGCGGCGGTCGACGCGGTGGTCTCCGCCTTCGACAACGGTGTGGCTTCGGCGCGCCTGGCGGCGATGAGCCCGACCGGGCCGGCCGCCGTCCTGCCGACGGCCCCGGCCGCCTACGCGACCGTGCCGGAGAAGACCGCGGTTTCGCCCACGCATCGCTACGCGGGATCGCATGTGAAGCAGTCCCCTTCGACTCCTTCGCCGTCCTCGACTCCCTCGGACTCCTCGAGCCCCTCGGATTCTTCGACTTCTTCAACCGCCTCGGACTCGTCCACGCCGACTACGCCGGCGCCCACTACGCCGCCGCCCACCGCCCCGGCTTCCACACCGGCCCCGGCCCCCGCCGTGATC
>NZ_JAAFYZ010000298.1 GCF_018274385.1 Catenulispora pinistramenti | reverse complement strand
TCGGCCAGCGCCTGCTGGCCATGGCCGCCGCGATCTGGCACAACACCAAGACCGGCGCGGCAAGCAAGCGATCATTGATCGCCTACGACCACTGACCAGCCAAGCGATCGGACTCAATCATCTAGCGAGACTCCATATTTACCGAATCTTGACCGCGGGACGGCTGACCGGGTGCCATATCACCTGGCACGCTGCGGGCTGGCACGGCACACCATTCCTCGACAGTAGGGATTCCACGGCATGCGAACTGCCACGCGCTCGAGGCTGCTCCCGATCGGAGCGGCGTGCGCGGCCCTGGCGATGGCCCTGACCGGCCCGCAGGCGTCCGCGACGAACACCGGCACCGCGCAACCGCACAACCGGCCGCACGCGACCAGCACCGCACCGGCGGCCGGCGCTACTACGGGACACAGTGGGAACTTCGCCGTCAGCGGCCCGCCCGGCAATCCGGACGGCGGGGTCGACGACCCGAGCGCCGCCGACAACGAGTACTTCGCGGCCCGCAGCGCGCCGGGCGTCGTGCAGCCCGGTGCGTACGGCGCGGCCTGGCAACAGATGCAGTCCATGCCGCACTACGGCCCGGATTGGAAGCCGGTCACCACCACGCCCTACAACTCCGACGACCCCCGCTACCGCGACTACGACTCCAACTCCTCCGGCGGCGCGGGCGACGTCACCGGCCGGATCACCGGCATGGCCGCCGACAACGCCGGCCATGTCTACGCCGGCGGCGCCAACGGCGGCGTGTGGCGCTCCTCGACCGGTGGCGGCCAGTGGACGCCGATCTCGCAGTCGCTGCCCTCGGCCTCCACCGGCGACCTGGAGCTCGACGCCGCCGGCCGGCTCTGGTACGCCACCGGCGAGGCGAACACCGCCTCCGACACCTTCACCGGCTCCGGCGTCTACGTGCTCTCCCACCCGCAGAACGGACAGTTCTCCCCACGCGACCGGGTCGGCGGCAGCGAGCTGGAATCCACCAGCATCCGCAAGATCCGCTTCATCGGCGACCGCGTCTACGCCGCCACGACCCGCGGCCTGTGGTCGCACTCCCTGAACAACCTGAGCAGCCCCTGGAAGCTGGAGTTCGCCCCGAACCCCAGCTACCTGCCCAACGGCTCCCAGGCCACGGACCCGGCCGCGCCGTACAAGAACATCGTCAACGACATCACCGCCGACCCGAAAGACCCGACCAAGC
The DNA here is from genome assembly GCF_018274385.1 of Catenulispora pinistramenti. Lineage (GTDB taxonomy): Bacteria > Actinomycetota > Actinomycetes > Streptomycetales > Catenulisporaceae > Catenulispora > Catenulispora pinistramenti. The sequence continues at coordinate 9,769 of NZ_JAAFYZ010000298.1, read as the reverse complement.
TGATCGCGGCCATCGGCTGGCGCAGCGGTGACACCTACAACGGCTTCTACACCGAGCAGAACGGTGCCTGGACCCGCATCACGTCCTCGCTCGGCGACCTGCCGACGGCCGCGGCCAACGTCGGCGCCGTGACCTTCGCCGGCTCCGCGGACGGCTCCAAGTTCTACGCCGTCGACCAGGACCCGACGAAGATCACCAGCGCGCAGTCCACACTCGGCGGCGTGTACGAGTCCGACGGCACGCCGTTCGGTCCCTGGCACCTGGTCGCGGACTCGCCGAAGCTGGAGGCCTCCGGCTCGGCCGAGACCGGCGCCACGTACAACCCCGGCGTGCAGGCTTGGTACAACCAGTTCCTGCAAGTCGACCCGACCGATCCGAACCACGTCTACATGGGTCTGGAAGAGGTCTACGAATCCCACGACGCCGGCGCCACCTGGAACACCGTCGGCCCGTACTGGAACTTCACCTTCCCCTGCTGGTCGATCGACCCCACCGAGCAGACCGGCACCTGTAGCCCGACCACGCACTCCGACCAGCACGCGGTCGCGATCGGCAGCGTCGGCGGCAAGAGCTTCGTGGTCGTCGGCAACGACGGCGGCGTCTACAAGCGCCCGCTGGCCGGCGTCCTGGACTCCGGCGGCCACGCCGCGGACTGGCAGTCGCTCAACGACGGCACGATCGACACCCTGCAGTACTACTCGGTAGGCGTCGGAGCCGACCCCAGCGGCCACGGCGTCGCGGTCTCCGGCGGCATGCAGGACAACGGCCAGTCGATCCTGCGCAACGGCGACAAAGTGATGGGCTCGAACTTCGGCGGCGACGGCGGCGACACCCTGGTCGACCCGAAGAACGGCTGCAACGTCGCCGAGGAGTACACCAACCTGTCGATCTGGGTCACCAACGACTGCGGCCAGAACGTCAGCACCGACCCCTCGACCGAGACCGAGTACAACGTGCCGCCGACCGACGGCGTCAACGGCACCGCGCGCTTCACCGCGCCGTTCGCCGCGGACGCCAAGAACCCGGACACCTGGGTCACCGGCGGCCAGCACGTCGCGGTCCAGACCAAGGGCTTCGCGATCCGCGGCACGTCGGACTGGACCAACGTCTACGACCTCGGCGCCGGCAACCTGGCCTCGGCGGTCGCCGACTCCGGCGGCAAGATCTACGCGGCCTGGTGCGGCGGCGGCTGCAACAGCGTCGGCTTCACCCGCGGCATCGCGGTCGGCAACGCCGACGGCACCGGCTGGCACCAGCTGAACCTGCCGACCGACGGCACCTCGCTGCCCAACCGCTACCTGTCCTCGATCGCCGTCGACCCGAACGACGCCGACCACGTCTACGTCGCGGTCAACGGCTTCTCCCGGATGTGGACCGAAGGCCCCGGCGCGGGCGTCGGGCACCTGTACGAGAGCCACGACGGCGGCGTGACCTGGAAGGACATCTCGGCGAACCTGCCGGACGTCCCGGCCGACTCGATCGTGCTGCTGCCGCACGGCGGCATCGCACTGGCCACCGACCTCGGCGTGTTCTACGAGGCGCCGCACAGCTCGTGCTGGAGCATCCTGGGCAACGGGCTGCCGACCAACGCCACGCTGCAGCTGTCGCCGGGTCCGGACGGGAATCTGTACGCGGGAACGCACGGACGCGGGATCTGGAAGGTCCGGATGCCCTCCGGCGATCAGAACCAGCAGTGATCATCAGGATCAGCAGTGATCCACGGCCTGTGACAACGGCCTAGGGCATGGTGGGAGCACGGCGTCCGGTGATGAGGGCGCCGCGCTTTCGTCCGCGGGCCGGACTTGGCACTGACTCAGCCTTCTCATACGCCGAGGGCGCCGCGCTTCCGCGCCGGCCACGGGCACCGGCGGTGCCTTCGTCTCGCCGCCGATCATCATCTGCCCCACGCCGTGCGGCGCGGTGGGTTGACCCGGATCCCGTCGGCCGGCTACCGCGCCACCGCCGTCTGAAGCCCAGTTACCTTCTGACCCCTAATCAGAGGACTGACCCGACGAGGTGTCCGACGGCAGCGGCCGTCCCGTCGATTGGAACGGCCACCCCAGCAGCGTCCCGAAGTCGTCATCCTCGACCAGGCGGAAGACCAGGCCGGATTGCTGGTCGGCCGAGGTGGCCGACAGTCGCACCACGTGCGCCGAGCCGCCGAGCACGTCAGTCCTGGGGTCGGTCAACTCCTTCGACCACGGATTGTTCTGAACGAGATCGGTCCCGGTGGTGACCGCCTTGGTGAAGGCTGTCGCGATCGTCTGCGCGCCGGCGGCGGCGGATGCCGCGACGCAGATCTCCTCTCGGGCGTCGGATGCGCTGGTCGCGGTGACGCCGAAGGCGACGCCGGTGGCGGCGCTGTTGCCGATGGTCTTGGGGTCGGTGAGCACCATGGCGCCGAGCGGGGAGCCCAGGCAGTCGGCGAGCGAGCTCACCACGTTGTCGCCGGACAGCGGCTTGGACTGGGCGGGCAATGCGGCGGCCAGGTCGGAGGTGGCGCCGCCGTAGGCGATGCTTGTTCTCGACACCCAGATCACGTTCAGCCAGCCGGTCATGCCGGGGCCGACGCCGGTGACCGGGTCGAGCTTGGTCATGTCGATCTTGTGGTCGTCGTTGCTGATCCAGGCGGTGGTGCCGCCGCCGCGGTCCTGCTTCTTGTAGCCCCAGGCGGCGAGCTTGGCGCCGATCGCGGCCGGGTCGAAGCCGCCGTAGAGGATTCCGACCGCGTTCGGCGGGTTCCCGACGGTGATCGCGCTGGTCACGGCGGTCGAGTCGAAGCCGGTCAGCGGCGGCAGGAGCGACCAGTACTGGAACAGCTGGTCGGCGCCGATGCCCTGCATATGCGAGAACGGGCCGCTGGCCGCCGGCTTCGTGGTGCCGGTCAGCTTGGTGACCTGGGCCGTGGCGCCGTATTCGATGTAGTCGCTGGTCTGCGTGACGGCGTGGATGTCGTGCAGCACGTCCTTGAACGAGCCGGAACCGTCGCCCCCGCCGGACGACGTCGAGCCGCTGCTGGAACACGCCGCGGCCGAAACCGCCGCCAGCGCCAAGGCCGTGACGAACGCCGCCGACCGGCCGAACCGCCGCATTACCGTGCCTGTGCCCGTGCCCGTACCTGTGCCCATCATCCATCCCCCTTGGCAGTCCTCGGACAAGCTCCATCAACCTTAGCTAATGAACCTGGAACCGCATTCGCTGGGGTGAATGAGTGTCAGCTTCCTGCGGCGGCACCATAGGTCTGGGCCGCGACCCGGACGAAGGACCGGACCAGCGGGTCGTCCCGGGAGCCGGCCCACGCGACCACCACCGTGGCCGGTGGCGCGTCGGCCAGCGGGACGAAGGTCAGCCCGGGCGGCAGGGCCCCGACTCGTGGCGCCAGTCCGATCGTGCCGTTCCACAACACCGCCTGCAAGCATTCCTGCACGGTCCGCACGATCGGGCCCTCGCGCATCGGACCCTGCGGTGTGGTCGCGTTCCAGAACGCGCGCCACAGCGGATCGGCGCTGTCCGGGAGCCGGAACCAGCGGCGCTCGGCCAGCTCGGCCAGTCGCAGGACTTTGCGATCGGCCAGCGGGTCGTCGCCGCGCAACACCGCACCGACCGGATCGGTCCGGAGTCTTCGAACGCTGATACCGGTCTCGTCGAACGGGCCGTGGGTCAGCGCCACGTCCACCAGCCCGGAACGCAGGCCGCACGTCGGGTCGGCCAGATCGGCCTCGCGGACCTGGACGTCCACGTGCGGGTGCCGCTCGCGGAAGGCCTTGACCAGGCGGGAGGCGTCGGCGTCGGAGCCGTCGGAGAGCATGCCGACGGTCAGCGTCGCCGAGCCGGCCGCCGCCGCGGCCTTGGCCCGCAACCGGTCGGCCTGGTCGAGCAGGGCCCGCGCGTCCTGGTAGAACCAGACCCCGACCGGCGTCAGTGCCACCCCGGACGGCGAGCGCTCGAACAACGCCACGCCGAGGTCGGCCTCCAGCTGCCGGATGGCCCGGCTCAGCGGCGGCTGGGTCATGTGCAGCCGGCGCGCCGCGCGTCCGAAATGCAGCTCCTCGGCGACGGCGGCGAAGTACCGGAGCGAGCGCAGTTCCACGTCCATCATCGTTCCTCGTCCATCACAAGGGACGATACCCGCGCGGTATCGGGCGTGCCCGATCGGACTTGGACGGTCCCGGCCCGCCGATGGTGCACTCGGTCCATGGCTGAATACCCCTTCCCCGACCCGATCGTCGAGATCTCCGACGTGCGCGAGCTCGCCCACGACCTGGTGGTCGTGCCCAACCGGGACGTGGACCTGGTCCCCAACGTCGGGCTGATCGGCGGAACCGAGGCGGTCCTGGTGGTGGAGACGGGCCTGGGACCCCGCAACGCCCAACGGATCCTCGCCTTCGCCGCCGACTACGCGAAGGGCCGCCGCCTGTATCTGACCACCACCCATTTCCACCCGGAACACGCCTTCGGCGCGCACGAGTTCAGCGGCGAGGCCACCTACCTGGTCAACCAGGCGCAGGCCGACGACCTGGCCCAGAAGGGCGCGGGTTACCTGGCGATGTTCACCCGGCTCGGCGCCCCGGTGGCCCGCGAACTCGACGGTACGGTGCTCGCCGTGCCGGACGTCGTCTACGACGGCAGCTACGACCTGGACCTGGGCGGCCGCACCGTGCGTCTGCGCCCCACCGGCCGCGCCCACAGCCGCGGGGACCAAGTCGTCGAGGTCCCGGACGCCGACGTCCTGTTCACCGGCGACCTCGCCGAGACCGGCCAGTTCGCCATCTTCCCCTGGTTCCCGCCCCACGACACGGACGTCTCCGGCACCCGCTGGCTGCGCGTGATGGAAACGCTGGCCGCCGAGGCACCGGGCATCGTGGTCCCCGGCCACGGCGCCGTCGGCGACACCCGGCTCCTCGCCGACGTGCGCGACTACATCAAGGAGCTGCGGGATGAGACCTGGCGGCGCCGCGACTCGGCGGTCAGCGAGGAGACCGTGGTCGAGGAGGTCAGGGCGCTGATGATCGAGCGGCATCCGGACTGGCGGATGCGGGAGTGGATCGAGCGGGGGGTGGGGTGCTTGTGCGCTGAGCACGCGGCGGTGGGAGGAGCGGGGGTGGAGTAGCCCGACCAGCCCAGCTCAGCGTCGCCCCGCGCCGCCTGGCTCCGCGCGCCGCCGGTTGGTTTCCCCCTGGCTGGAGATCACCACCTCCGAGGACTCACCCGTTCCGAGGACCCACCCGCCGCCGGTCCCGCCGGCGGCCGGCCCACGCCTGGAGGCTGCCCGCGTGCTCGCGCTCACGGTGATCGTCGTGATCGGCGCCTGTGTGCTGGTCAGCGGCATCGTGGGGAACCGGTTCGGGATCGCGCCGCCGGTGCTGATGCTGGCGGCCGGGGTGCTGGTGGGGTTCGTGCCGCGGCTGCGGACCGTGAACCTGCCGCCGGACACCGTGCTGCTGGTCTTCCTTCCGGCCCTGCTCTACTGGGAGAGCCTGAACGCCTCGCTGCGCGCCATCTGGCGCAGCCTGCGCGGTGTGGTGCTGATGAGCACGCTGCTGGTGCTCTTCTCGGCCGGGATGGTGGCCGTTGTCGCACACGCGTTCGGGGTGCCGTGGGGCCCGGCGTGGATCCTCGGCGGGGCTCTGGCGCCGACCGATGCCACGGCGGTCGCGGCGCTGGGCCGGGTCCTGCCGCGCCGGGTGATGAACCTGCTGGCCGCCGAGAGCCTGATCAACGACGGCACCGCGCTGGTCGTCTACGGCGTCGCGGTCTCCGTCACCACCGGCTCGGAGCACTTCAGCACCGTGCACGTGACGTGGCTCGTCGCCCGCTCCTACCTCGGCGGCGCCGCGGCGGGCATCGCGGTGGCGTTCGTCGGCGGCAAGCTTCGCGCGCGCCTGCAGGACCCGCTGCTGGAGAACGTCGCGATCCTGCTCATCCCGTTCAGCGCCTTCCTGCTCGCCGAGGCGATCCAGGCCTCCGGCGTGCTGGCCGTGGTGGCGTGCGGGCTGATCATGGGCCAGCTGGGCCCGAAGGTGGGGACGCCCGCGGTCCGGCTGCTCTCCCAGGGCTTCTGGACGATCGGCACCTACGTCCTCAACGGCTCCCTGTTCGTCCTGATCGGCCTGCAGTCCCAGTCCGCGGTCCGCAACCTGACCAGCTTCGACCTGGCCCGCGCGCTGTCCGCGGTGGCCGCCGTGTGCGGCGTGCTGATCGCGGCCCGCTTCGCCTTCCAGTTCACCGTGATCCTCGGCATCCGCGCCGTGGACCGCCGCCCCTCCCAACGCGCTCGCCGCGTCACCCACGGCTTCCGGGTGATCACCGGCCTGGCCGGGTTCCGCGGCGCGGTCTCCCTGGCCGCTGCCCTGGCCGTCCCGAACACCCTGGACAACGGCCTGCCGCTCCCGGACCGCGACGTCATCGTCTTCGTCACCGCCGGCGTCATCGCGGCCCTGATGCTCCAGGCCTTCGCCCTGCCCCCGGTGGTCCGCTGGGCCGACCTGCCCGAGGACACCGTGATCGAGTCCGAGCGCCGGATGGCCAATCGCACCGCCGCCGAAGAGGCCATGGAAGCCCTCCCCGACATCGCGGCGACGCTGGGCACCGCCCCGGAGATCGCCGACATGGCTCGCCGCGAATACGAGAAACGTCTGCGCCTGAACCGGGCCGGCGACCCCGACGACGACGGTGACGACCTCGATGACGACGCCGCCGAACGCCTCCGCGAGTTCGACGAGCAGTACCGCGAGCTGCGGCTGGCCCTGCTCGGCGCCAAGCGGGCCACGCTCCTGCGGTTGCGCGACGAGCGCCGGATCGATGACGCCGTACTCCGGCAGATCCAGGCCAAGCTGGACATCGAGGAGGTCCGGCTGTCGCGGACGCAGCTGGTCGACTGAGGCGCTACGGGGCTATGGCTCTGAGGCATTACGGCGCTGAGGAACTATGGCGCTATTCCAGTTCCAGCCGCGGCCGACGCCCCGACCCCGCGGCCAACTCCCCGCGCGCACTCACCGCTTCCCCCAGCTGTCGCGCCAGATGCGGCACGGTCGTCGAGGCGAGATACAGCTCCGCCCCCGCGTCGAGCAGCCGCCGCACCGGACCGTGATAGCTGACCCCGAGCTCGGGATCGTCGATCTCGGCGATGACGATGCGCGCCGAGGGGAACATCGAGCGCAGGTTCCGCAGCAGCTGCGGGCTGATCGGCGGGACGAGGAGGACGTCCGCGGTGCGGGGCGCGGCGTGCATGTCCAGGACGATGTAGTCGGCGCCGAGTTCGGTCGAGAGCTTCGTCCGCGCGCCGTCCGACAGCTTCATCGCGGTGGCGACGACCAGGACGCTGTCGTCGTCGCCCGAGTTCGGATTCGGGCCTGGATTCGGATTCGGGTCCGGGTCCGGGTGCCCCGAAATGACCATGCCTTCCAACGGAGCCGAACCGGCAGCGGTGATCGTCGCAACCGGTTCGCCACCCTGCGTGAGAACCAGACTCCCGCCGGGCGTCAACGTCGCTATCAGGTCCGCGACCGCGTCCGGTAATCGGGCCAGTTCCACTCGACGTGCCTCGTGCATCAGGCCAATCTATCCACTACATCAACCGCTCGCTGACGTCCCACAGCTTCGTCGCGGCATCCTGATCCACGGCGTAGGGCAGAACCCCGGGCAGCTCCAGCGGGTTCTCCACTGCCAGGTCCTCGGCGGCCATCACCGGGCTGATGTCGCAGTCCTCACAGTAGACACCGCCCAGGCCGTCCAGCATGGGACTCGTCGCGCACCACACGGTGGTCGCCGCTCCCTGCCCGACGGTCTTGACCTGATGTCCGGCGCCCATGACGCGACGGCCGTCGACCTCCACCACGCCGGCCGCCCGCAGCGCCGCGTCGTCCATGTGCCGCGTCAACGAGGTGTCGAGGATCGCGCCGGGGTGCACGGCGAAGGCGCGGATCCCCTCGTCCCGGCCCCGCCGGTCGAGTTCGAGGGGGAACAGCGAGTTGGCGGTCTTGGACTGGCCGTACGCCTCGAACGGGACATAGGGACGGCGCTCGAAGGCCAGGTCGTCGAACACCACCGGCGAGAAGCGGTGGCCGCGGGAGGTCAGCGCGACGACCCGGGCCCCGCCGGCCGCCGCCAACGCCGGCCACAAGCGCGTGGTCAGCCGGAAGTGCCCGAGGTGGTTGACGGCGAACTGCGCCTCGTTGCCGCGCGCGTCCCGGGAGAGCGGCGTGGCCATCGTGCCCGCGTTGTTGATCAGCAGGTGCAGCGGACGGCCCTCGGCGAGGAAGGCGTCGGCGAAGGCATCGACGGAAGCGGGGTCGATGAGGTCGAGCGGCTCGACGCGAACGCCGTCGAACTCCCGCAGCGCGGCCTTGGCGCCCTCGACGTTGCGGGCCGGCACGATGACCTGCGCGCCGGCGGTATGCAGCACGCGCACGGTCTCCAGCCCGATGCCGCCGTAGCCGCCGGTGACGATCGCGGTGCGGCCGGTCAGGTCGATGCCCTTGATCACGTCGTCGGCGGTGGAGGTGGCGTCGAAGCCCGAGTTCAGGGGCTTTTGGGGGGTGGTGGTCATGGTGGTCGGGTCCCTTCTGGAAGTGCTTTCAGGACCACCGTAGGCGGGGTGGGATGTACGATGAATACTTGTGAGTGCGGAAAACTTGCTCGATCGTTCAGAAGAATCGGCCGCCGAGCCCGACAGCCCGGCCGCCGCCGACGACCCGCTCTGCGGCGCCCTGGCACTGGCCGACGCGCACGCGGCCCTGTCCGGCGCGTTCGTGGCCGGCGGCGACTGGGCCATCCGACTGCGCTCTCCGGAACGGCTGAAGGTGAACTGCGTCGTGCGCGGCAATCCGGTCATAGTCCGCGAAGACAGCGGAGAGCAGGTGGTGCTGACCCCGGGCGACGTCATCGTCTCCGACGGCGGGCTGCCCTACATCATGTGCAGCGATCCCAGCGTCCCACCGCAGCCCTCCAGCCCCCTGCCCATCGATCCGACGACCGGCTTCCGGCGCATCGGCTCCGGCGAGGAGGTCATGTGCGTCGCAGGCCACGTCGATCTGAGCCGAGACCGCGGCGGCCTGCTGCGCGGCGCCCTGCCGGACCTGATCCACGTACGCAGCACCTCCCCCGAGGCCGCCACCCTGCGCCGCCTGATCGAGCAACTCCTCGACGAGATGACCGGCCACCGCCCCGGGGCCGCGGCCGCCATGGACCACATCGCGCAGCTGGTCTTCCTCCACGTACTCCGCATCAGCCTCGTCACCGAGAACCTGCCCGCCGGCTGGCTCCGCGGCCTCGCCGACGACCGCATCGCCCCGGCCCTGCGCCTGATGCACGCCGACCCCGCCCGCCCCTGGCGCCTTGAGGACCTGGCCCAGGCAGCGGCCCTGTCCCGCACCGCCTTCGCCGTCCGCTTCCGCGAAACCGTGGGCGTACCGCCGCTGGCCTACCTGCTCACCTGGCGCATGAGCCTCGCCGCCCGCGAACTGCGGCACGGCGACGTACCGGTGGCGCTGCTGGCCCGCGAGGTCGGTTACGGTTCGGAGAGCGCGTTCAGCAACGCTTTCAAGCGCGCGATGGGCACCTCGCCTCGCAACTACCGGCATGCACTGACGAACTCGCGCGGATAGCGGATAGCGGATAGCGGATAGCGGATAGCGGACAGCCGCGCACCCTTGCGTTTCGCCGCTACCCCAGCGCCGCCTCACCCATCAATCCGAGCCCTGACCTCAGCCGCCTCCTGAGCCAACCCCAGCTCCTCGAACACCTCCCAAGCCGCCCCCCAATGCCCGCG
>NZ_JAAFYZ010000297.1 GCF_018274385.1 Catenulispora pinistramenti | reverse complement strand
CCATAGCACATCATCGTGCCCTGTTTCCGGAACCGACGCATTGTTTTTCGACGAGCCCTTACCCCCGGACACCGGTGCTGTACCCCCCGGGCTGACGACGCGACCGAGGGGAACGGACCGCACCACCTCTGGGACCGCCGCCGCTGAGACCGACCCGGCCACCCTAGGGAACCGCGCTAGTTTCCCTGAGGTTGCCGAGGCCCGCCGGAGGCCCGGCCCTTCATCACAGTCTTTGACCTTGCGCTGGCTTACTGGAGTTGAAGAGGCCTGAGGTGGGGCGGGGTTGTGAACGCGCGAACCGGCAGCCGACAAACACACCCACCACCCCGAACCCCGAACCGGCACAACTATGACCGAAGGCCGTAAAAAGCATTTAAGACCCACAAACCAACCGCAACCAGCCCGCGAACTCCAGCCCTCTCCCAAAGACTCGAACCCCGAATAGTCCACAGCCCCGCAGCCCCAAAGCCCCACACCCCCGCTGTCAATTCGCGCACACTCTGAGGCCGGACCGCCCACGGATCACCCGCAGCCGGTCCGGCCTCGCCACGCTTATCGCGGAGGCACGCCTACAACCCTGGCGTGCCTATATCCGCCCCGCCGCTACAGCTACAGCGACTACTGCTACTGCTACTGCGACTACTGCTACTGCTACAGCTACTGCTGCGGCGCGAGCAAGAACCGCACTCCGCCATCATCGGCGACAGTCGCGTCCAGCTGTTGGTCGTTCAGGGCCTGCGCCGCCTCGGCCTCCAGGAACACCCGGGCGGTCGGGGTCTCCACGACGGCGTCGCCGGAGTGCGGGCCTTGGGTCAGGGAGAGCGAAAGTTGGCCCTGGCCGGTGTTCTGGGCCGCGCCGTGCGAGACGATGCGGAGCCCGGCGCTCTGGTCGGGCAGGTCGGATTGCGTGGTCAGGGTGTGGACGGCCTCGGCGGCCCGGTCGGTGAGAGTCAGCATGACTTCCTCCCGGTGCTGATCGTCGGATAGGTACCCGAGGCGGTTACCCGGTCCCGGAGTCCTAAACATCAGGGGTCCCGAGCATCAGGGGTCCCGTGGGTCGGTTTCTTCATCACCCGATCGGGGGTGTTTACGACCGGCCGGACGGGTCACAAGGTATCGATGCTGACCAGCGTGGTCGGCCGGGAAGGAGCCGTCGGGATGAGTGTGACCGACCGCCGTGACGTGATCGACGTCCTGGCCGGCGACCACCGTGCGGTCGAAGACCTCTTCCAGCAGCTGGAGACTGGTGCCTCGGGCATGGCCGGCACGCGCAAGTCGCTGGTCGACGCGGTCGCGCTGGAACTGGCCTGGCACTGCACCGCCGCCCAGCGCTACCTGCTGCCGCTGGCCCGGCGCGCTCTGCCGGACGGCGAGGCGCTGGCTGACGAGCACACCGCCGAACACCTGACCGTCGAGCACATGGTGCGAGACTTGGAGGACAAGGATCCCTCCGACGCGCGGTTCGAGCCGCTGCTGGCGCAGCTGATCGCGGCGGCTCGCGGCCACATCGAGCACGAGGAGCAGATCACCTTCGCCGAGCTGACCCGCGAGTGCGATCGCGGCGAGCTGCTGGCCGCCGGTGAGGAGCTGACCGCGGCCCGCCGCCGGGCCGCGACGACCGAGCCGGGGCCGAATGCCCAGGCAGGTCCAGTCGGTCACGTCGGTCCAGTCGGTCCAGGAGGTCCGGCTGGTTCCGGCCCGAGCGTCGTGGACCGGGTCCGCGCGGTGCTGTCCGATTCCTGACCCCGCGGTCGGACGGCGGGCAGCCGGGAATCCGAGCAGCCGGCAATCCGGACAGCGGGGCCAGGCAAGGGATGACACCGGGGGCGAAGGAGGTGGCGAGGTGAACGCCTTCGAGGAATACGACATAGGCAGCGCGGTCCGCTGCCACAGCGGCCGTTGCGGCGACCTGGCCTGCGTCGTGGTGGACCCGGCCGCCGAACGGCTCACCCACCTGATCGTGGTGGCCCGCAGCGGCACCGCCGGCCGGCTGGTCCCGGCCGAGCTGGCGCATGCCGACTCCGGCGGCGTCATGCTGGACTGCGACCGCGCGCGGTTCGAGGAGCTGGAGCCCTCGATCGAGACTCACTTCCTCACCGTTCCCGACGCCGAGCAGCGCTATGGCCACCACCAGGGCGAGGCCGCCTATTGGCCGTTCTACGGCCTGGCCCCGGCCGGCGCGGTGCTGGGCATGACCGCGATGGACCCGGTGGCCGGGCCTCGGATGGGGCTGCGGGACCGGGTCCCGGCCGGCGGGGTGCGGATCCGGAGCGGTGAGCGGGTCAGCGCCCGGGACGGGCATCTCGGGCACGTTCGCGGCCTGGTCGTGGACCCGGCCGACGAGGCGGTGACGCACATCCTGCTCGACGAGGGCCACCTGTGGGGCCACAAGCGGGTGGCGATCCCGGTCGGCGCGGTCACCGGCATCGACGCCGAGGGGGTGCGCGTCCGGCTCACCAAACAGCAGATCAAGGACTTGCCACCGGTGGAGGTCGCCGGCCTGGACTGACGCCCCGGTTCGGACGAGGCTTGGTTCGGACAAGCCCTGGTTCGAACAACACGACACAGTAGGGAAACGGGCCGTGCCGCTTGGCTTTCGCCGGCGCACGGCCCTGGTAGAGGATTGGGACAACGGGCGTGGCCCGCGCCCCCGCACACGAACGGCGGACTGCATGGAACCCCCTGAGACCCGGCTGGACCGGCCGGCCTCGACCGACCCGCGCCTGGAGCGGATCCTCGGCGCGCTGCGCGCTGTGCGCGACGGCGACTTCCGGCGGCGGATCGTCGTCAGCGGGGACGACGTGGTGGCTGAGATCTGCGTGCTGTGCAACGACATCGCCGAGGCGAACCAGGGCTACCTGGCCGAGTTGGAGCGGGTCGGCGCGGCTGTGGGCCGGGACGGGACCCTGGGGCAGCGCCTGGCGCCGGGGGTCGGCGTCGGGGACTGGGAGCGGCAGCGCGAGACCGTCAACACCCTGCTGGACGACCTGGCCCGGCCGCTGCTGGACACCGGCCGGGTGCTGGCCGCGATCGCCCAGGGCGACCTGTCCCAGCAGGTCGCCGTCGACGGCCGCGGCGATCTGGCCGATGTCGGCCGGACCCTGGACGACATGCGCCTGACCCTGCGCACCCTGGCCTCGGAGGTCACCCGGGTGGCGGGCGAGATCGGCAGCGACGGCCGGCTGGGCGGGCAGGCCGAGGTCCCGGGAGCGGCGGGCACCTGGAAGGACCTGACCGACTCGGTGAACCTGATGGCCGGCAACCTGACCGGCCAGGTCCGGGACATCGCGCAGGTGGCCACCGCGGTCGCGCGCGGCGACCTGACCCGGCAGATCACCGTGGACGTGCGCGGGGAGCTGCTGGAGCTGAAGACCACCCTGAACACGATGGTGAACCAGCTGTCCGGGTTCGCCGACGAGGTGACCCGGGTGGCCCGCGAGGTCGGCAGCGACGGCATCCTGGGCGGCCAGGCCCGGGTGCCCGGCGTGGCCGGCACCTGGAAGGACCTCACCGACTCGGTGAACCTGATGGCCGGCAACCTGACAACGCAGGTGCGCAGCATCGCCCGGGTGGCCACGGCGGTGGCCTCCGGGGACCTGAGCCAGAGCATCGACGTGGACGTGCGCGGGGAGATCCTGGAGCTCAAGGACACCCTGAACACCATGGTCGAGCAGCTGTCCGGGTTCGCCTCGGAGGTGATCCGGGTGGCCCGCGAGGTGGGCACCGAGGGCCGCCTGGGCGGGCAGGCCGGGGTGCCCGGCGTCGCCGGGCTCTGGCGCGACCTCACCGACTCGGTGAACTCGATGGCGAACAACCTGACCAACCAGGTGCGCAACATCGCGCAGGTGACCACCGCCGTGGCGCAGGGCGACCTGGGCAAGAAGATCGACGTGGACGCCCGGGGCGAGATCCTGGAGCTGAAGACCACCATCAACACGATGGTGGACCAGCTGTCCGGGTTCGCCGACGAGGTGACCCGGGTGGCCCGCGAGGTCGGCACCGAGGGCAACCTGGGCGGCCAGGCCCGGGTCCGCGGCGCCTCGGGCACCTGGAAGGACCTGACCGACAACGTCAACGTCATGGCGAACAACCTGACCGGCCAGGTGCGCAGCATCGCGCGGGTGGCCACGGCGGTGGCCTCCGGCGATCTGACCAAGAAGATCACCGTGGAGGCCAAGGGCGAGGTCGCGGCGCTGGCCGAGACCTTCAACGGCATGGTCGACACGCTCTCGGCGTTCGCCGACGAGGTCACCCGCGTGGCCCGCGAGGTCGGCACCGAGGGCATGCTCGGCGGCCAGGCCCGGGTGCCCGGCGTGGCCGGCACCTGGAAGGAGCTCACCGACCGGGTGAACGTGATGGCCGACAACCTGACCAACCAGGTGCGGAACATCGCGCAGGTGACCACCGCGGTCGCGAACGGCGACCTGACCCGCCGGATCGACGTCGACGCGCGCGGGGAGATCCTGGAGCTCAAGACCACCCTGAACACCATGGTCGAGCGGCTGTCGGCGTTCGCCTCGGAGGTCACCCGCGTGGCCCGCGAGGTCGGCACCGAGGGGCAGCTGGGCGGCCAGGCCACGGTCGAGGACGTCTCCGGGACCTGGCAGCGGCTCACCGAATCGGTGAACCAGCTGGCCTCGAACCTGACCACGCAGGTCCGCGCGATCGCCGAGGTCGCCACCGCGGTGACCGAGGGCGACCTGACCCGGGCGATCACCGTCGACGCCTCCGGGGAGGTGGCCGACCTCAAGGACAACATCAACCAGATGATCGCCAACCTGCGCACCACCACCAACGCCAACCAGGAGCAGGACTGGCTGAACACCAACCTGGCGCGCATCGCCGGTCTGCTGCCCGGCCGCCGCGACCTGGCCAGCGTCGCGGCCATGGTGCTGGAGGAGCTGGCGCCGCTGGTCTCCGCGCACAGCGCCGCGTTCTTCCTGGCCGAGTCCGAGGACGGGCCGCTGGGCGTGGCCGAGCAGGCCTGGGACGTCCGGCTGCGGATGATCGCCGGGTTCGGCTATGCCGCGGCCCCCGGCGAGGGCCCGGTGTTCGCCCCCGGGCAGGGCCTGGTCGGGCAGGTCGCGGTCAGCAAGAAGACGGTCGCGCTGTCCGGCGCGCCGGCCGGCTACGTGCCGATCCGCTCCGGGCTGGGCCAGACCGACGCCACCAACGTCATCGTGCTGCCGGTGCTGTTCGAGGGCCAGACCCTCGGCGTGATCGAGCTGGCCTCGGTCAACGAGTTCACCCAGACCCACCGCGACTTCCTGGAGACGCTCAAGGAGACGATCGGCACCGCGGTCAACACCATCACCACCAACGTCCGCACCGACGCGCTGCTGCGCGAGTCCCAGCGCCTGACCACCGAGCTCCAGAAGCGCCAGAGCGACCTGGAGGAGTCGAACAACGAGCTGGAGGACAAGGCCGCGCAGCTGGCCCGGCAGAACAAGGACATCGAGATCAAGAACACCGAGATCGAGCAGGCCCGGCTCACCCTGGAGGACCGGGCCCAGCAGCTCGCCCTGGCCTCCAAGGTCAAGTCCGAGTTCATGGCCAACATGTCCCACGAGCTGCGCACCCCGCTGAACAGCATGCTGATCCTGGCCCGGCTGCTGGCCGACAATGTCGAGACCAACCTGACCGCGCGCCAGGTGGACTTCGCGCAGACCATCCACTCGGCCGGCTCGGACCTGCTGGAGCTGATCAACGACATCCTGGACCTGTCCAAGATCGAGGCCGGCCGGATGGAGGTGCAGAACGAGTCCTGGCCGATCGCCGACCTGGTCGAGGGGCTGGCCGCGACGTTCCGGCCGCTGGCCGCGGAGAAGGGGCTGCGGCTGCGGGTGGACGTCGCCACCGGCGTGCCGGCCACCGTCACCGCCGACAGCCAGCGGGTCCAGCAGATCCTGCGCAACCTGCTGTCCAACGCGGTGAAGTTCACCGACACCGGTGAGGTGACGCTGCGGGTCACCCCGGCCCGCGGCGCGCACGGCGAGCCGGCCGTGGCCTTCGCGGTCGTCGACACCGGGATCGGGATCGCCGAGGACAAGCTGGAGCTCATCTTCGAGGCCTTCCAGCAGGCCGACGGCACCACCAGCCGGCAGTACGGCGGCACGGGCCTGGGGCTGTCCATCAGCCGGGAGATGACCCGGCTGCTCAGCGCCGAGCTGCGGGTCTCCAGCGCGCCGGGCCGGGGCAGCACCTTCACCCTGCAGCTGCCGATCGAGCCGCCGGCCGTCGACGCCAAGGCCGAGCCGGCCGGTGCCGACCGCCCGGCCGGGGACGGCGGCGACGCCCAGATCCCGGCCGCGGTCCTGGTCATGGAACCGGCCGGGTCCAGCACGCTGGCCGACGCGGTCGAGTCGGTGCTGGAGGAGCTCACCGGGATGAAGGGCCGGGTCGTGGTGGCCCGGCTGTCGGCCGCGGCCGATCTGTCCGGCACCCTGTCCGGCGGCGTGCGGCCGGTCTGCGCCGTGGTGGACGTCGGCTGCCCGGAGGCGGAGGTGCGGGCGGTGCTGGACGCCGTCGCGACCGCCGCCTCCAGCACTCCGGTGATGCTCTACGAGTCGGTCGCCGACGACGGCGCCGCCGACGCCCTGCGCCGCTCGGTCCGCGACGCCGCGCGCTGGGAGGTCGCGCACTCGGTCCCGCAGGTCGCCGAGCGGGTGACGCTGCACGTCCTGACCGGTGCCCCGCGGATGGGCGGCCCCGGCGCCGAGCCGGACCGCCCCGGCCGCGAGCTGCCGCGCTTCGACGGCCAGAAGGTGCTGGTGATCGACGATGACATCCGCAACGTCTTCGCCCTGACCAGCGCGCTGGAGTTGCAGGGGCTGACGGTGGTCTACGCCGGCAACGGCCGGGAGGGCATCGAGCTGCTGAAGCAGAACGAGGACGTGGCGCTGGCGCTGATGGACATCATGATGCCGGGCATGGACGGCTACGCCACCACGGCCCGGATCCGCGCCCTGGACGGCTTCCGCGACCTGCCGATCGTCGCCGTCAGCGCCAAGGCGATGAAGGGCGACCGGGAGAAGAGCCTGGCCGCCGGGGCGAACGAGCACGTCACCAAGCCGGTGGACATGGATCTGCTGCTGCGCCTGATCAAGGACTTGATTCAGGTCGGCTGAGCGCACGGTATTCGGCACGGTAGCCCGCACGTTACGCCGCACGGTAAGCGGCACACCGGCCGTGTGCTCCACCGCACGGCCGGTCCCACCTGGCGGGTTCCGCGGGTGGGGGACCGGCACGCGTGGGATTATTGAGTCGGCACGCCGTGCGGCGCCGGAATCAGGCGCCACACGGGCACCGCCGGTATTACCCGGGTATCACCGGGAACCGGTCTGTGCGCGGTGCCGTCCAATAGGTGTCACGGGTACCAAGGCGGAGAAACGTAAAGGGCTGACGGATGAATCAGGACTTTGCGTCACATGACCCCGCCGCGCGCGAGCGATTGCGCGCGGCCGCTTCCGCCTTCGCCGACGAGCGCCGACAGCTGCTGGCCGAGCAGCGCGGGCACCGCCGGGACGCGCTGGTCGACCAGGCGGTCGGGGTGATCATGGCGCGGTCGGCCTGCGGTTCGGCGGAGGCCGTCGCGCAGCTCGCGGCGGTGGCGCAGCGCTCGCAGCGGCCGCTGGCCGACGTGGCCGCCGATGTGGTGGCCGAGGCCTCCGGGCGCGCGGTCGAGCGGCCCGACCGCTCCGACACCCTGCGCCTGCGCCCGGAGATCGCCGGCCTGGACCGGTCCGCCGACGGCGACGGCCTGGCCCGCGGCCTGGCCGCCGAGGCGCTGGGCTTCTCCCATCCCACCGGCGTGGCCATCGGCCTGCTCGACGACGACGGGGCGGTGACGATCGTCGGCGCGCACGGCTTCTCGGCGCGCGGGATCCGCCGCTGGCGCCGCGTCCCGCCGGCCGTGGACTCGCTGATCAACCGCGCGCTGCGCTCCGGCCGTCCGGTCTGGACCGACGCCACGGCCCAGGACCCGCCGCCGCCGCTGGGCGAGCCCGCCGGCGCCGACCGCTTCCAGACCCGGGTGGCCGTCCCGGTCCGCCTCGGCCGGGCGGTGCTCGGCGCGGTCGAGCTGGCCTGGCCCGCCGAGGCCGCGCTCGATGCGCGGGCTCAGCGCGAGGTCGAGGCGGTGGTGCGCTCGGTCGGGCCGTCGCTTCTGCGGACGCTGGGACCGGAGGTGTCGGCCGGTGCCGGCTCCCCGGGGGGCGTGAATGGTGCCGACGCCCCCGCCGACTCGGCGGGCGCAGAGGGCGATTCGGCCTGGCAGGACCTTCTGGACCTGCTGGACCAACCCGCGTTCACCCTGCGCGGCGACCCCACCGAACCCGTCGCCGTCGGCCGCTTCCAGGTGATCGCCCGCAACCAGCAGGCCACGGAACTGATGACTCCGCTGCCCACCGACGGCAGCATGGCCGCCACGGTCCCGTGGCTCACCGCCGCCGATCTGCCGGACCGGCTCGCGGCCGTGGTGCGGACCGGGGCCGCCGCGCGGTTGGCGGTGCAGACCGGTGCGCTCGGCGTGGACTCGCTGACCGCGATCCGGGTCGGCCTGGGGACTGTGGTCGTGGTCTGTCATCGCGTGGACGTCGAAGCCAGCGCGGCCGAGGGACTCCTGGAGCGCCTGGCGCGGTTCGGCACCTGGCGCTGGGACGTGGACGGCGACCGGGTCGCCTGGTCCGCCGAGGCGCTGCGGATCGTGGACGCGCCCGGGTTGGGCGACTCCGCCGGGATCGACCGGCCGCCCTACACCGTGCATCCCGACGACCTCGACGCCGAGCGCCGGTTCGTCAAGACCCTGACCGTCGAGCGGCGGCCCGCCGAGGCCGAGTTCCGGATCCTGCACTACGGCGGGGAGCCGACCCGGGTGCGGGTGGCCGCCGAGCCGCTGGAGGGGCCGGCGGAGGGGGACGGCGCCGCCGCTTCGCCGACCGCCCCGGCGCCCGGCTCCGTGGTCGGCGTGGTCCAGGATGTGACCGAGTGGCGCCGCGCCGAGACCGGCCTGGAAGTGGCCCGGGTCCAGCTCGCGGCCCAGCGCTCCCGGGCGGACGCCGAACGCCAGTTGGCCTCCGCGCTCCAGCAGGCCGTCGTGCCCAGCGCGGCCCGCAACCAGCCGCTGCGCAGCGGGGTGCAGATCGCCGCGCGCTACCGCCCGGCCAGCGCCTCGGCCGGGGTCGGCGGGGACTGGTACTCGGTGTTCCCGCTGCGCGACGACAAGCTGCTGCTGGCCATCGGCGACGTCGCCGGGCACGGCCTGCCCGCCGCCTCGGCGATGGCCGACCTGCACCACGGGCTGCGCGGCATGGCGCTGGCCGAGACCCGGCCGGGCCGGTTGCTGACGCTGCTCAACGAGCTGGTCGAGGGGATGCCGCAGTTCACCATCGCCAGCGCCTGCGTCCTGCTGTGGGATCCGGCGACCCGGCACCTGACCTGGGGCAACGCCGGGCATCCGGCGCCGCTGCGGACCCGCGGGGGCGTGAGCGTGCCGCTGGACGACCGCTTCGGGCCGATGCTCGGCGCCGATCCGCGGGCCGTGTACGAGGACAGCGAAGCCGACGTGGCCAGCGGCGACGTGCTGCTGCTCTACACCGACGGCCTGGTGGAGCGGCGCCGGGTCGGCGACGACGAGACCACCGCGCACCTGCTGGAGCAGACCCGGAACCCGGACGCCGACCTGGACCGGTACGCCGACCGGCTGCTGGAGGGCGCGCGGTCGGACACCGACGACGACGTCTGCGTACTGGCCGTCCGCTTCGAATAGGTCCGGCTGGGATAGGTCCGCCTCGGATAGGTCCGCATCGATAGTCCCGCGGCACAGCTGACAGTCCTCCGGCACAAACGTTTGATCCGCCGAGGACGGGTCAATCGGAGGAGGTCGGGCCTGGGGAGGGAATAGCCGGGAAAGCCGGTACCGGGAAATTTTGGCCGTGGGGGACGGCCGAAGGGGAGAAGAGACCATGGCGCAGCGCGTCGAGGTGGCACCGCGAATTCGGACCAGGACGCCGGACCTCGCGTCCGTCGTCCTGACCGTGCCGGCGCACAAGGATTACGTCGTCATCATCCGCTCCGCCGTGGCCCAGCTGGGGGCGTGCTTCGGCTTCACGGCGCGGGACATCACCGACCTGCGGCTGGCCGTGAACGAGGCCTGCGCCCTGCTCGTGGCCGGCGCACCGGAGCGCGACAAACGGGCCGCGGGCATCATCGAGTGCCGGGCCCACGTCCGCGGCGACCGCCTCCGGGTGACGGTGGCCGCCCCGGTCGGCGGCTTCGACGCCCCCGACCCCGACGGCCTCGGCTGGAACCTGATGACGGCCCTGGTGGACTCCCTGGCCTGGGCCCAGGACGGCGCCACGGCGCGCATCGCCCTGGAGAAGCGACGAGACTGATGGGGGAGGGGCGAAGCCGAAGACCAGGGGGCGGGATCGAGGAAGGAGGCCGGTCATGACGACCGCCACCGTGAACCGGGTGATCGGACACAAGTACGTGATCGGCAGCCGGGTCTACTGTTCGGAATGCCCGTGCGGTTACCTGGCCTCGGCCGTCGTGGACTCCGCGACCGGCCGGCTGGAGCACCTGATCGTCACCCCCGACCACGGCATCGACTCCCGCCTCGTCCCGATCGCCACCACCCACTGCGAGGGCGAAGCCGTCCGCCTGCACTGCACCCTGGACGACTTCAACGCCATGGAACCGGCGGTAGACATCCACATCACGCCCATGGACCCGGCCCGTCCCCCGCACCACGACCCCACCGAAGAAAGCTCCGCCTGGCCCTTCTTCGACCTCGGCCCCAGCGACCCCAACCTCGCTCTGGCCGCCCCCGAACCCGTCCTCATGCCGCGCATCGCCTACGACGACCACATCCCACCCGGCGAATCCCGCATCTACCCCGGCGACCACGTGCACGCCACCGACGGCCTCATCGGCCACGTCCGCGGCGTCATAGTGGCACTCGCCGACTACGCGGTCACCCACATCCTGGTCGACGAGGGCCTGCTGCGCGGGCACAAGCGCGTGGCGATTCCTGTCTCTTATAC
>NZ_JAAFYZ010000296.1 GCF_018274385.1 Catenulispora pinistramenti | reverse complement strand
ACTCCATTCGCCCTCCGCCGCCCCCACTTGCATCCCGCCGATGCCCAGCCGTCTGCACGTGCGTCCGGCGCGTGCGCGTGACCGGCAACGCCGCTGGTGACCGGCCTGATGACCACGTAGCGCAAGGGATTCGGCTCCGCTGAGTAGTGCCAAGAGTCGGCAAAGTCCCGGTCATCTTCGGGCCGTCCCCATTGAGACCCGGTCGTGACCTCCGGCAGATTGGCCACCCGACAGGCCTCGCGCGGGCGTTCGAAAACGAGCTCCCCACAGCCCGCGTTCAGGAGGCGAAGTACGGCGGAAGGTCTCTCTTGTCCGGCATATCGGGCTCCGGCCCCGGCAGGCACGTCGCGAGCCACGCCAGGCCCGGGGCGATGAGCAACGCTAAGGGCAAGGTCAAGACCGCGGCCGCGGTGACCAGTGTGCTGGCGGTCAGCGGCGGTGTCGCCACCGCGTACCACATGCACCAGGACGGCCTGCGGAACAGTGCCGAGGCGGCGTCTCAGGACTCGAATACCGGTGCGGCGATCGCCGCCGCGAACGCGCTGGCCGCCGCGCGGGACGGCAACGCCGTCGCGAACCGCGACCTGCAGCGGCCCGGGCTGGCGCAGACCTCGACCCCCGGTGCCCCGGCGCCGACCTCCAGCAGCTCGCTGCCGATCGCTGACAAGGGCCCGACCCCGGCGAACTCGTCGAACTCGCCGCTGGCCGTCCTGAACCCCCCGCCGCCGACGTCCACCTCGACGTCGACCACCCGGCCGCCGCTGCCCAGCCAGACGCCGACCCCGGTGAAGACCACGCCCACGCCGGTCAAGACCACGCCGAAGGCGCCGAGCTCCAGCTCCACCTCCAGCGGTTCCGGCTCCAGCGGCTCCTCATCGAACATGGGCTACGACGCCTCGCCGGAGCAGGCGAAGGCGATCGCCGAGCAGATCGTCCCGTCGAGCCAGTTCCTGTGCTTCTCCAACATCATCGAGCGCGAGTCGAGCTGGGACCTGCACGCCACCAACTCCTCCTCCGGCGCCTACGGCCTCGGCCAGGCCCTGCCCGGCTACAAGATGGCCTCGATGGGCTCGGACTGGCGCAACAGCGCGCTGGTCCAGATCAAGTGGGCGCTGTCCTACATGACCGGGCGCTACGGTTCGCCGTGCGCCGCGTGGGCCTTCTGGCAGGCCCACGACTGGTACTGACGTACCGACCAGGCGACCCGGGACCCCACATCCGCGCCGCCGGCCCCGAGCCGGCATCGGACCCGGGTGGCCGCAATACCGCCCCGCAGCCGTTCCCCCCACCGGTCCGCGGGCGGACCAGGAAGGGTGCGTCAGCCGTCTGAGGCGGCGGCGAGCAACGGGACCAGCACGTCGGACACCGGCGTCGGGATCCCGTGCCGCCGCCCCAGGCGGCGTACCACCCCGTTGCGCGCGTCCCACTCCAGTTCCCGGCCCGCCAGCCGGTCGAACAGGATCGAGGACCCGATGTCCGGGGCCATCGCCTCGAAGATGCCGACCAGCGCCTCGGCCTCGCTCTCCGGCAGCGCCGCCCCCTCGGCCCGGGCCACGGCCAGGGTCTCGGTCGCCAGCGCCAGCGCCAGTTCCCTGACATCGGGACGCTGATAGACCACGGCCCGCTTCCCGGCGGCGGCCATCAGGCCCGCGATCGCGTTCGTGGTGAGCTTGCGCCAGGCCGCGGTGGTGAAGTCCGAGACCAGGGCCACCTGCACCGCCGGCGCCCCCTCCAGCAGCCGGGCGAACTCCTCGCCGTCCGGGCCCGCCGGGACCTGGATCATCGAGGAGATGTTGTTGCGGATGGTGACCTCGCCGGGCCCGGTGGGCTCGGCGCTGATCCAGACGATGGCCGGCAGCACGTGCGCGTCGTTCGCGTACGGCGCGACCCGCTCGATGTGCTCCACACCGTTCTGCAGCGCGACGACCGTCGTACTCGGCTTGCACAGCGCGTCCAGGTATCCGGCGGCGCCGTCGGTCTGCTGCGCCTTCACCGCGAGCAGCACCCACTCGGCCGGCCCGGCCACCTGGTCCGGCGAGGTGAGGATCGGGGCCTCCAACTCGGTCACGGTGCTCGTGAGGTCGTCGACCACCCGCAGCGCCCCTGGATCGCGCCGCGCGCACAACGTGACGGAGTGCCGCCCCGTCTGCTGCGCCGCGAGCGCCGCGACCGAACCGATAGCGCCAGGCCCCACCACCGCTATGTCCGCCATGGGCCAAGAGCGTATTGCGTCCGGACCGCACCGCGCGAGGTGGCAACAGATTACGATCGGGCACTACCGGCGGGTTCAGACCCGAGTCCGAACCCGAGTCCAGACCCGAGTTCAGGCCCCTGGCGCGGGCCCCGCCGCCCGGCTACCGGACGTCTCCCATCAGCCGGTTGATGACCGGGGCGGCCAGGAACACCAGCACCCCGATCGCCGCCGCCACCAGCCCCAGCGACAGGAAGTAGCTGAAGTCGCTCATCGTCGTGCTGAGCTTCGTGACGTAGACGTTGAGCGCGTTCCCGGTGGCGGTGGCCAGGAACCACAGCCCCAGCATCTGCCCGGCGAACCGGGGCGGGGCCAGCTGCGTGGTCACCGACAGGCCGACCGGCGACAGGCACAGCTCGCCGATCGTCTGGAGCAGGTAGGCGACCGCCAGGAAGGCGATCGAGACCCGGTGCGTCGGCGTGGCATCCTTGCCCGCGATGCTCATCACGAAGAACGAGCAGCCGATCACCACCAGCGCGATCGCGAACTTCACCGAGGTACGCGGGGCCCGGTCGCCGAGCCGCTGCCACATCCAGGCGAAGATCGGCGCGAACACCATGATGTAGAAGGGGTTCGCGGACTGCAGCCACACCGAGGGCATCTCCCAGCCGAAGATGTGCAGGTCGGTCTTGTCGGCGGCGAACAGGTTGAGCTGGCTGCCGGACTGGTCGTAGATCATCCAGAACACCGTGGCGCCGACGAAGAAGGCGACGAACGCCAGCAGCTTGGGCCGCTCCTCGGGCCGCAGTCCGCCCCGGCTGAACAGGTAGCCGAAGTAGACGAACGGCGTGGCGATGATCGGCGCGGCCAGCCCGTCGGCGAACGCCGACACCGACCACTCGGTGATCGCCATCCAGCCCAGCACGATGGCCAGCACCACCACCACGATGGCCGCGCCCATCCGCAGCGAGCGGGCCAGCTCCGGCGGGGTGATCGGCTTGGGCGGCCGCAGCCCGACGGTGCCCAGGTGCTTTCCCTGGACGACGTACCAGACCACCGCGAACGTCATGCCGATCGCCGCGCAGCCGAAGCCCAGATGGTAGTTGATGTGCTGGCCGACCCAGCCGGCGGTCAGCGGCGCCAGGAACGCGCCCATGTTGATCGCCATGTAGAACACCGTGAAGCCGGCGTCCCGCCGCTTGTCGTGCTCGTGATAGAGCCCGCCGACCTGCGCGGAGATGTTCGGCTTGAGCAGCCCGGTGCCCAGCACGATCAGCCCCAGCCCCAGGAACGCCGTCGCCGAGGTCGGGATCGCCATCACGTAGTGACCCAGCGCGATGATGATGCCGCCCCACAGCACCGAGCGTCTGGCGCCCCAGACCCGGTCGGCGATCCAGCCGCCGGGCACCGCCATCAGGTAGACCAGGCTGTTGTAGATGCCGTAGAAGCTGTTGCCGGCCTCCTGGGACAGCCCGAGGCCGTGGTGGGCCGCGGTGTCGGTGAGGAACAGGACCAGCAGCCCGCGCATGCCGTAGAAGCTGTAGCGCTCCCAGAACTCGGTCGCGAACAGTGTTTGGAGCCCCTTGGGGTGACCGAAGAACGCCCGGTCCTCATCCTGCGGCGGCAGGCCCTGCGCGGGGGACGGAACGTTGTGGGTCGTCATGCGTTCGGTGCTTCCCGGAGCAGATCCCCGCATTACAGACAATGCTCCAGATGGGGGAGCGACAGCAGGTCCACCCCGATTACCATCACACTCATGACCCGTGTACTGCTCGCCGAGGACGACGCCGCCATTTCCGAACCGCTGGCGCGGGCGCTCCGACGTGAGGGCTACGAGGTCACCGTCCGAGCCGACGGTCCAGGGGCGCTGTTGGCCGGTCAGAGCGGCGTCGACCTGGTGGTTCTGGACCTGGGCCTGCCCGGGATGGACGGCCTGGAGGTCTGCCGCCGGCTGCGCGCCGACGGACACACCTTCCCGGTGTTGGTCCTCACCGCGCGGGCCGACGAGGTTGACACCGTGGTCGGTCTGGACGCCGGCGCCGACGACTACGTCACCAAGCCGTTCCGGCTGGCCGAACTGCTGGCCCGGGTCCGGGCCCTGCTCCGGCGCGGCACCCCGGACCTGGGCAACGGTGTGCACGGGGTGCGAATAGACATCGAGTCCCACCGCGCCTACCTGGGCGACCAGGAGCTCAACTTGACCGCCAAGGAGTTCGACCTGCTGCGGGTGCTGGTCCGCGAGGTCGGCCGGGTGGTCACCCGGGACCAGCTGATGCGCGAGGTCTGGGACACCACCTGGTGGTCCTCCACCAAGACCCTGGACATGCACATCTCCTGGCTGCGCAAGAAGCTCGGCGACGAGGCCTCCCGCCCCCGGTTCATCACCACCGTGCGCGGCGTCGGCTTCCGCTTCGAGCGCGGTTAGCGCGCCGGGTCACACTGCCGTGCGCCGCCGCCTGGTCTCCTCCACGTTCCTCGTGGTGATGATGGTCGTCATCCTGCTCGGTGTACCGCTGGCCGTACTGGAGGTGCGCTCGGTGGACACCAGCACCAAGACCGTGCTGTCCACCGAGGCCCGCACCCTGGCCGAGACGGTGTCGATGCAGGTCAGCAAGGCCAGCCTGAACGGCGCCAGCACCGGGCCGCTGGGCGACTACGTGCCGAACTGGCAGCGGATGATCGCCCTGAACCACGCCGCGGTGATCGCCGTGGACGGGCAGAGCCCGATCGCGGTCAACACGCTGCCGGCCGGCACCTCGACGTTCACCGCCACCTACTCGGTGGACCGGGTGCTGGCCAACGTCGGCGTGCACGTCACGGTGCAGGCCACGCGGGCCCCGGCCGACCAGCAGATCCGCCGGACCATGTACCTGATCGGCGGGGTGGCGCTGGCGGTGCTGGTGGCCGCCACCGGCCTGGCCTACCTGCAGGCCCGCCGGCTGACCAAGCCGCTGGAGGAGCTGGCCGCCACCGCCGAGCGCCTGGGCTCCGGCGACCCGCGGCCCCGGCACCGCCGCTACGGCATCAGCGAGCTGGACCGGGTCGCCGAGGTCATCGACAGCTCGGCGGACCGGATATCGACGATGCTGGGCGCCGAGCGCCGGCTGGCCGCCGAGGCCTCGCACGAGCTGCGCACCCCGCTGGCCGCGCTGTCCATGCGGCTGGAGGAGATCATCACGCTGGCCGACGACCCGCAGACCGTGCGGGACGAGGCCGAGGTGGCGCTGTCCCAGGTGGAACGGCTCACCGACGTGGTGCAGCGGCTGCTGACCACCGCGCGCACCCACCGGCGCTCGGACCTGGCGGTGCCGATCGAGGTGGACACCGTGATCCGGCAGCAGGTCCACGAGTGGCGCCCGGCCTACCAGTCGATGCGGCGCGGGATCGTGGTCTCCGGTGAGCGCCGGCTGATGGCCATGGCCACCCCCGGGGCGTTCTCCCAGATCCTGTCCACGCTGCTGGAGAACTCGCTGATCCACGGCGCCGGCACGGTCACCGTGCACACCCGCGCGGTCGGCGGCTCGGTGGTGGTCGAGGTCGGCGACGAGGGCGACGGTATCGCCCCGGACCTGGAGGCGAAGCTGTTCCAGCGCGGCGCCTCCTCGCGCGGGTCCACCGGGCTGGGCCTGGCGGTGGCGCGGGAGCTGGCCGAGGCCGACGGCGGCCGGCTGAACCTGGTGCTTCAGCGCCCGGCGGTGTTCGCCGTCTTCCTCACGGAGCACTCGCCGTTGTCGGTGATTGCGCGCTGAACCCGTCGTCGTCACCGTTGGGGCCGGCGGCCGGATCGGCGTCGGACCCGGTGCCCCCGGCCTCGGGGAAGACGAACAGGTGCGAGGTGGTGAACCGGAACACCCCGGCCACCGGCAGCCCCAGCACGAACTTGGCGACGTTGGCCGCGGCGATGCTGTGGAAGCCCAGCACCCGGTCGCCGACGAACACGAAGCTGTTCTCGATGATCAGGCCGATCAGGCTGATCAGGGCGAACATCGCCATCTCGCGGCGGCGGGTGTCGGCCGGCCGGTCGCGGAAGACCCAGTAGCGGTTGCCGATGTAGGCGGTGACGGTGGCCACGCAGGTGCCGCCGATGGAGGCCACGGTGTGGCTCAGCCCGGTGTACTTCCACAGCAGGTTCGAGCTGCTGACGTCAGCGGCCACCCCGATCGCGCCGACCACACCGAACTTGAGCATCTCGGCGTAGAGCTTGCGGACTGTCGAGGTGACCTTGGCTACGAGCACAGGAGGATTATCTACTTAAGACTTGAGAAGCGACGGGCAGGCGGCGTCAGCGGCCTGCGGCCTCCGGGACCGGACGCTGGTGCGCGTGCGCAGTCGCGTTCGCGTGCCCGTTCGTCGGCGCCACCGTCGGGTACAGCGGGGTGGTGGCCGCGGCCGGGACGGCCTCGGGCTCCTCGACCGTGCCGACGGGGAAGACGAAGGTGCGGTAGCAGTACAGGCGGAAGAGCATGCCCAGCGGCATACCGAAGACGTAGCTGGCGACGTTCATCGCGAGCGTGCCGTCCTGGCCCAGGCCGTACTTGCTGATGAAGACGAACATCACTTCGATGACCGCGGCGACGCCGTTGATCAGGAAGAAGAAGATCATCTCCCGGTGGCGGTCGATCTTGTCGCGGTCCTTGTACGTCCAGTAGCGGTTACCGACGTACGCAACGCACGTGGCCACGACAGTCGAGACGACCTTGGCGAAGATCTGCTTGCTGGGGGCCGCGGCGATGTAGGCGTTGAACACGCCGAAGTTGACCACGAACGCGATCGCGCCGATGGCCCCGAACTTCCCCAGTTCATGGACCAGGTGCTCGAAGCGGTTGTACAGAGAACGCACGACCGTCACGCCTGCCACCTGTCTTCCATCGGTTTTCTCCTAGCGATCCGAGGGTACCGTCCCTTTCTGGGCCGCTTCGACTGCTGAACGGGAAACCTCCGTTAAATCTACTCATCGCGACGTAGCTGTGACATTAGGCGGCACCCATTCGTGGAGAATGGCGCGGATTGTCGGTCCTGGTCGCTGGTCATTGTGTCCAGACGCGGAACCGAATCCGCCTCCGCCGCGTCAAAGGCGCTGCTCTACAGCCCGTAGACTCGACCGGTGAGCTTTCCGGTGGTAGGAGTCGTCGGCGGCGGCCAGTTGGCGCGCATGATGCAGCAGGCCGCGATCGGTCTCGGGGTCGAGTTGCGGGTGCTGGCCCAGCGGCCGGACGATCCGGCGGCCCTGGTGGTGCCGGGCACCGTGATCGGCGACCACCACGATCTGGACGCGCTGAAGTCCTTCGCCGCCGGCTGCGACGTGCTGACCTTCGACCACGAGCACGTCCCCACCGACTTCCTGCACGAGCTGGAGGCCTCCGGCGTCGCGGTGCGGCCGGGCGCGGCCGCGTTGGTCTACGCCCAGGACAAGGGCCTGATGCGGCAGAAGCTGTCCGGGCTCGGCCTGCCCTGCCCCGAGTGGGCGCTCATCTCCTGCGACGACGACCTCGCCGACTTCGGCGCCACCGTCGGATTCCCCTACGTCCTGAAGGCCACCCGCGGCGGCTACGACGGCCGCGGCGTCTGGATGGTCGACGACCTGGCCGCGGCCAAGGCGGTGCTGGCCGGCGCCGCCGAGCGCGGCGTGCGGCTGCTGGCCGAGGCCAAGGTGCCGTTCGTGCGCGAGCTGTCGGCCCAGGTCGCGCGCTCCCCGCACGGCCAGGCCGCCGCCTACCCGGTGGTGGAGTCGCTACAGATCGACGGCATCTGCCGCGAGGTCTACGTGCCGGCGCCGGGGCTGTCCGAGGCCGCGGCCGTGGAGGCGCAGCGGATCGCGCTGACGGTCGCCAAGGAGCTCGGGGTCACCGGGATGCTCGCGGTGGAGCTGTTCGAGACCGGGGACGGCGCGCTGCTGGTCAACGAGCTGGCGATGCGGCCGCACAACTCCGGGCACTGGAGCATGGACGGCGCGGTCACCGGCCAGTTCGAGCAGCACCTGCGGGCCGTGCTGGACCTGCCGCTGGGCCAGGTGAAGCCGGTCGCGCCGGTGGTGGTGATGGCCAACGTGCTGGGCCTGGACCTGCCCGAGGTCTACCCGGCGTACAAGCACGTGATGGCGCACGACCCCGGGGTCAAGGTGCACATGTACGGCAAGGCCGTGAAGCCGGGTCGCAAGATCGGGCATGTCAACGTTCTGGGCCTGCCGGGCCGCACCCTCGACGACACCGTCGAGCGGGCCCGGCACGCCGCCGCTTACCTGCGAGGAGAGATTGATGAGTGAGCCGGGCGCCGCGCCTCTCGTCGGGATCGTGATGGGCTCGGACTCGGACTGGCCGGTGATGAAGCTGGCGGCCGAGGCGCTGGCGGAGTTCGAGATCCCCTACGAGGCCGACGTCGTCTCGGCGCACCGGATGCCGCGCGAGATGATCGCCTACGGCGAGAACGCCGCCGGCCGCGGCCTCAAGGTGATCATCGCCGGCGCCGGCGGCGCCGCCCACCTGCCGGGCATGCTCGCCTCGGTCACCCCGCTGCCGGTGATCGGCGTCCCGGTCCCGCTGAAGTACCTGGACGGCATGGACTCGCTGCTGTCGATCGTCCAGATGCCGGCCGGCGTCCCGGTCGCCACCGTCTCGGTCGGCGGCGCCCGCAACGCCGGCCTGCTCGCCGCCCGCATCCTGGCGTCCCACGATCTGGAGCTGCTCGGCGCGATGCGCGCCTTCCAGGATGACCTCAACGCCCAGGCCACAGCCAAGGGTGCGGTTCTGCGCACCGTTAGGGCAGAGTAGGCGCGCGCGTCGCCTCGGCCGGGGTAGGAGAGGACACTGGTCTAATAGGGGAAATGGGCCTCTGGGCACGCGCGACGACTATGGGGGAGTAGTTAGTGGACGCCAACCGACCCGTTCCGGGGCCCGGCGGCTACGGCGGCCTGGGCGCCGGGAGCATCGTCTCGAAGAACATCCAGCCGCTGCTGGAGGCCGATCCGCGGCAGATCGGCCCGTATTCGGTGCGGGGGCGCCTGGGCCAGGGCGCGATGGGCAGCGTCTACCTCGGGTTCGCCCCCACCGGGCAGGCCTTCGCGCTCAAGGTGCTCCGCCAGGACTTCGCCTCGGACCGGGACTTCCGCAAGCGCTTCACCCGCGAGATAGCCGCGGCCCGCGCCGTCCACTCCCCGTTCGTCAACGCCGTCACCGACGCCGACCCGAACGCCGCCACCCCCTGGCTGGCGTCCTACTTCATCCCCGGCCCGCCGCTGAGCGCCGCGGTCCAGCTCGCCGGCCCCTTCTCCCCGCGCTCCGTGGCCCACCTCGGCGTCGGCATCGGCCTGGCCCTGCAGGCCATCCACACCGCGGGCATCGTCCACCGCGACCTGAAGCCGGCCAACGTCCTGGTCGCCTCCGACGGCCCGCGCGTCATCGACTTCGGCATCGCCCGCGCCACCGACGCCAGCATGCTCACCGCCACCGGCATGCGCCTGGGCACCCCCAGCTTCATGGCCCCGGAGCAGGTGGCCGGGGCGGACATCGAGGCCCCGGCCGACGTCTGGGCGGTCGGCGGCATGCTCATCTACGCGGCCACCGGCCGCACCCCCTTCGGCGACGGCAACGCCATGGCGATCCTGTACCGCGTCGAGAACCACGAACCGGACCTCCAGGGCCTCGAACCGGCCCTGGCCCACATAGCCAGACGCTGCCTGACCAAGGAAGCAGCCGACCGCCCCACCCCGACCCAGCTCGTAGAGATGTGCCGCGCGGCCCTCAGCGGCGGCCTCGAAGGCCTACCCCCGCTGCGCGGTACCGACGTCACCGGCTGGCTGCCCGCCGCGGTCTCGCGGGACTTGGCCGCCCGCGCGGTGGAGCTGGCCAACGTCGGGCAACTGGTGCCCGCCCCGGTCCCGGCCCCGGCTCCGCCGACGGCCGGTGGCGGTACTGGCACTGGCCCTGGCACTGGCCCTGGCACTGGTACTGGCGTCGGCGGCGGCGGGATGAACACGGGCGGCGCGGGCTCGACGGGAGCCGGCGGCAAGACCGGCGGCCTCGGAGGATTCTTGCGACGCAAAGGCGGAGGGCAGACCCACGCTGCCCCCGCGACGGGGGCGCCTCAGAGCGGGCAGCCCGGCGGACAATACAGTCAGGGGGCTGCGATGGGTGGCGGGCAGGGGCAGTACGGTCAGCCGGGTGAGCAGACCGGCGGGGGCCAGTACGGGCCCGGGCAGCCGGGCGGCGGGTACCCGGGGCAGGACCCGAACGACCCGAATGGGACTGGTGGGCAGTACGGGGGGCCTGGCGGTACTGGGCAGATGCCGCCGACTCAGCCTGTGCAGTCCGGTCAGCCCGGTCAGTATGCCCAGCCGGGTCAGCCGGGGCAGTATGCCCAGCCGGGTCAGCCGGGTCAGCCGGGTCAGCCGGGTCAGCCGGGCCAGCCGGGCCAGCCTGCTCAGTCCGGTCAGCCGGGACAGTATGCGGCGCAGCAGCAGGGCGCGTTCGGCGGGCAGGGTGCCGGCGGCCAGTACGGTGCGCCTGCGCCTCAGGGCTACGGTGCCCCGGATACCGGTGGCCAATATGGTGCTCAGCCTCCGGTCGGCGGCACCGGCCAGTTCGGCGGTCAGTTCGGCGGTCAGCAGCAGGGCGGCGGGTATGGCGGCCAGTTCGGTACGCAGCCCCCGGCTAGCGGCACCGGCCAACAGGGCGGTTTCGGCGGCCCCGGCAGCCAGCCCGCGGCCCCGGCCTGGGGCCCGTCCGGCCCCTCGGGCAGCGACATGGCCACCACCATCGTCCCCCAGAACGCCCCCGCCCCGGACCCGGACATCCCAGCCGGGCGCGCCGCGACGTCCTCCCATGCCCCAGCCCCTCCGCCGGAGCCAGAACCCAAGCCAGAACC
>NZ_JAAFYZ010000295.1 GCF_018274385.1 Catenulispora pinistramenti | reverse complement strand
GTGAGAACAATGATCGCGACCTCGTGGACGATCTTCATACAACCGACC
Source organism: Catenulispora pinistramenti (assembly GCF_018274385.1). GTDB lineage: Bacteria > Actinomycetota > Actinomycetes > Streptomycetales > Catenulisporaceae > Catenulispora > Catenulispora pinistramenti. Next base: position 11,025 of record NZ_JAAFYZ010000295.1, on the reverse strand, counting down.
CTAGACGACACCCACGACACCAACGGCCAGACCGCATAGCTACCACTGACATGCCTGAACTTCGGACTCATTCATCTAGAGTTCCAGACCTTCGCGGCGTGTAGCTCAATCAGCGAGAGCACCAGGCTTCGGACCTGGAGGGTGCGGGGGCGGTTCCCGCCACGTCGGCTTATGGACGAGAAGATGACAGTCTCCGGCGGGTACGCGTACGGCCAGTGGGCCAAGGCGCTGACCACCGCCGGGGCTCACGGGGACGAGGCCACGCGGACGCGGGCCGTCAAGCGCCTGCGCAAGTGGACCGCGGTGCTGGCCGGGCTGGCCGACGGCACCCTGACGATCGGGTCGCGGACGCCCACGGCCGGGCTGCCCGCATGGGTGACCCCGGACGTGGTGCGGGGCGGGTTCGCGACCGGCCCCGCCCTCGCCGGCGGCCCACTGACCGCCGACGAGATCGCGGTCGCCGAGCGGGTGGGGATCCCCGCCACGCGGATCGCCTTGTTCGCCTACTTCCTGTCGGAGCCGGGCCTGGCCGAGTTGCAGGCCCTGCTCGACAACGGCGCCTACCGGGTGGACGTGCCCGAGGCCGCGGCGCTGCTGGCGGTCGCGTGGCTGGCGCGGAACATCGCGGACGGCCAGGACGGCCAGGACAGCCACGACGGCCACGACGACAACGGCGACAACGGCGACCTGCAGGAACTGCTGGCGACGCTGGCCCCGTTCGCCGACCGGCTGCGGTTCACCCCCGAGCGCACCGCGGCCTCCGACGAGACCACCGACGCCGATCATGGTCCCGAGGTGGTCCAGCGCGAGACGGTCGGCGAGGTACGGGCCACGCTGGCCCGGCGTCCGGCGAATCCGCGGATCGCGGCGATGAACGAGGCGCTGAGCGTGTGGAATCCGTTCAGCGACGAGGTGCTGGCCCTGTGGCTGCGGACGGATGTCGGCGGCCGGGTCGGCGCGTCGTTCACGCCGGAGTGGCGCGATCAGGCCACTGAGTTGCTTGCCCGCTACCGAATCCTCGCCGCCGAGCACACCTGGTGCACGAAGCACCGCAAACCGAAGGAGAACCTGGCGATCCTGCTGGCCGCGCTCACCGAGGCGCTGACCGACCGGGAGCTGTCGGCGCGCCAGCGTGGGCTGCTTCAGCACGCCGTGGACTCCATGGTGCGTCGGCGCGGTATGCCCGGTGGTGCGGAGCACTCGGCCTTGCGGGCGGCCCAGGCCGGCGTCGCCGCGCGTCCCACGCATGCCCGGCTCGCGCAGATGGTCGACGCCCGGCTCGCGCCGTTGCCGCAGGGCGCGGGGCTGCGGGACGTGTCCGCGGCACTCGCTCCGATCACGGTCGAGGACGGCCGCACGTTCGTCGTCCCGAACGCCGTCGCGCGCCTGGTCCGCCAGGCGACCGCCGGGACCGTCGCGGAGCTGATCGACGCGGGGGTGGTCGGCTCGCTCGAAGTGGTGGCGGAGCTGCTGCCGGAGATCGTCGGCTCGCACTCGGCCGACGCTTACCGCGATCCGTCTCTTCGTACCCTGATGTCGCGGCACTACAGCGCTTTCCGGAACCGCCGGTCGTTGCTGCTGCTCGATTACCAGCACCAGGTGCGGATCGGCGAGCTGCCGTGGATGGTCGCCCTCCAGGGCTTGCGCGAGACAGGCGACGCCTACCGCGCTGATATGGTCAGCACCCTGCGTCGCGTCGCCTCGCAGGCCCTCGCCGGTTTCCCGGCCACGCTGCTGCCGAACCCGCTGGTGCGGGAGTTCGCGGCGCTGAGCGGCGAGGCGGATGCCCGGCTGCCGTGGGTGGAGGAGTTGGCGGCGGACATCTTCATGGGCGACTTCACCGTCAAGTATCTCCAGGCGGCACAGTCGGCCGGCAGGCTGCTGGCGAACACGCTTTATGAGGACTACTACGGCATCGACTACGACGTCCTACTGGCGATGAGCGTTCCGCGGCAGCCCGACGGCGGCGCGCCGATCGCGAACGCGTTCGGCGCCCTGTGCCGGGATCGTGCCCATCTGCCGCCGAGCCACCGGTCGCTGGTGGCACGCAACGGCATGGTCATCGAACAGGCTCAGATCCTCACCACGCACAACCTGGCGACGTTGGCGGGAGCCGTCGGCGTGGTGCCGGACGGCGGCTGGGCGACGGCGGCGCGGCGGGCGTTCGAGCACGTGTGCCTGCTGGCCGAGCGACTGGAGCGGGTCCCGCGGGTGCTGCCGGTCATCAAGGACATGGCCTACGCGTGGCGGCACATGGTGTTCTACGCCTCGCTGCTCGACGAGGCGGAGCTGACCGCGCTGCACGCCGGGCTGCGCGACACCGCGACGCGGGCGGGCCGATCGGTGAGCCGGACGCTGAAGCCGGTCATCGCCGGGCTCGAGGACGTCCTGGCCGGCGAGGACTTCGCCGAAGACGGCGGCAGCACGCACGGTCGCCGGCTGTTGGGCTGGAGCGCTACAGGGCACTGGTTGATGGGGATGTTCGGGGACGAGCGGCGGGTGGCTTACAAGTCGTGAGGCAAGTCGTGAGGCAAGTCGTGAGGCAAGTCGTGAGACGCGGCTGACTCGGGCTGCCGAGCCGCACACAGCCCAGACCGCCGCCCGGCGATGCGGGCGGCGGTCGTGGCTCGCCGGGCCGTCGCAGTCGTCCCGCCCTACGAAGCCGGGGTCAGAACCGCCGCGATCAGCCGGTTCGACAACGGCGTCGGTGCGCCGAAGTCCAGGCTGAGGTTGGACACCGAGTACACCGCGCGGATCGACAGGTCCCGAGTGGCGAACATGCCGTTCGCGTAGCCGTCGTCGTGGCCGGTCTTGCCCCACAGCACCACGCCGTTCGGGAGCCGGGTGGACATCAGGCCGGCGCCGAAGCAGGCGACCTGCGGGCAGGAGGTGCCGCCGACGAACGGGACCGGCTGGCCCTGGCTGTTCAGCGGCAGGGTGAACATCTCGTTCTGCTGCGCCGGGGGCAGGAGGCGGCCCTGCATCAGTGCACTGATGAAGCGGTCCAGATCGGCGGGAGTGGAGATCATGTTGGACGGGTCGCCGCCCTGTTCGCTGACGTCCACAGCCGTGCCCTCATCATCGGTCATGTAGCCGTGCAGGTAGGGCTTGGGCATCACCGGGTCGGTCTCGGGCACGGTGGTCTGGGTCAGGTGCAGCGGCCTCAGGATGCGGTCGGTGACTTCCTGCCGATAGGAGCGGCCTGTGATCTGCTCGATGAGCGCGCCGCCGATCCGGAAGCCGAGGGAGTTGTACTCCTGCTCGGTGCCGGGCGCGAAGTGCGGGCCGGGCCAGGGGCGGCCGGTGGGGCGCAGGGTCTGCTGGATGATCTGGTCGAAGGTCCGGTAGCTGTAGCGGTCGGCGATGGTCTGGTCGGCGGTGAGGGCCGGGGCGCCTTCGTCCACGTCCGGCAGCCCGCTGGTGAAGGTGATCAGGTTGCGGACGGTGATCGGGGCGAAGGTGTCCGGCAACAGGCCCGGCATGTAGTGCTGAACGGTCTGGTCCAGGTCGATCCGGCCCTCGGCGGCCAGTTGCAGGATGACGACGGTCTCGAAGGTCTTGGAGATGCTGCCGATGTGGAAGTGCGCGTTCGGCGCGATCGACCGGCCGGTCTCGCTGTCGGTGGTGGCGCCCTGCCAGAGCTGGCCCGGCTCGGCGACCCGGACGATCGCGCCGGCGGCGCCGTCGGTGGGCCGGGTCTGGATGGCGGCCTGGAGCGCGGCGCGGTTCAGCGGCGGGAACGCGGTCGTGGTGCCGGCGGTCGTGGTGCCGGCGGTCGTGGCGCTCGCGGCGAAGGCCTGGCCGCCGCCGACGACGCCGATGGTCACAGCGGCGAGGGCGGAGCAGGTGAGGGCGAGGGTTGCGGCACGTCGGGCCATGGGCTTCATGTGATCGATTCTGCTGAGCGGCCGCGGGACCCGGAATGGGGCTAGCCCCACTCGCGGCGCGGGCCGTCCCCCCGATCGTCCGCCGATCAGGCCCGGCCGCACCGCCGGCGATCCGTTGGACAGAAAAACATTCGGACCCAGAAATAAATTGCTCCAGAAATGCTTGTCGGCCCGAGGTTTTCAGTGTCCGTATATTGGACGGGAAATAGACGAGTATTCGAAATCCGTGCCACTCTCTAGCCATGTCCCGCGATGGAATAGCCCTAGTCAGTCGACGGCACGTCGACTTCGGACGGCTGTCCAGCGCCTGCTGTTCGCCGCAGCTTTGATCAGGCTGATCCATCCCCTTTCCCCCTCTCGCGCAGCGCCTGAGCCGCTGCCCGCCGGCCTGCCCGGCGATCCTTTCGGGAGCCTTCCTGTGCTACGCATCAAGACTCTGATCCGTTCGGCCGCGGCGTTGGGCATCGCCGCCGGGATCGTCGCATCGGCCGCCGCGTGCGGGTCGTCGTCATCATCGTCGAAGAGCGGTTCGTCGGCCGCCGCGGCGGCCTCGGGCGGAACCGCGGCTTCGCAATTGCGGCTCGGCTACTTCGCGAACGTCACCCACGCCACCGCGATGGTCGGCGTGGCGCACGGCGACTTCGCCAAGGCGTTGGGCACCACCAAGCTCTCGACCCAGATCTACAACGCCGGTCCGGCCGAGATGACCGCGTTGCTCGGCGGGCAGTTGGACGCCGCGTACGTCGGGCCCTCCTCGGCGCTGTCAGCCTACGTACAGTCCCACGGCGAGGCGCTGCGGATCGTCGCCGGCGCCACGACCGGCGGCGCGGAGCTGGTGGTCAAGCCGTCCATCACCTCGGCCGCGCAGCTGAAGGGCAAGGTGCTGGCCACCCCGCAGAAGGGCAACACGCAGGACGTCGCCCTGCGCTACTGGCTCAAGCAGCAGGGCCTGACCGCCAACCCGGACGGCACCGGCGACGTCTCGGTCGACCCGCAGGACAACGCCACCACGCTGGACCAGTTCAAGGCCGGGCACATCGACGGCGCGTGGCTGCCGGAGCCGTGGGCCTCGCGGCTGGTCGCCGAGGCCGGAGCGAAGGTGCTGGTCGACGAGAAGGACCTGTGGCCGAACGGGCAGTTCGCCACCACGAACCTGGTGGTGTCCACCGACTTCCTGAAGAAGCACCCGGACACCGTCAAGGCCCTGATCGACGGCCAGATCGCGGCCAACGCCTGGATCACCTCGGACCCGGCCAACGCGCAGAAGCTGGTGAACTCCGAGCTCAAGCGGCTCACCGGCAAGGCGCTGACGGACGCCGAGATCGCCCGGTCCTTCACCGAGCAGAAGGTCACCAACGACCCGGACGCGTCCACCCTGCAGACCGCACTGGACCACGCCGTCGCCGTGGACCTGCTGAAGAAGACCGACCTGCACGGCATCTTCGATCTGTCGATCCTCAACGCCGAGCTGACGAAGAACGGCCAGAGCGCCGTCTCCGACGCCGGCCTGGGCCAGAAGTAACAGGGGGCACCTCATGACCGCCGCCGTCGAGACGGAAACGGGAAGCACCACCACGGTCAGCGCCGAAGCCGCGGTGCGCCTGACCAAGGTCACCAAGACGTTCCGCGACGGCGGCGCCCCGGTGCTGGAGGGCATCGACCTGAGCGTGGCGCCGGGCGAGTTCGTGTGCCTGCTCGGCGCCTCCGGCTGCGGCAAGTCCACGCTGCTGAACCTGATCGCCGACCTCGACAAACCCTCCGGCGGCACGGTCGACGTCCCGTCCGGCCGCGCCGCGCTGATGTTCCAGGAGTCGGCGCTGTTCCCGTGGCTGAGCGCCGGGGCGAACATCGACCTGGCGCTGCGGCTGCGCGGCCGGTCCGGCAAGCGGGAGCGCCGGACCGAGGCCGAGCGGCTGCTGGACCTGGTCCGACTGCGCGGTGCGTACGACAAACGGCCGCACCAGCTCTCCGGCGGGATGCGACAGCGCGTGGCACTGGCCCGGGCGCTGGCCCAGGACAGCAAGGTCCTGCTGATGGACGAGCCCTTCGCCGCCCTGGACGCCATCACCCGGGACGTGCTGCACGAGGAACTGATCCGGCTGTGGGAGACGACCGGGCTCGCGGTGGTGTTCGTCACCCACAACGTGCGCGAGGCGGTGCGGCTCGGGCAGCGCGTGGTGCTGCTGTCCAGCCGACCCGGCCGGGTCGCGCACGAATGGCACGTGGACATCCCGCAGCCGCGGCGGGTCGAGGACAAGGCCGTCGCCGACTTGTCGGTGGAGATCACCGATCACTTGCGTCAGGAGATCAGTCGCCATGGCCGCTGAGACGGCTGCGGGTGCCGGGACCGCCGAGGCCGCCGAGGCCGCTGCCGCCACGGAGCCCGCCGGGACCGCTGAGTCCACCGGGACCACCGGACCCGCCGGGCCCGCTGACGCGCTGGCGACCGTCGAGGCCGGCCTCGACGCGCTGGACGCCACGACAGAGCACGAAGTCAGCAGGCTGATACGCATCCTGCGTTCGGCCTACCCGCCGGTCCTCGCCATCGCCCTGATCCTGGCTATCTGGCAGGCGCTCTATCTGGCGAAGATCTGGCCGGACTGGAAGCTGCCGGGGCCGTCGGAGGTCTTCACGTCGCTCAAGGAGACGTTCAGCGGCGGCGACGCGTGGACGGCCGTGGGCCACAGCGTGGAGCACGGCGCGGTCGGCTTCGCGGCCTCCCTCGTGATCGGCACCCCGCTGGGCCTGCTGGTCGGTCGCTTCAAGCCGGTACGCGCCGGCGTCGGACCGATCCTGTCCGGCCTTCAGTCGCTGCCTTCCGTGGCCTGGGTCCCGCCGGCGCTGATGTTCTTCGGACCGCAGCCGTCGATGCTCTACGCCGTGGTGCTGCTCGGCGCGGTGCCGTCGATCGCGGTCGGGGTGGTATCAGGGCTCGACCAGGTGCCGCCGCTGTACCTGCGGGTCGGCCGCAACCTCGGCGCGCGAGGCCTGTCCTCGGTGCGCCACGTGCTGCTACCCGCCGCTCTGCCGGGCTACCTGGCCGGACTGCGGCAGGGCTGGGCATTCGCGTGGCGGTCATTGCTGGCGGCCGAGATCATCGTGCAGTCGGCGCAGCTGGGACACTCGCTCGGGTTCCTGCTGAAGAACGCGCAGGACAGCAATGACATGGCCGGCGCCTTCGCCGCGATCGTGTTGATCCTGGCGGTCGGCGTCACGGTGAACCAGGTGTTGTTCGTACCGCTGGAGCGACGCGTACTGAAGGCCCGGGGCCTGATCTGAGCGACTGCCTGAACAGGTCGGCTGGTGATCCCCGGAACCGGGACATAGAGTGCCCATCCGTGACAGCCCCGCTCCCCGACGACGTGGCTCGCCGGCTTCCGTACGCGATGGTCCGATTGCGAGCGCGGCTGCGGACCGAGTCCGCGCCCGCTGACCGGCGCTGGACGTGGTCGCAGATCGCGACCCTCGGTCGGATCGCCGCCGAGGGGCCCGCGACGACCAGCGCTCTGGCCGCGGCCGAGCACGTCCGCCCCCAGTCGATGGCTGAGACGGTCGCCGTGCTGCTGCGGGAAGGGCTGGTCACCCGGAGCCCGGATCCGACGGACGGGCGCAAGGCGCTCGTCTCGATCACCGCCTCGGGCCGCGAGCTCCTGGCGGGCATCCCCGCCGTTCGCGGCGCGTGGCTCGCGGCCGCCATCGAGCGGAACCTCTCGCCCGCCGAGCACCGGACGCTGGCGGAGGCAGTGGCGATCATGGAACGGCTCGCGGACAGCTGAGCTCCCGCCGGCCCGGTATCAGGCCGGGCCCTATGCGCTGACGGATGTGTCGATGACGACCTCGTCTCCGTACCACCGGAAGACGCAGGTGAGTTGTTCGCTCTCGGTGACGCTGCGCAGATAGTCGAAGACCTGCTGGCCGCGCGGATCGAGTTGGCCGACGATCTCGGGCTCGGCATGACGGTTGATGTGGACCGGTATATAGCCGACGCGTTCGATCCCGCCACGGGAGATCGAGGCCTTCACGATGATCGAGGCCTTGGACTCGGGGTGCATCGGGTAGGTGGGGTATCCCGGGTCCGGTCGCACGCCGTACAGCTTGTGGAGTTTCTTCAGCGCGAGAGCCGCGTTCTCGTCCGCGGAGTGCGACGGGCCGAGTTCCAGCGCGAAGTTCCCTGTCGAGTAGAAGATCACTTTGCCCCGGTAGGTTTCGACACCCTTCAAGATGTGCGGGTGCGTGCCGAGAACGAGATCCGCTCCGGCGTCGACCGCCGCACGGCCCATCTCATAGCAGTAGTCGGGAATGACGCGCGGAGCGAAGTGCACTCCCCAGTGGAAGGAGACGACCACGGCGTGGCACGTCTGTTTGAGGGCCTTGATATCCTCGACCATCCTCGCGAGTTCGGCCGGGTCGGCTCCGGAGCGGATCAGCTTGGGGGTAGCCGCCTGCCGGTCCACTGTTTCGTGCTCTGTCCAGGCGTGGACGGGTGCATAGCCCGCGTTGCCCTCACCGGCCGCGTAGGTCTCCGGGCCCGTGTTCCCGTACGCCAGGAAACCGACCTTGACGCCCTTCGCCTCCAGGCAGACCGGCCTGCGCGCCTCGGCGAGGTCGGCGCCTGCTCCGACGGGCTGGAACCCGCGAGCCCTGAGCCTGGACAACGTGTCGATGAGCGCGTCCCCACCCCAGTCCATCGTGTGGTTGTTCGCCAGCGACAGCACATCGAAGCCGGCGAATTCGAGGGCGTCGATGTTGTCCGGATCCGAATGCGACGGATGCCGCGACACGGGGTTCTCCAGCCGGTCGGAGTACATCTGCTCGCAGTTGGCGAATGCGATGTCGGCAGCCTGAATCACTTCAGCGACATGCCTGAAGACGGTCCTGGGTGCGGCGCGGTCGATCAGCAGGTCGCCCACGCCCAGAAAGGAAATCTCGTCCGACACGATCAGCTCCGTTTCCTGTGGTCCGTGTCGAGTCCGTCCCCGGCACGCCTCAACGGTAGCAAAAAGGCAGGCTACCTGTACAGGTAACCTGCGCAGTTTTCCTGCGCAATCGAGACCTCGCGGGCCGGCCGCGGGACGTCGCGGAGCGACCTCGGGGAAAGCCCTCAGCAGGTCGGTGGTGGTGGTTCGGCAGCTGTTCGCGAAGGCTGGTGGGTGACGTCGCCGCGTCCGTGGAGCAGATGGGTCTCGATTCATCTGCTGCGGTCTTCGGCCCCGCCACCGCAGACGTCCGTCGCGCTTGACCCCTTGCGCGTCAGTCCGGCAGCCAGTGCAGCTCGTGCGCCAGGGTTTTGGCGACGGCACGGATGCGGCGGTGTAGTGGCGACTGCTCGCGGGGGAGGACCAGGTGGATCGTCAGGCTGGGCGCGCCTCGCAGCGGTCGCCAGGTGAGACCGGCCGGTGGTGCCGTGGCCGCGGCTTCTCCGGCCGGGGCGAGGGTGATCCCGTCGCACAGGTCGCGCTGAGACATGTCGAAAGAGACTGCGGGCGTGTGGAATCGGGGGTGTGGTCGGGTGTCTCGGAACAGTGCGGACAGCTGATCGTGGATCACGGGGTTGGCCGCACGGTCCGGGAGCCGCAGCGGATACGCGGCCGCGTCGGCGATCTCGATCTCCAGGTGTTCGGCCAGCGGATGATGTTGCGCCAGCTGGACCCCGATGCGCGCGCGCCGCAGCAGGAACCGGCGCACGCCGCGGCCCGGCTGTTCGCCGCGGGTGACCCCGGCATCGATGCGGCCGTCGGCGACCGCGGGGGAGATCTCGGGTGTCGCCATCGGGACCGCGCCGACCTCGAGTCCGCTGTTTTCACGAATCAGCCTGTCCACCAGCGCCGGTACCGTCTCGGCCCCGGTGCTGAGGCTGTATCCGATGCGCAGCGTGCCCAGTTCACCGGCCGCCGCGCTCCGGGCGGTGTCCCAGGCCCGGTCCAGCGCCGCCAGCGCGGGCGGCGCGGACTCCGCCAAAGCCGCACCGGCCGTGGTCAATACGACGCTACGCGTGTCGCGGACCAGCAGGGCCGTACCGAGTTCCGCCTCCAGTCGGCGCATCCGGGCGCTGAGTGCGGGCTGTGCGATACCGATCCATGCGGCCGCGCGGGTGAAGTTCAACTCCTGCGCCAGCACCAGGAAGTACCGCAGGCTCACCGTATCCGGCGCCACGTGCCCTCCCCGCCGATTGATAACGATCCGTTCTGAGGCTATCCCCTACCGATCTTTCCCTCGACCACATACCAAGCCCTAGCCTGCGCATATGACGATTCAACCGACCGCAGGACTGGGACATCGCAACGGAGGCCGTCATGCATAAGGTGGTCGTCCTGTATTCCAAGCCCGCCGACCCTGACCACTTCCGCGACTACTACGTGACCAACCACCTTCCACTAATCATGGATTGGCCCGGCCTGCTTGCGTGGCGCTACAGCTTCGACGTGGCGGCGACCAACGGAGAAGCGCCGTTCGCGGTCTTCGAAGGCGACTTCGCCGACGCCGCCGCCTTGGCCGCGGCGCGGGCGACACCGCAAGGCCGGCGGGTGGCCGCCGATGTCGCCAACTACGCCACCGGCGGTGCGGTCGTCATCGACTATCCGGTGCGGTTTCGCTAGATTTCTGGCGGGGTGAGGTAGGGGGTCGGTTTGGGGTGTTGGGTTCGGATCTTTTTTGGGGTTGCAGTTTGTGGGCCGGGTTGCGGTTGGGGTGTGGGTTTCAAATGCTTTTTACGCCTTCGGTCATAGTTGTGCCGGTTCGGGGTTCGAGGTGGTGGGTGTGTTTGTCGGCTGCCAGTTCGCGCGTGCACAACCCCGCCGCAACTCAGGCCTCTTCAACTCCAGCAAGTCAGAGCACGGGCACAGGCCAGATCAAGAGCAAGGTCAAAGACTGTGATGAAGAGCCGGGCCTCCGGCGGGCCTCGGCAACCTCAGGGAAACTAGCGCGGTTCCCTAGGGTGGCCGATCTAGTCTCAGCGGCGGCGGCCTGTGGGGTGGTGCGGTCCGTTCCCCTCGGTCGCGTCGTCAGCCCGGGGGGTACAGCACCGGTGTCCGGGGGTAAAGTCCGCGCGCGGCGGACATGCAGGTAGGCGGCGGTTTCGTGCAGCGCGAACTTGACCCCCGGCCACCGGCACTGTAGGCGAAGCCCTGCCGACGCGACC
>NZ_JAAFYZ010000294.1 GCF_018274385.1 Catenulispora pinistramenti | reverse complement strand
CCGAGGGGAACGGACCGCACCACCCCACAAACCGCCGCCGCTGAGACTAGATCGGCCACCCTAGGGAACCGCGCTAGTTTCCCTGAGGTTGCCGAGGCCCGCCGGAGGCCCGGCCCTTCATCACAGCCCTTGACCTTGCACTGGCTAACTGGAGTTGAAGAGGCCTGAGGTGGGGCGGGGTTGTGAACGCGCGAACCGGCAGCCGACACACAGACTCGCCGACCCGAACCCCGAACCGGCACAACTATGACCGAAGGCGTAAAAAGCTTTGAAACCCACACCCCCAACCGCAACCCGGCCCACAACACCAGCAACCAACAGATCCCGCCCGGCGACCAGCGCGTCACGAATCCCGTCACGAACTCCGTCACGAACTCCGCCACGAACGGCCGGGCAAAGCTTGCCTGACGCAGCACTAGTTCGGGCGATCATCGACCTACATGAGCCAACCGATCATCAGTCCGCACGGTCCGTGTGATCAGAACGACCCACAACCCACAACCCCCGATCCACAAAAACGATGATCAGTCCTCAAAGAATCAGTCATCGAAGACCACTCGTGTGGGTGAAGGGTGGCGCGCCACGCCGTCCGGCGCACCCGCGCCGGGCATCACCCGACCTGATGCAACCACCGCACCGGCGCCCCCTCGCCCGCGTACCGGAAGGGCTCCAGCTCGTCGTCCCATGGCTTGCCGAGCAGTGCCTCGACCTCGCGCTCCAGGGTGGACTCGCCGCGGTGCGCGCGGCCCAGGGCGGCTCGCAGCCGGTCCTCGGCGATGACGATGTCCCCGTGCAGCCCGGTGGCGGCGCGGTAGACGCCGAGGGTGGGCGTGGACGAGTAGCGTTCGCCCTCGGCCCCCTCGGACGGGTCCTCGGTGGCCTCGAACCGGAGCTGCTGCCAGCCCCGCAGCTGCGAGGTCATGCTGGCGGCGGTTCCGGTCTGTCCGCGCCAGGACAGCTCGGCCCGCCACATGTGCGGTTCGGCAGGCTGGTGCGTCCAGTCCAGGCTGACGCGCACGCCGAGTACGCTCGCCACCGCCCACTCGATGTGCGGGCAGAGCGCGCGTGGAGCGGAGTGGATGTAGAGGACTCCGCTTGTCACTGTCTTGTCTGTCGACTGTGCCGTCATCGGGACCTCCTGGCTGTGCTGCGGCGAGGTTCGCCTTCCCCAGCGGCCTTGCCCGCACCACGACCTGGGGAGCCCCATGTCAGCGGCTTTTATTGTGCCGCACGCTCCGGGCGCGGCACCAGTTTGTCTTAGTGCTCTTGCACTCTAGGCGCCCCGGCGAGTTCCGCACAGGCCGCCAACCGGGTGATCTTTATCTGACCTTTGCGCTGAAAAAGGGATATCAACCAACGAATCATCTGAGCTCGTGGATACGGCTGCTGAGATGGGCGCGGAATGGGCGTGAGATGGGTGGGACGGGCGTGAGATGGGTGGGACAGGTGTGAGGTGGCTGTGAGGTGGCTGTGAGATGGGGTGATCGTCAGATCGCCGGGCGCGGGTACGGGGTTTCCCCTCAGTCCGCCGCGATCAGGCCCCGGATCGCCATGTCCAGCGTCCGCTCCCGGGCGTAAGCCTGCTCTTCCTCGGACAGGTGCCGCTCCAGCGGTCCGCCCACCAACAACAGCGCGTGCCCGTGCACCACCGACCAGGCCGCGATCTCGGCCCCGGGCCGGCGCTCGGCCGGCATCCGGCCGGTCTCCACTATCCGGTCCAGCAGCCCGCCCAGTGCCTGGAAGGCCGCGGCCTCGGTAAACGGCACGCCCTCGAATTGCTGGCCGGGCACCTTGGTCAGGCAGAAGGCCGTCATGAACAGCCCGGCGTTGTTCACCGCGAATTCGATGTAGGCGTCGGCCGCCGCGCGCAGCTGGGCCACCGCGACGTCACCGGGGTCCCCGTCCGCCGGGACCGCTGCCACGGCCGCCCCGATCGACCGGGCCAGCGACTCCAGCGCGTGCCCTTTCACCTCGTACAGCAGCGCCTCGGCATCCGAGAAGTGCCGGTAAGCGGCGGTGGCCGACACCCCGACCCGGCGCGCCACCTCCCGCAGCACCACCGCGTCCGGCCCGCCGGCCCGCGCCAACTCCACCGCCGAGTCCGTCATGGCGTTGCGCAGGTCGCCGTGGTGGTAGCGGGTTCGGGGGGTGGTCTTGGGCGTGCTCACCTGTTCATCGTGCCTCATGTTGACACCGTTAACAATGACCGGCAGGCTTAGATGTTAACGGCGTCAACTTCTATGGCGCCCGGCCCGGAGGGGGCTCCACAGTCATGCTCGAAAAGATCGGCAGAATCGCGGTCGGGCGGCCCAAGGCCGTCCTGATCACCGCCTCGATCCTGATGCTCGCGATGGTCGCGGTCGGCGTCGGCGCCTTCGGCGTCCTGAAGTCCGGCGGCTTCGACGACACCGGCTCGCAGTCCTGGAAGTCACAGCAGGCCATCACCGCCGAATTCGGCGGCGAGGCCAACCTGATCCTGGTGGTCGGCGCCCGCACCGGCGGCATCGACTCCGGCGCCGCCGCCCAGGCCGGCCAGACCCTGACCCGGGAACTGACGGCCGACCGCGGCGTGACCGGCGTCGTGTCCTACTTCAGCGGCCACAGCCCCGCGCTGCGCTCCACCGACGGCCGCGACGCGATGGTGCTGGTCCGGGTGCTCGGCGACGACAACCAGGTGGGCAAGACCACCGACCGGCTGCTCAGCGGCTACGTCAAGGACGGCCCGGCGGTGACCGTCCAGGCCGGGGGCGAGGCGGCGGTGAACCACAACGTCACCACCCAGGTGAGCAAGGACCTGGCCACCGCCGAGTCGATCGCCATCCCGCTCACCCTGGTCCTGCTGATCCTGGCCTTCGGCAGCCTGGTCGCGGCCCTGCTCCCGCTCGCGATCGGCCTGGTCGCGATCCTGGGCACCTTCGCCGAACTGGCGATCCTGGGCCGCCTCACCGACGTCTCGGTCTTCGCGATCAACCTCACCACCGCGCTGGGCCTGGGGCTGGGCATCGACTACGCGCTGCTGATGGTCGCCCGCTTCCGCGAGTACCTGGCGCAGGGCACGAGCGTCCCCGACGCCGTCCACGGCACCCTGCGCACCGCGGGCCGCACCATCGCCTTCTCCGCGCTGACAGTCGCCGCCGCCCTGGCCGCCCTGCTCGTGTTCCCGTTCTACTTCCTGCGCTCGTTCGCCTACGCCGGCATCGGCGTGGTCGCGATCGCCGCCGCCAGCGCGCTGATCATCATGCCGGCCCTGCTCAGCGTGCTCGGCACCCGCGTCAACGCCGGCCGCCTGCCCTGGGCCCGGCACTCCACCCAGAGCTCCGCCGCCCCGGCCTGGGGCCGCCTGGCCTCCGCGGTGATGAAGCGCCCGGCGCTGATGGCACTCCCGGTCGTGGCCCTCCTGGCGTTCCTGGCCACCCCGCTGCTCGGCGCCTCCTTCGGCACCCCCGACGAGACGGTCCTGCCGACCAGCGCACCCGCCCGCCAGGCCGCCGACACGCTGCACAACGACTTCCAGGGCAACCAGGCCACCGCGGTGCAGATCATCACGACCGGCCCGGCCGACACGTCGTCGGTGGCCGCGTACGCGGCGAAGCTGTCGACGCTGCCGGGCGCGGTGCGCGTGGACAGCAGCGCCGGCTCCTACGCCCAGGGCGCCGCGCTGGGCCTCGGCCCCTCCGACGCGGGCATGGCCAACGCCTCCGCCCAGCACCTGACGCTGTTCACGGCGGCCGACGGCCACTCCTCCGCAGCGGAACAACTGGTACGCGCCGCCCGCGCCCTCCCCGGCCCCGGCGGCACCTCGACCCTGATCGGCGGCGACACCGCCCGCCTCATCGACTCCGAGCACGGCATCACGGCGCGGCTGCCCTACGCGATCGGGTGGGTGGTGCTGACGACGTTCATCGTGCTGTTCCTGTTCACCGGCAGCGTCACGCAGCCGCTACGGGCACTGGTCCTGAACACCCTGGGCCTGTCGGCGTCGATCGGCACGATGGTGTGGATCTTCCAGCAGGGCCACTTCTCCGGCCTCCTCGACTTCACAGCCCGGCCCATGGACACAGCGATGACGGTGCTCCTGTTCTGCATCGCCTTCGGCCTGTCGATGGACTACGAGGTCTTCCTCACCAGCCGCATCAAGGAACTGCACGCCCAAGGCGCGGACCTGCGCGACTCGGTCAGCGAGGGACTGGCCCGCACCGGGCGCATCGTCTCGACGGCGGCGGGGCTGCTGGCGGTGAGCTTCTTCGCCTTCGGCACGGCCTCGGTCAGCTTCCTGCAGTTCTTCGGCCTCGGCTGCGGCGTCGCGATCCTGATCGACGCCCTGCTGATCCGCGGGATCCTGGTGCCGGCCGCGATGCGGTTGCTGGGGCGGAGCGCCTGGTGGGCGCCGGGACCGCTGCGGCGGTTGCATGAGCGGTTCGGGGTCAGTGAGGGTGCGGTGGCGGAAGTCGAAGCGCAGCCCGCCGAACTCATCGGATCAGCGCGAGTCACTCGGTAGGCACCTGGCACCTGGCACCTGCCTTCGCGGCCATCGACGTGAACATTCGCTCCGAGTAATGTCCCAGTGTTCGATGATCTATCGCGAGGGGGTCGCGTGACCGCGAGGCAGGACCGGGCTCTGGTACTCGTGCAGATCGGACGGCCGCTGGCGCTGGGCTTGGTGAAACTGGGGATCGGGTTGGCTCTGGCCGCCGCGGGGTTCCTCGGAATCTTCGTGCTCGCCTCCGCCCTCGGACTGGTCTCGCTCGTCTGGATCGCTCCGCTGGCGGTGTGGCTGATCTGGTGGGCCTGCCGCCTGATTCCCGATGGGTTCTCCGATGCGACAGTGCGTCTGCTGTACGGCCGGGTGCTGCCGCCCAGAGCGATGACCATCGACCGACAGGGGGTGCGCTACAGCGGCGAGTACGCGGGCGCGGGCGCGGCCACGGGGACGTTCGACATAGACGTCCCCTGGTCCGGCATCAGCGACGCCGGATTCCGCCCCGGTCCGGGAGACTACAACTGGTTCTGCTTCGACATACAGACCGACCTCCCGCAGCCCGGGCCGCAGCTCCGTCAGGCGGTGATAGACGCGGGCCGGGCCGGGATGGTGGTGCAGATCGAGCAGAATTGGATCGCCGCAGAGGTCGGCGACGATTCGACGGTCGCCGAACGCCGGATCATGTCCAACATGTTCTGGTTCGGCACACCGCTGGCGGTCAACCTCGGTACCTGCCGCCGTGCCCGGCCCGCCCGCATCGACGCCGCACTGCGCCGCTGGGCCCCGACCGGATTGCGCTGCGACTCCCAGGAGCCGGAATGGTGGCATCCGCCGCTGCTCGATCGCTTGCTCCACTAGCTACCCGCACCACTAGCTACCCGCACCACTAGCTACCCGCACCACTAACTACCCGCACCACTAACTACCCGCTCCGCTAGCTACCCCCGGCACCGCTTCGACTACCGCCTACCGGTAACCCGCACCGTCACCGCGCCGCGTGCCACCATCACCCCAGCCGCACCACGTTCGTCAGCTCCTCCCCCGCCGCCCACCGTCCCAACTGCTCCTCGATCACCCGCAGCGCGCGCGGCAGGAATGCCGAGGACGCGCCGCCCACGTGCGGCGTGATCAGCACGTTCGGTGTGCGCCACAGGGGGTGGTCTTGGGGCAGGGGCTCCGGGTCGGTGACGTCCATCGCGGCGCGGAGGCGGCCGGAGGCGCACTCGGCCATCAGGGCGTCGGTGCGGACCACCACACCGCGGGCGACGTTCACCAGGAGCGCCCCGTCCTTCATCCGTGCCAGGAAAGCCGCGTCGATCATGCCGCGGGTCTCGTCTGTCGCCGGGACCACCGTGATCACCACGTCTGCCTGCGGTAGCAGGGTGTCGATGTCGGTGAGCGCGTGCACACCCTCGCGGGCTGTGCGGGCCACCCGCAGTACCTCGACCTCGAAGCCCGCGAGGCGGCGTTCGATCGCGGAGCCGATCGAGCCGTAGCCGAGGATCAGGACTGTCTTGTCGGCGAGTGCTTCGTCGACCACGCCGTCGCCGTCCAGGTAGGTCGGGGACCAGTCGCCGTGCTCGGCCTGCCGGACGTAGCGCGGGATGCCGCGGAGTGCGGACAGAGTCAGTGTTACCGCGAGCTCGGCGGTCGAGGCGTCGTGGAGGCCGCGCGCGTTGCACAGGGTGACGCCCTCCGGGACGTACGGCGCCACGTTCTCGTAGCCGGCCGTCAGCGTCTGGGCCACCTTCAGGCGCGGCATCCGGGCCATCAGTTCCGGGTGCGCGTTGATGAACAGGTAGGGCAGTACGAAGAACTCGACCTCGTCGATCGAGTCCGGGATCCCGCCGGGCGCATCGACGTCCACGCCGGTGAACACGTCGGCCACCAGGCCTTCGGGCACTTCCTTCGCCGACTGTCCGAAGGGGACCCATACCCGGCGCGATGTTGTCTGCGGCATGAACCGCACTCTACCCACCGTCCCGCGCCACACCGGTCACGCCGACCCCACTAGGGTGACGCCATGACCATCACCCCGGACACCAAGAACTGGACCTGGGTCCTGGAGCGTCCCTGCCCGGAGTGCGGCTTCGCGGCCGGCGCCGGCAGTCGCGACGAGGTCCCGGCCCTCCTGCGCGCCAACGCTGAATCCTGGCGCGAGTACTTCGCCAAGAACGACCCGGAGCAGGTGCGCACGCGCCCGGATCCGGAGAAGTGGTCGCCGCTGGAGTACGCCTGCCACGTCCGCGACTGCAACAAGATCTACTCCCTGCGCGTCGGCCTGATGCTGGAGGAGGACGACCCGCAGTATCCGAACTGGGACCAGGACTCGACCGCGGTCGAGGACAAGTACAACGAGCAGGACCCTGACACGGTCATCGCAGAACTCATCGACACCACCGAGCAGATCGCCACGCGCTTCGCGTCAGTGTCCGCCGACCAGTGGAAGCGCACCGGCCACCGCGGCGACGGCTCCGACTTCACCGTCGAATCGCTGGCCCGCTACTTCGTCCACGACCCGATCCACCACCTGTGGGACGTCACCGGCAAGCGCCACGACAGCTGACAGGAAGTAGGCCGGCGGACGAAGGCTGCCGGCTGAGGCCCGTCAAACCCCGAAGATCCGCGCCGCGTTCCCGTGGCACACGGCGCGGAGCCACCCGTCACCGAATTCCAGACGGGACAAGGCTTCCAGCGCCTGTGTGTAGGAGTAGGGGATGTTCGGGAAATCGCTCCCGAACAGGATCCGGTCTTCGAACTCCGCGATCCGCTTCCGCTCCCGATCCGGCAGGTCAGCGCCCCCGAAGAAGTCCGTGAACGCCATCGTCGTATCGAACAGCACCCCGTCATACCGCTCGGCCAGGTCGAGGAACCCGACGTACTCCGGCAGCCCGAAGTGCGCGATGACCGGCCGCAGCGTCGGGTGCGCGGCCAGCACCCGGGCCATCGGCTCCGGCCCGGTGAACGGCGTGGCGACCGGGCCGGAGCCACAGTGCACGATCACCGGGACCCCGGCCTCGGCCAAGGTCCCCCACACCGGATCGAGCAGCGGGTCGGCGGGATCGTAGGCGCCGACCTGGACGTGCGCCTTGAAAACACGGGCCCCGGCCTGGATCGCCGCCGGAACGTAGGCAGCCGCCCCGGGCTCGGGGAAGAAGGTCGCGCTGTGCAGGCACTCGGGCGTGCGCGCGGCGAAGTCGGCGGTCCACGCGTTCAGGCTCTCGGCCATCCCCGGCTTGTGCGGGTAGGCCAACGAGGTGAACGCGAGCAGACCGTAGCCGCGCAGGATCGCCAACCGCTCGTCCTCGTCCTGCCGATAGCGGATCGGCCATTCGCGGCCGATCAGCGGCCCGGCCGCGTCGAAGTAGGCACGGATGCGGTCCAGCAGGCGGTGCGGCATGAAGTGCGTGTGGACGTCGATCAGGCCGGGCAGGCCAAGGGACTGCCAGAAGCGGCGCACGTCGGCGGACTCCGCGGCCAGGGCCACCGTCGCGTCAAGATCTCGTTCCGTCACAAGAGCTACCGTAGCTCGCCGAACTTGCGGCCGAGCGCACGCACGTCGCGGATGCGGCGTTCGTACGTGACGCCGAGGACCAGCAGCAGCGCGCCGGCCATCGCGATCAGCGTCCAGCGCGGGACGGCGTCGTAGGCGGCGGCCAGGGCCGGCGAGAGCTGCCCGATGACGTCGATCACGAGGACACACGCACCGACGGCCAGCGGCGCCTGTAGGCGTCCCCTGATACCGGCGATCAGGACGAGCAACGAGGCGACACCGAGCAACGCCGGACGCACCAGGCCCGGGTCCGCGAGCGCCTGGATCAGCGTCGGGGCGAGGCCGGCGATGAGACCGGGGCCGTAGCAGGGCCACGAGGCGGCTTCGCGGTCGGTGCGGCGGCGCAGGTAGCCGGCGGCAAGGAGGATCACGGCGGCCGGGACGGTGTAGGGATCGACGGAGTGGACGTGCGATTCGGCGAGGCGGACCCAACTGCTGGCGAGCAGAAGCAGAAAACTGATGGCCGCCGGCACATGGATCGCGGCGCGGAGGTCGCCGGCGATGGCATCGGGCTGCCCGAACGCGGCGCGGACATCAGCCGCGGGCTGGTCGGCGACCGCGCCGAACGCCGCGATCATCGCCGCAGCGCCGCCGCCGATGAACAGCGCCAGCCAGACCGGGTCGAGTTGATGGGTGGCGATGGTGCCGCTGACGGCTAGCGCATAGATTGTCGGGCCCGTTATTAGCGCGATCGCGTTCAAGTTCCGCTGGAAGGCATTCGCCGCAACGGAAACCGTGGCCGCTGCCAACACGAGGATCAGCGCACGCGAGCCAAGGCCGGCGTTCGGTGCGGCCCACCGATGGACGGCGTCGGCCTCCAAGCAGATGAGGGCCTGGACGAGTGCGGGCCAGGCCGGTGCCAACGGCTTCCCGCCGAGGACGATCGCCGGTGCGGTCGCGGCGAGGAGCACAGCGGTGGTCATCGTCAGAGCGGACGGTTCGTACGCGGACAAGCCGATCGCCGTGGCCGCTCCCACGAGCGCGACGGCCTGGAGCGCGGCTGCGAGGGTGTCGTCAAGGTCGGCGCGGAGCACGTAGGTCACCGCCATCAGCGCCGCTGCCACCACAGCCAGGACGACGCCGGTCTGCTCGAACGTCGCACCCTGATAGACCGCGATCAGAGCCGCCTCGACACCCACCAGCGCGGCCACAGCTGTGGCGAGGACAGTCTGGTAGCGCGTGACTCGGGCGGCGATCGCCGAAGCGGCAAGGGTCACGGCGACCGCCACGACCGTCAGGGCCGGGGAGCGGAGCGACCAGAGGCTGGCGTGCGCGAGGAAGCAGGCGCCGAGGATCGCCGGCGGCGTGATGTTCTCAGGGTTCTTCATCGCCGCGGCGATCAGCAGCGCCGCACCCACAGCCAGCTCCCAGGCGACGGCGGCCGGGAGCGGCCAAGCCGCTTCGAGCGGCACCAGGATCAGGTTCACGACGACCAGCGCGGCGACGCCCGGAACCGCGATCTTGCGTGCGGTGACGCGGGTCCTGGGCACGAGCAAGACGGCTGCGGCGAGCGCCGTCAGCCCCAGCACGGCAAGGTGCGCGCTGCCGGACCAGGGCTGGCCGGTGCGGAGGGCGTCGGTGGCGTGCAGGCTGCGAGCCTGAGCCCAGGTGCTCTTCCACACCTCGTCTCCGGCGACCGCACCCGGCGCTGCCAGTGCCTCCGCGATGGGCTTGGCGGCCGTCAACAGGGCGCCGAGGCCCACCGCCGCGACCACGGCAGTCGAGGCACGTGCGACGCGGGTCGGGACCAGCAGGACGACGACCGCGGCGAGCAGGGCAGCCGCCTCGATCGCCGGCGCACGCCAGCTCGCGTCCAGATGCGGCGCCACACCGCAGGCCGCTGCGATACCGGTGGCGACGGCCAGGGCGAGGTGGAGTTCGGCGGCTTCGCGGCCCGCGGCCCACACGGCGATCGCGGCGAGCGCCAGCAGTTCGAACGGCCCCCATGCCGAGCGCGCGCCGGCGGAGCCGTAGGTGGCGATCGCGGCGGCCGTGAGTGCGAATGCCCACCAGATGTAGGTACTGACGCGCAGGACTCTGATATCGATGACGCCCGCCAGGCCATCGAATCTCGTCATGACGTGGAAGCGAAGCGCGATGAGGGCTGCGGCTTCGAGCCCGTAGACGGCCGCGACACCGGCCGGATGCACGATGCTCGTGCCGGTCGCCAGCGGTAGGACGAGTTCGGCCGCGAGGAGTGCCGCGAGCCCGAGTGCCCGGAGCCGGACGCGCGTCAGCCACGCGGTTACCAGCAGCGCGATCGCGGCTGACGCAGCACTCGCATACACGGCCGGCGCGGCTCCGCTCGCCAGACCCGCAAGCCGCAGTCCGACGCTGTCGACGGTCAGCAGCGCCACGGTCAGGACCGCCACCGACTCGGCGGTCGCGGGCAGCGCACGACGCGCGGCCACCGTCGCCGCGGCCGCCGCCGAGAGGGTGACGACGGCCAGCACCCCGACACGTCCGCCGGCGCCGAGCGTGCCCCAGTTCACGGCGATGAAGATGAGGGCCGCGACCGTGAGGAGCAGGACGCCGAGGCTCAACAGGAGGTTCTGGACGCGGCGGCGGCTCCACTCGACGCGCGGGCGTCCGGGCTGATAGCTCGGCAGCATTGGCGTTGTCATCGGCACCGGCATTGGCACCGAATACACAGGGAACTGCGACGCCGTCGGTGGGATCGGCATGGCGGCACCGGCTCGCAACATTCGCAACAGCTCAGCCCGCTCAGCGGTCAGTGACGCAATACCCTGATCCACTGCCCAAAGCCGTGCGGCCACATCGCCGGCCAACACCAACCCACAGGCCACGCACCGCTCCGGCCGCTCGCCCAGAGGCGCCCCGCAATCCGGACAACGGACCAACACGTCTTCCATGCCAGCAACCCTGGCGCAACGCAGGCGGCGCCGGCATCCGCCGCGATACTCAGTTCTATCCCAGACCTACTCAGATCTCGTCTACTCAGATCTCGCCGCCGGGGTGCTCCGGATCTGCGCCGCGACTCCGCGAGGCACTCGAAATCCGCAGACCCCTGCGATCCGCCGATCCACCGATCCACCGATCCGCCGATCCACCGATCCACCGATCCACCGATCCACCGATCCACCGATTCACCGATCGCTCCCATCGCGCCGATCGACCGATCCGCCCCAACCGCGCTACTCCCCCGCCGACCCACCCCAGTCGCGC
>NZ_JAAFYZ010000293.1 GCF_018274385.1 Catenulispora pinistramenti | reverse complement strand
GAGACAGGGCCCCCGCCGTGATCCCCGCCCCGGCTTCGGGCACCGACAGCGGCAGCTTCCCCGGCCCGCCGGTCGCGCTGTCCGTCCAGGACGTCCAGCCGACCGTCACCCCGGCCGCCGTCGCGCAGGCCATGCAGGACTTCGCCCGGCCGGCGATGGCGGGCTCGGTCACCCTGATCACCGGCAGCGTGCACACCGTCCTGAAGCCCGCGATCCTGGGGCGGCACCTGGCGATCGAGCCTGACGGCCACGGCGCTTTGGTGCCCAAGCTCGACGGCGCCGGGATCCGTTCCGAACTCGACCACGAGGCGCTGGCCAAGCTGGAACAGCCGCCGACGGACGCCTCGTTCACGGTCACGAACGGCCAGCCGGTGCTGGTGCCCGGTAAGAACGGCGTCGGCTACGCGCCCACCGCGATTCAGAACGCTGTGCTGCCGGTGCTGACGAAGAGCTCTTCCTCGCAGCGTATTGCGACCGTCCCGATCGGCCCGCTGCCGCCGACGCTGACCACCGAGGCCGCGCAGGCGCTGGGGATCCACGACGTGATGGGCCTCTACACCGCGCCCTACAGTGCCTCCTCGCAGCGCACTGCGAACGTCAAGAACGCGGCCGGCCTGGTACGCGGCCAGATCGTGCAGCCGGGGCAGGTGTTCAGCCTGAACCAGGTCCTCGGCGCGCGGTCGTCGGCGAACGGGTTCATCCCGGCCAGCGGCGAGTCCTCGTCCTCCAGTCCGGCGCAGGACGCGGGCTCGGGCACCTCGCTGGTCGCCACCGCTCTGTTCAACGCGGAGTACCTGGCCGGGCTGCACGATGTGGAGCACCATCCGCACGCCGTCGTGACCGACCACTTCCCGCCCGGGATGGAGGCCGCGGTGACCTACCCGGACGCGGATCTGAAGTTCCAGAACGATTCCGGCGCGCCTGTCTACCTCTGGACGAGCGCCACGGACAACGCGGTGACCGTCGCGGTGCTGGGGCGGAAGGCGTATGACTCGGTGCAGACCGAGACCTCGCCGCACTACGCGCTGGTGCAGCCGAAGACCACGTATTCGCAGTCCGACTCTTGTGTGGCCGGCGACGGGGTCCCCGGTTTCCAGGTGGACGTCACCCGGATCCTCACCAAGTCCGGGCAGGACCCGATCCGGCAGGTGTTCCACAGCTCCTATGCCGCCCAGGACAAGGTGGTCTGCGGGGAGGCCGGGTCGTCCGGCTCCGGGACCACGACCGGCGGCGGCACCGCCGGCGGCCCGACGTCGTCGGCCACCGGCGGGGCCACGTCGGCGTCGAACTCGCCCACGGCGACCGAGGGCGGGACGGCCGGCGGCCAGGGCGGCGGAGCTGCCGGCGGCACGCCGACCGGCGGCGCCACTTCGGCCGGGACGCCGACCGGCACCACGCCCGGGGACGGATCGGACGGGTCGCTGTTGGGCGGGTTGCTGGGCGCTCCGTCGTCGCGGCATTGAGGTATCTCAAGCCTTTGCGATGACGGCGGGGCCGCGGTCCGCCGCGGCCCCGCCGCGATCTTGGCGGGTACCGGGCATTCGACGCCCCTGATGGCCTGTGCAGTGTTTTCTCTGACGCGTGTGCGGCCCGTGAGTCATGCGCGCAGCCCTGCTCGCCCTGCTGATCGACCCCTGGATCAAGCCGACTGTAACGGTTGACATAGGACGAACATCGGACGCAGGTGAACCAGTCACCCGCCGGTGCCGTTGTCAACATAAATGAGGGCTCTTAGGATCCCGCTATGGGGGCGGCCGACGGCGGATTCCGCAGCGGATCGACGCGCGGGTCCCGGGGGGAACCGGTGGCACGGGTCGGTGCAGGTGTGCCCGCGCACAGTCCGGAGGGGGTCGTATCCGATATCGCCGCCCATCCTCGGATCAAACCTCTGATCCCGTCGTGGATCAAGCCTCTGATCCCGCCGCCGGCGCCCGCTCCTGTCGTCCAGGACCGGCCCGGATCCCAGCAGCACTCGGCCCGTCCCCGCGCCGGCGCCCGCAACGGTGCGGACGCCTCGGCCGCCGCCGTGCCGCGCTCCGGCGCGCGGGGCAAGGAAGGCGGCTCCGCATGACCAAAGTCCTGCACGTCATCACCGGCCTGGCCTCCGGCGGCGCCGAACGCCAGTTGGCCACGCTGTTGCAGCACCTGCCCGAGGAGTGCGAGGTGGCGTGCCTGACCGAGGGCGGCCGGGTCGGGGAGCGCATCCGGGCCGGCGGCTTCCGGGTGCACGACCTGCGCATGCCCTCCAACCGCGACATGGCCTCGCTGATGCACCTGGTGAAGCTGGTCCGGGACGGCGGTTTCGACCTGGTCCACACCCACCTGTACCGGGCGCACCTCTACGGCCGCCTCGCCGCCCGCATGGCCGGTGTCCGCGCCATAGTGGCCACCGAGCACTCGCTGGGCCGCGAGCTCATCGAGGGCAAACCGAAGGACCGCCTGGGCGTGCGCGGCCTGTACCGCGCCTCCGAACGCATGGGCCGGGTGACGATAGCGGTCTCGCAAGCCGTCGCGGACTACCTGCGGGCCTGGCGCATAGAGCGGGTCGAGGTGATCGAGAACGGCATCGACATCCGCGAGTTCCGCTTCGATCCCAACGCCCGCACCCTGGTCCGCAAGGTGCTGGGCATCGACACGGACGCCTTCGTGATCGGCGGCGTCGGCCGCCTGGACCCGGACAAGCACTTCGAGGTGCTGATCGAGGCGGCGTGCCGCATCGACGGCGCGACCGCGCTGATCGTCGGCGCCGGACCGGACCGGGCCCGGCTCCAGCGGCTGGCGAACCAGCTGATGCCGGGGCGCGTGCACTTCACGGGGGACGTCGGCGGCGGGATGCTGGAAATCAAGGACTTGCTGTCGGCGATGGACGTGTTCGCCTCCCCCTCGCCGTCGGAGACCTTCGGGCTGGCGCCGCTGGAGGCGGTGGCGTGCGGGCTGCCCGCGGTGTACTCGGACTCCCCGGCGCTGGACGGGCTGCCGGGTCTGGGGGACCGCGTGGCGCGGGTGCCCTCGCGGCCGGACGCCTTCGTCTCGGCGCTGCGCGAGGCGGCGGACCTGAAGCCGGTGGACCGCTGCGCGCCGCCGGGGGCGCTGGAGCGGTACGGGGTCGCCGAGCAGGCCCTCCATGTCAGCGAGTTGTACCGATCGGTGCTGGCCGAGTAGGTGTGGCGGGCGTCCGGTGCCGATCGTCCCGGGCGCCCCATGAGGTTTCCGCACCGGCGCGCACATGACAGCTGTCATGCCGTTTTCACGAGCTTCCACAATGGTCGCCGCCCAGGTCGGGCTGGTGTCATTGATGTCGAACGGGAAAACGGGCCACACACGACTGGGGACACCAGAAATGCCACGAGACACTCGAAGCCCGAACGGGGCGGTAGTCGAGTTCGAGAACGTGAGCAAGACCTTCCACTCGCCCAAGGGGCCGGTGCACGCCGTCAACGGCCTGACCATGGCGTTGCAGCCGGGGCAGACCATCGCCTTCCTGGGCCCGAACGGCGCCGGGAAGTCCACCTCGCTGAACATGCTGCTCGGGCTGAGCCGGCCGGACTCCGGCCGGGTGGCGCTGTTCGGCGGCACCGCGGCCGAGGCGATCAAGCACGGCATGGTCGGGGCGATGCTCCAGTCCGGCGGGCTGATGAGCGACGTGACCGTGAAGGAGCAGGTCGAGCTGTGGGCCAAGCTCCACCCGCGGCCGATCCCGGTCATCGACGCGCTGAAGCGGGCCAACATCGCCGACCTGGCCGACCGCCGGGTGGACAAGCTGTCCGGGGGACAGCAGCAGCGGGTGCAGTTCGCGATGGCGATCATCGGGGACAGCCCGCTGATCGTCCTGGACGAGCCGACGACCGGGATGGACGTGGAGAACCGGCAGGCGTTCTGGGCGACCATGCGGGAGCGCGCCTACGAGGGCAAGACGGTGCTGTTCGCCACGCACTACCTGGAGGAGGCGGACCAGTTCGCCGAGCGGGTCATCGTCATCAACAAGGGGCGGCTGCTCGCCGACGGCTCGTCGGCCGAGATCAAGGCCAGCGCCGGGGCCAAGCGGCTGTCCTTCCGGTTGCCGGGGGTGCAGGACGCGGTGCTGCACCGGCTGCCGAACCTGGTCAGCGTCGAGCGGCAGGCGGACATCGTGCGGCTGCAGACCTCGGACTCCGACGCCACGCTCTACGCGCTGCTGGACGCCGGCTACCGGCCGGCCGAGATCGAGATCCAGGCGCTGGGCCTGGAGCAGGCGTTCATCGCCATCACCGCCGAGGACAACAACCACGCTGACGGCACCACCGCAACCCTGGAGGCGGCGCGATGAACGCCACGCTCACCCTCACCAAGCTGGACGTCATGCGGGTGATCCGCAACGGCCGCTACCTGATCTTCGCGATCGCCATGCCGGCCGCGCTCTACCTGATCATCGGCAAGCAGACCACGACGGCCGACGGGGTGCAGTTCAAGGCCTACTACATGCTGGCCATGGCCACCTATGGCGCCTTCGCCGGGGCCCTGATGAACAACTCCATCCGGATCGCCACCGAGCGCAAGTCCGGCTGGACCCGGCAGCTGCGGCTGACCCCGCTCCCGGGCTGGGGCTACGTGTTCGCCAAGGTGGTCACCTCGCTGGCCACGACCGTCCCGTCGGTGCTGGTGGTGTTCGGGATCGGCGCCTTCCTGAACCACGTGGACATGCCGGCCTGGAAGTGGGTCGTGAACGCGCTGGTGCTGTGGCTGGCCTCGATGACCTTCGTCTCGCTGGCGGTGGCGATCGGCTACCGCTTCGACCCGGAGACCGCGCAGCCGGCCGTGATGCTGGTCTTCTTCCCGATGGCGCTCCTGGGCGGGCTGTGGTTCCCGCTGGGCGGCACGCTTGAGAAGATCGGCAAGTGGTTCCCCACGTACCAGGCGCACAAGCTGGGCACGGACATCATCAGCACCGGCAAGGTCTCCGCGACCTCGATCGCGGTGGTGGCGGGCTGGGGCGTCCTGTTCGCCCTGCTGGCGATCGTCTCCTACCGGTCGGCGAAGGAACAGTGAGCTGACCGGCGGGTCCCGGTGCCGGCGGGGAGCCGGCCCGGGACCCGCCGAATTGCGGAGGGACCCGGAGGGGGAGGCACGATACGGAGGTGATGGACGTGCGGAACGAGCGGTCGGCCGAGGGGCCGTCGGCACCGGCTGAGGAGGGGATGGCCGGCGCGGCGGAATGGGCCGCCCGCTCGTCGGCTTTCGAGGAACCGCCCCTGCTGATGGCCGCCCCCCGGGTCGGCCAGCCGGGGCGGTTCAAGTGGATGTTCGCCGCGGTCTGGCTGTTCTACCTGGTCGAACCGGTGGCGAAGGTGGCGACCTCGGACCACACCGTCGGCTTCCAGGTGCTGATCTACGTGCTGGTCGCGGTGTTCGTGCTCATGTACGGCTCACTGGCGTTCAAGGTCTACCCCAAGACCGGGAAGGTCGGCGTGGTGAACGAGGCCCCGCGCGGGGTGGCGCCGATCCTGGTGGCGATGGGCGTGACCGCCTTCGTGACCAGCGTCTGGGTGGACTCGGACCTGGCCGGGATGTGGGTCTACGTCGGCGCGGGCGCGGGGCTGGGGCTGTCGATGGCCAGCGGGGTGGCTTATCGGGGCGTACTGGTCTGCCTGGCGTTGATGACGGTCTGCTGCCTCATCACCAGCGATCTGCGCTCCGTCGGCACCTGGCTGACGCTGGCCTTCCCGATCTTCTTCGCCGGCATGTCGACCCTCGGCATCCGGCAGATGGCGCTCCTGATCGGCCAGCTGCGAGAGGCCCGCACCCAGGTGGCGCACCTGGCGACCAACGAGGAGCGGCTGCGCCTGGCCCGCGACCTGCACGACCTGACCGGCCACTCGCTGTCGATGATCACCCTGAAGTCGGAGCTGGCCCAGCGCATGCTGATCAAGGCCCGGGCCGCGGTCCCGGACGGCCCGACCCCGCGCCTGGACGCGGCGCTGAAGGAAGTCGAGGAGATCGAGCAGGTCTCACGCCAGACCCTGACCGACATCCGCCAGGCGGTCAGCGGCTACCGCCGGGCCACCCTCGCGGTGGAGGTGGCCTCGGCGCACGCGGCGCTGGACGCGGCCGGGATCAAACTCGTCGCGGCCCCGGAGGTGGCGGCCGCGACCGGCGAGTTCGACCCGCTGAGCGAGTCGGCGCTGGCGTGGAGCCTGCGCGAGGCGGTGACGAACGCGATCCGGCACAGCGGCGCGGGCCACGTGGAGGTCACGCTGGAGCACCAGGGGGACGAGATGGTGCTCACGGTGCGCAACGACGGGCGCGGGCTGGCGGCGACGGCGGGGGAGACGGACGC
Organism: Catenulispora pinistramenti; assembly: GCF_018274385.1. Taxonomy (GTDB): domain Bacteria; phylum Actinomycetota; class Actinomycetes; order Streptomycetales; family Catenulisporaceae; genus Catenulispora; species Catenulispora pinistramenti. Next base: position 5,019 of record NZ_JAAFYZ010000293.1, on the reverse strand, counting down.
TTGCGGCGGGCACGGGCTCACCGGGTTGCGGGAGCGGCTGGACGCGGTCGGGGGGCGGCTTTCGGTGGGCGGCGGTGATGGGGACTTTCGGTTGGTGGCCGCGGCTCCGGAGCGGGGGTTGGCGGTGCGCGGTTTGGGGTGAGGCCGAACGTGGTTGGTGCTGAGTGCTGAGTGCTGAGTGCTGAGTGCTGGTCGGCGGTCGGCGGTCGGTGGTCGGGCGGCGCGCGCAGCGACTGGTCGCAACGAAGGAGTTGGTCAACGAAGGAGTTGGTTGTCGATAGCCGCGGCGCCAGTGCCGCCGATCAGCGGTAACTGAGCACTGCCAGTCGGCCGAGACCTGCTCCGCCCATCTGCCGACGGGTAGGTTGGCCCCATGACCGCCTCCACCGATGTCGTCCGCCTGTTGCTCGCCGAGGACCAGGCCATGGTGCGCGGGGCTTTGGCGACCCTGCTCAACCTAGAGGACGACCTGGCCGTCGTGGCCGAGGTCGGGCGCGGCGACGAGGTCCTGGAGGCGGCGAAGGCGGCCGACGTGCAGGTCGCGCTGCTGGACATCGAGATGCCGGGGATGTCGGGGCTGGACGCCGCCGACGCGTTGCACCGCGCCCTGCCCGAGGTCCGCATCATCATCCTGACCACCTTCGGCCGGCCCGGGTTTCTGCGGCGGGCGATGGAGTCGGGGGCTTCGGCGTTCCTGGTGAAGGACGCGCCGGTGGCCGAGTTGGTCGCCGCGATCCGGAAGGTGCTGCGGGGCGAGCGGGTCATCGACCCGGATCTGGCCGCCGCCGCGCTGGCCGCCGGGGAGAACCCGCTGACCCCGCGCGAGCGCGACGTGCTCGGGGCCTGCACCGACGGCTCGACCATCGCCGACGTCGCGCGGCGGCTGCACCTGTCCGAGGGGACGGTGCGCAACTACCTGTCGGCCTGCATCCAGAAGACCGCCGCCCGGAATCGCACCGAGGCGATCCGGGCGGCGCAGCAGCGCGGCTGGTTGTAGGGGTTTGTAGGGATGGGTTCAGGGATGGGTTTCAGGGGCGGTGTCAGGGACGGCCGACCCTCGGCCTCAGCGGGTCGTCCACGCGGCCAGTTCGGCCGCCGCCACCTGCTCGTTCAGCCCCACACCCGTCATCTCGGCCAACCCCGGCGGCTGCGCTGACTGCGCTCCCGGATAGGCCGTGACCAGGTAGCCGATCCCGCCCTGGTCGTCGTAGATGTTGAGGGTGGGAGCACTCGGATCGCCGTAGTAGTACTCCCACCGGACCTGGCGCTCCTGCAGCGTCGCAGTGCCCTTCGTGCAGTGGCTCGGATCGGCTGCGCACTGGGACGGTGTGCCGTGGACATTCGGGTTATAGCTGCCCGCAGAGATGCCGAGAACCGTCGAGCCCATGGTGAACTCCGCGCCGTAGCCGTTCTTGTCCTCCGAGGCCCGGTTCAACCGTAGCGATGCCCCATCCTTGCTCGGCAGCGCCGCCTTCACCGCGGTGAGCACCGCCTCGTCGGCGACCGGATTGTCGGTGGACTGCAGGAAGCTGTAGCTGGACTTGGGCATCGAGTGCGTTGTCGAAGGCGTTGTCGAAGGCGCCGTCGAAGGTGTCGCCGGAGTCGTGGTCACCCGCCACGAGCTGGAAGGCGGTCCGGCCGGACTCGCATCCGTCGCGGACACCGGCTTCCCGCTCCCGAACCCGCCGAGCGCGACCACCGCCCCGGCCACCGCCACCGCCGTGACGCCCGCCCCGGCACCGGTCATGAACGCCCGCTGCCTGCGGCGCCGCTTTCCCAGCGCCCGGGCACGACCCGGCAGGTCCCCGATCACCGGCACCGTCTCGGGCGCCGCCGCGGCGAACACCCGCCCCACATCTTGCTCCTCCATCAAGGCCTCCTCAGCTCCGGATGAGATCCAGCGCCTGGTCCCCGAGGACCGAACGCAACTGTTGGAGACCACGGTGGGTGTGCGACTTCACCGAGCCTTCGGCGATGCCGAGTGCTTCGGCGGTCTCGCCGACGCTGCGGTCCTCCCAGTACCGCAGCACCAGCACGGCGCGGTAGCGCGGGGTGACTCGGGCCAGTGCGGCCATTAGAGTCAGGCGGACGTCGCTGGCAATACCAGTGCCAGCGACGTCCGGTACCGCCGCGCTCAGGATCTCCCGCTTGCGGCGCCGCCGATAGGTGTCGATGTAGGTGCGGAAGAGTATCCGGTGCACGTAGGCGTCGATCTGCTCCACATGCTGGATCCGGTTCCAGCCCACATACACCTTCGCCAGCGCGTTCTGCGTGAGGTCCTCGGCCAGATGCCAGTCACCGCACAACAGATACGCCGTCCGCAGCAGCCGTTGCTGCCGTGCGAGGACGAACTCGTCGAACTCTCGCTCGCGTGCTTCCCGCATCCGCCGCTCCCCTCCGTGGTCATCTCAGTGACGAAGCGGCGGCTGCGGGGGGTTGCGTCAGGGTCGTTACTCGCGCCGGCTCAGATGTGCATCGCCGTCGGCGCCTCGCCGGCGGACTGCGCCGGGTCCGGCTTGCCGGCGTTCATCAGCAGCGCCACCACGACCGCGCCGCCCAGCACGATGGCCGCGGCCACCCCCGAGGCGGTCGCGAAACCGTGGACCACGGCGTCGTTCGCGAGCGTCGGCGAGGGCTTGTGCGACTTCAGGTAGGAGGTGGTGGCGCTGGCCGCGACGGTGTTCGACAGCGCGATCCCGACCGAGGCCAGGACCTGCTGCGAGGTGTTGACGGTGGCCGAGGCGACGCCGGCGTCCTCGGGCCGGACGTCGTGCGTGGCGTAGTTCATCGCCGGCGCCATCACCAGGCCCAGGCCCAGGCCGACCAGCACCTCCACCGGCAGCACGCCGACCGCGTAGCCGGTGTCCGGCTTCACCGCGGTCATCAGCGCCAGACCGCCGGCGGCGATCAGCATGCCCGGGACCATCAGGATGCGCGGGGCGACCTTCGGGACCAGCCGGCTGCCCAGCAGGACCGCGGAGACCATGATGGCGCCGGTCATCGGCAGGAACGCCACGCCGGTCATGACCGCCGAGTACTTCTTCACGTCCTGCATGTAGTACGTCAGGAAGAGGAAGAGCGCGAACATGCCCACGGCCGCGGTGCCGACCGCGAGGTAGCTGCCGCCGCGGGTGCGGGACAGCAGCACGCGCAGCGGGAGCAGCGGCGCGGCCACCCGGGACTCGACGACCAGGAACCCGACCAGCAGTATCGCGCCGCCGATCAGGCAGGCCAGCACCGTGCCGGAGCCCCAGCCGTCGGTCGAGGCCTGGCCGAGCCCGTAGACCACGGCGACCAGGCCGCCGACCACCAGCACCACGCCGGGCAGGTCCAGCTTCATCCGGCCCTCGGCGCGCGACTCGCGGATCTCCCGCAGCCCGCCGACCAGGGCGATGATCGCTATCGGGATGTTGACGTAGAGGCAGAAGCGCCAGTTCAGGTACTCGGTCAGCAGCCCGCCGAGCAGCAGCCCGATCGCGTTGCCGCCGACCGCCACCCCGCCGAACAACCCGAACGCCTTCGCCCGCTCCAACGGCTCGGTGAACGTGGTCGCCAGCAACGACAGCGCGGCCGGGGCGAGCAGCGCGCCGAACGCGCCCTGCAGGCAGCGCGCGAGCAGCAGGACGGTGAAGTCCGGCGCCGCACCGCCGATCGCCGAGGCCAGCGCGAAGCCGGTCAGGCCGATCAGCAGCGCCCGCTTGCGGCCGGTGTAGTCGGCGATCCGGCCGCCGAGCAGCAGCAGGCTGCCGAAGGCCAGGGTGTAGCCGGTGATCAGCCACTGCCGGCTGCCGTCGGAGAAGTTCAGGGAGCGCTGCGCGGAGGGCAGCGCGATGTTCATGATCGTGCCGTCCAGGACCACCATCAGCTGGGCCACGGCGATGAATATCAGGGCCTTCCAACGCCTGGGGTCCTTGCCCGCCGCATCGGGTGCGTGCGGCCCGCCGCTGTGGGTCGCAGCGGCGTGGGTCTCGGCGCCGGCCGAGCCCCGGAGAGTGTCACTCATCGATGGTCCCCCTCTAAACGGAGCATTTTCATCCACTACCGCGACGAGGATAGCAGAAGTGGAGGATTTTCATCCGCTAAGCCCGGGGCGCTACAGTGCGCGCCATGCGAGCCGATGCCGAGGACAACCGCCGCGCCCTCCTGGACGCGGCGCGCGAGGTCTACGTCGAGGAGGGCACCTCCGTCGCCCTCGACAAGATCGCCAAGCGCGCCGGCGTCGGCATCGGCACCCTCTACCGACGGTTCCCGGACCGGGACGCCCTGCTACGCGGGGTACTGGTCGACCTCTTCGAGGGAATGGTGACGGCGGCCCGCGTGGCCGAGGCACGGGCCGAGGCGCAGGCCGAGGCCGAAGCGGACGGCCCACCAGCCTGGGAGCACCTGGTCCGCGCAGTCTCGGGCCTGGGCCTCGGCCCAACCCTGCCGGTGATCTTCCGCGAGCGGCTGGACCTGATCGACGACCCGGCGGTGGCCGCCGCGATGCGCGAGGCGATCGACGTCGTGGAGGGCGTCTACCGGCGCGCGCAGGAGGCAGGACAGCTGCGTTCTGACATCAGCTTCCTGGAGATCCAGATGCTGTCCGGGATGCTCTCGCACAGCGGCCCCAGCCGACCGCCACGGACTGACCCTGCGGTGCTGAACGATCGACTGGTCGGAATCCTCCTCGACGGACTTAGGGCTAACGCGGCCCATCATGAGCTACCCGGGGAGCCGGTGGTGTTCAGTCCGCTGGACCCTGAGGATCGCGCTGCTGTGGAGCGGGTGATTGCTGAGGAGAATGCTCGGCGGGGGCTGCCGCGGTAGGGGTTGGTTGTTTGGGGTTTGGGTTCGGGTCTTTTTGGGGCGGGGAGTTTTCGGGCCGGGTGGCGGTTTGGGTTGGGGTTTTAGAGGCTTTTTACGCCTTCGGTCATAGTTGTGCTGGTTCGGGGTTCGGGGTGGTGGGTGTGTTTGTCGGCTGCCGGTTTCCGTGTTCACAACCCCGCCCCACCTCAGGCCTCTTCAACTCCAGCAAGTCAG
>NZ_JAAFYZ010000292.1 GCF_018274385.1 Catenulispora pinistramenti | reverse complement strand
GTGGAGGACGGGGCCGAGGTGGTGGGTGCCCCGTTCGGCTCACCGCCGGCGGCTGGGGTGTCCGGAACGGCCAGCACGGTCGTCGCCGCCGACGCCGGGTTCCCGGCCGGGTCCGAGCGCAGCAGGGTGATCATGCCGGCGATCGCGGTGAGCAGGGCGGCGATCCCGGTCAGGACGGCGGCCAGGGGTTTGGCGTTCTCGGCGAAACGGCCGCGGTGCCGGCCCTCGCCGGTCTGGCGCCCGCCCGATCCGCTCGTCACTTCCACCCCTGTGAATGAGAGCCTTGACGCACGTCAGGCTAGCCGTCCCGCAGCCGGTCGGCCAGATGTCCGATGCCCGGCTCCGGATCCGGACCCGGCACCGGACCCCAGCCGCCGACCCAGACCCAGCCCCAGACCCAGCCCCGGCTCAGCGCCGCGGCGGACTGGGCTGCACCGGACGCGGCGCGGGCGGGGGCAGCGGTCCCGGCGGCGGATCCTTCGGCGGCCGTTGCGGATTGGTGGCCAGGCTCGCCCGCCTTCCGGCCACCGGCAGGAAGTCCCACGTCGCCGCCTCCGGTCCGGTGCGGACCGTCAGGAACACGTCGAAGCCGTCCGGGACGCCTGATCGGTCCCCGTTGCGCAGCGGCGGCGGTTCGGTCCAGGCGGCGCTCACGAACCGCACCGGGACGTGCCCGAGGTACTTGCGGGCCCGGGAGCAGTCGGTGCCGAGGATCGACCGGCCCAGGCACGCCGCGCACAACAGCAGACCACTGTCGGGGTCGCGCCCGACGGCGTTCCCCGCGCAACCGCAGGAATGCTGACACCGTCGCATCGTTCCTCCCGCCTCTCGGCAGCGGAGTCGAGCGTAAGCCCGGGCGGGTGACGTGAGCAGCGGGTTCGTTGTCGGGATCACCCGGATGAGTGGCCTTCGCCGGGCCGCGCCTGCGACTTCAGTCGCACCCACCCGCCCGTCTGGAGTCGTACGCGGGGCCGTGGATCACCGCCCGGCGACTACCCGCCAGACCAGCCCGTCGGCCGACGACCGGGACCCCCTTTGATACCTACGGTTTCCTTGGGCTCGGAACCGCCCGCCCACATCGCGGTCCGGCCCCTCACACCACCACAGCCAGCAACAGCCACCAGGTTTTCCGGAGGGGTTCCATGTCCGCCATCACCCGAGCGTTTCGAGAAAGCCCAGAGTCCGCGCCCGGCGGCTACGCGGTCCTCGCCCGCGATCTCGTCAAGACCTACGGCTCCGGCGCCACCGCGGTCCGCGCCCTGGACGGCGTCACCGTCGGCTTCGGCCAGGGGGAGTTCACCGCGATCATGGGCCCGTCCGGGTCCGGCAAGTCCACGCTGATGCACTGTCTGGCCGGGCTGGACGCCGCCACCGCCGGCTCGGTGCAGATCGGCGGCGTGGAGCTGACGAAGCTGAACGACAAGGCCCTGACCCTGCTGCGGCGGCGCCGGATCGGCTTCATCTTCCAGTCCTTCAACCTGCTGCCCACCCTGACCGCCGAGCAGAACATCCTGCTGCCGCTGGACCTGGCCGGCCTGAAGCCGCCGAAGCAGTGGTGGGACCAGGTGATCGGGGTCCTGGACCTCGGCGGGCGGCTCAAGCACCGGCCCGGCGAGCTCTCCGGCGGCCAGCAGCAGCGCGTGGCCTGTGCGCGGGCCCTGATGAGCCGTCCGGAGGTGGTGTTCGCCGACGAGCCGACCGGCAACCTGGACTCCCGGTCCGGCGCCGAGGTGCTGGCGTTCCTGCGGATGAGCGTGCGGGAACTGGGCCAGACCGTCGTGATGGTCACCCACGACACCACCGCGGCCTGCGCCGCCGACCGCGTGGTGTTCCTCGCCGACGGCATCATGCGCGGCGACGTGCTGTCCCCGACCCCGGATTCGGTGACCGCGCAGCTGCGCATGATCCGGCCGGACCGCGTCGCGGCCGGGGAGTGACGCGGCGATGTTCAAGACGGCACTGGCGAACCTGCGGGCGCACAAAGCCCGCATGCTCCTGTCCTCGATCACCGTGCTGCTCGGCGTCGGCTTCGTGGCCGGCACGCTGATCTTCACCGCCTCCATCAAGGAGTCCTTCTTCGACAGCTTCGCCCGGCAGGCCAAGAACGTCGACGCCGCCGTGACCCCGGCCGGCGGGCTGCGGGTGTCGAGCATTGAGAACCAGCAGGACAAGAAGACGGTCGACCCGGCCGCCCTGGACGCGGTCCGCGACCTGCCGGACGTCGCCTCGGCCGAGGGCCGGGTGCTGGGCCCGGCGCCGGTGCTGGACAAGACCGGCAAGGTGGTCAAGGAGAACGGGAACACCGGGGTCGGCGTCGCGTTCCCGACCGACGCCAAGCTCGGCTACTTCGACTTCTCCTCCGGCCGCGCCCCGGCCGCCGCCGGCGAGATCGCGATGGACAAGGCCACCGCCGAGGACCGGCACTTCGCGCTCGGCGACGCGGTGACCGTGATCGACCACGGCGACCAGCCGGAGAGCTTCCACCTGGTCGGCATCTTCGACACCAGCACCGACAAGACCTACGCCGGCGAAACGGTCGTCGGCTTCACCACCCCGACCGCGCTGCGGGTCACCGGCAGCGCCGGCTACGACCAGATCGCCGTGCGCGCCAAGTCCGGGGTCGGCCAGGACCAACTGGTCACCGAGCTCAAGGACCTGCCGGTGCTGGACGGCAGCGGCGACACGTTCTACACCGGCGCGCAGCTGACCACGGAGCTGGCCAGCCAAGCGACCGGCTACACCAGCGGGTTCGGCACGTTTCTGCTCGTCTTCGCCATTATCGCAGCGCTGGTGTCGGCACTAGTCATCCAGAACACATTCCAGATCCTGGTAGCGCAGCGAGCTCGCGAGCTGGCGCTGCTGCGCTGCGTCGGGGCCACCCGCCGGCAGGTGTTCGGCAGCACCCTGATCGAAGCGTTCGTCTTCGGCACGCTCGCGTCGGCCGCCGGGTTCTTCGCCGGTATCGGTCTGTCCATGGGGTTGTCCGCGCTGCTCAACGCGGCCGGGCTGAACATGCCGACCGATCACCTGGTCATCGATCCGAGCGCCGCGCTGTACTCGATCGGCCTGGGCCTGCTGCTGACGGTCGGTTCCGCGGTGCTCCCGGCCCGTGCCGCCACCCGTGTCGCCCCGGTGCAGGCGCTGTCGGCGCAGCTCGGTGAGACCCGGGTGACCCGCAGGGCCGGGCGGGTGCGCGTCGGCGTCGGCCTGCTGCTGGCGCTGGCCGGTATCGCGGTCGGCTACGCCGGGATGCAGACCCAGGACCGGAGCCGGGGGTTCATGGTCCTCACCCTCGGCGCCATGGTCACCTTCATCGGCGTGCTGGCCCTCGGCCCGGTGATCGCCTCGCCGGTGATCCGGGTCCTGGGCTGGCTGCCGGGCAAGGCGTTCGGCCCGACGGCGCGGCTGGCCACGGCGAACGCCGGCCGCAACCCGCGCCGGGTGGCCGCCACCACCGCCGCGCTCACCATCGGCATCACCCTGGTGACGATGTTCACCGTGGTCACCGCCTCCATCAAGGCCTCCGCCACGGACTCCATCAAGCAGCACTTCCCGTTCGACTACCAGGTGGTCTCCGAGCCCGACCGGTCGGTCCCGGGGGACGCCGTCGCCAAGCTCAGGGCCCTGCCCGAGCTGGGCACGGTCGCGGCCGAGTACGACGGCAAGATCACCGTGAACGGCGGTTCCGAGCGGGCCGGCGCCATCGACGCCGTCGGCTACCACACGCTGATCAACCCGATCATGAAGCAGGGCTCGATCAGCGACGTGGTCCCGGGCACCGTGGCGTTGCAGGACAGCCGGCTCACCTCCCTGCACACGGCCATCGGGCAGACCGTCACGGTCACCGGGCCGAACGGCGGTCCGGCCCTGACGCTGAAGGTCGTGGCCAGCTACCAGGACAGCGGCATCGGCATGCCGGAGACGACGATCTCGGTCGCCGACTTCCAGCACCTGGACCCGGCACAGGGCCCGGACACGGTCAGCGTGCTGGCCAAGTCCGGCGTCACGCTGGCGGCGTCCCGGGCCGCGATCGAGGCCGCGGTCGCCGGCGACCCGCTGCTGACCGTGAACAGCGTCGCGGACTACAAGAACCAGCTGAACACCAGCCTGAACCAGATCCTGGCGATGTTCACCGCGATGCTGGGCCTGGCGATCCTGATCGCGCTGATCGGCATCGCGAACACCCTGTCCCTGTCGGTCCTGGAGCGCACCCGCGAAAGCGCCCTGCTGCGCGCGCTGGGCCTGACCAGAGCGCAGCTGCGCCGGATGCTGATGGTCGAGGCGATGCTGATGGCGGTGCTCGGGGTGAGCCTGGGCATCGTGATGGGCGGCGGCTTCGGCTGGGCCCTGGTGCACCTGGTGGCCAAGGCCACCGGCGTCGGCAGCCTGGCGATCCCCTACACGCAGCTGCTGATCTATGTCCTGGCCGGGGCTCTCGCGGGCGTGCTGGCCGCGGTCGTCCCGGCTCGCCGGGCGGCACGGCAGACGGTCGCCACGGCGATCACGGAAGCCTAGGAGGGGAGCCGCCCGGCAAAAACGGGGGACAAGCGGCCCTGCGCACTCAGTGCGCAGGGCCGCTAAGTGTTCTGGGAGCTGCTTACTGCAAGTACCCCTCGACCTCGCCGACCGCGCGGGCCTTGGCATCGCCCGGGTTCTCGCCGGTCTCCTGCTTGGCCCGGCGCTGCCGCAGCAGGTCCCAGCACTGGTCCAGCTCGACCTCGGCGGCCTTGAGGGCGGTCAGGTCCTCGGGTGTGGGATTCGGGTGCGACCGCAGGTGATGCTCCTGATCGACAAGCTCTTTGATGCGCGCGCCGATGCCGGCGTCGTTGGTGGTGTCAGCCATGGGACCACCGTATGCCGCCGCGCGATGCGGCGCAGTTCTTCGTGATCCACGCGGGCAGCAACGAGGTCCGCGGCAAAGAAGCGCGCAGCAAAGAAGCGCGCAGCAAAGAGGCCGACGCCAAGCGCCGGCCTGGGAAAGCGCGGACTAGAGCCCGATCAGCCGCTTCAGTCGACGGAACGGCGCGCGCAGCCACAGCGCCCGCTCCGAACGCCGGGCCCCGCCGGTCCGGGGCAGGACCGCGATCATGGTCGCCAGCGCCTCGGTGGCGTTGTCGTCGCCCTGCGCGGCCGGTGCGTCCACCATCGCCGCGAAATGCCGGTCGAGCCGGTCCGCCACGGCCTGGTTGCCCAGATTCAGCGGCGGCACACCGACGCGCCGCGGCGGGGTCATCGGACCCGCCGTCGAACCGCTCGCCTGAGACATCGCCACCCTTAAAAGGTAGCGCATCGCGCCCCACCCGGCACAGAGGTTCGGTGTTCCGTTATCCCGTTGTGCCGAGTGCTGAATGTCACACCGGATCAGGACCCTGTCTGACCAGGGGCTGACCCGGTATGCGGGACAGAGTTCTGAGATGCCGCCGAATCGCGGTGCCGGCGGGCACCGGGTTCTGCTACGCGGCCGGCTGTCTTCACCTGCCGGAAGCGGTGGTCACAGCCCGGGCGGGAAGTTGTAGGAGGACGGGACCTGCGGGGTCTGGCTCTTCGCGCCGACCCAGACCGCGATCTCATCGTGCGCCTTCAGCACGTACTGTGCCGGGTCGCCGGCGATCTCCTTGCCGTTCACGATCACGTGCAGCGCCTGGTCGGCGTCGATCGCGACCGGACCGACCTGGGCGGCGGTCAGCGGCTGGCCCCACTCGGTGAAGAACTGCCCGAGCTTGAAGGGCGTGTCCTTGGCGGACTCGATGTGCATCACGCCGCTCGTGTCGTGGGTGTGCAGCGCGGTGATGGTCTGCGCGTTCTCGTCGATGCCGACGTACTGCGGCACGGTGACCGGCTTGCCGTCGACGATCACGTCCAGGTGCGCGTGGTAGTGGACCTGGAGCATCTCGCTGCCGAGCATCGGCAGCCCGGCCTTCAGCGCGGTCGAGGACTGGTCGGGGTTGCGCGGCCAGTCAGTGCTGAATCCTTTGGACGAACCGCTGGAGGCGGTCGACGAGCACGCGGTCACTATCAGGGCCGTCACCGTCGCCGTGAGGCCGATCGCGGCACGCTTGGGGATACTCATGCGGCCCAACCCTACCGACGCCGGAAGGGTCCCCAGTTCGAATTCGAACAGTTACCGCCGTGAGCATCCTCACCTGCGCGTCGGGAACATCGGGGCGGCCCGCGCGAAGCCGAAACGGGCGGCGCATCAGCGCCGCCCGCCTCAGAGGACCCAGGGATCCCAGGGGTTCCCGGTGGATCCGTCAGTACGCGTCCAGCCCGGCGCCACCGGCCCCGCCGGGCTCACCGAACCCGCCGTCCACGCCGTCCTCGCCGGTCAGCACCGCGCCCACCAGCACCGGCAGCGCCGCCGTGACGTCCGCCGCGACCGGCACCTGCAACCGCACCACCGGCCCGCCGCCGACCCGGGCGAACCCGCGGCCCGGGGGCAGCACCGCCGGCCCGCCGATCTCCAGCGTGCCGCCGAACAGCGCCGTGGACGCCCCCGGCGGCAGCTGGCCCAGCCCGACGCGGGCGTGCGCCTGGTTGCGGACCGTGGCCCGCAGCTCGGACACCCGCTCGGCCCGGCAGGACAGCACCACGGTCACGCCGGTCGTCCGGCCGGCCCGCATCAGGTCGGCCAGCAGGTCCTGCGGATCGGCCAGTCCGGCCCGGGCCGCCGCCTCGCCGAGCGAGGCCAGCTCGTCCACGAACAGCCACAGCGGCTTGGCCAGCTCGGCGATCAGCGTGTCCTCGGTGTCCCCGAGGTCGCGCAGCCGTTCGGCCCGGCGGGTGGACTCCGCGGACACCCAGTCCAGCAGGTCCATCGCGGCCGGCGCCGCGGACTCCACGCGCAGCACCCCGTCGCGGCCGGAGAACTCCTCGAAGTGCCCGGTGTGCTCGGCGTCGATCGCGGTCACCAGGTGGCCGTGGCCGATCGCCTGGGCGGCCAGCGAGCGCAGCAGGTTGGACTTGCCGCTGCCCAGCACCCCGGCCACCAGCAGGTGCGGCTCGGCGGCGAACCGGCCGTGCCGCCAGACCACCGGGGCCAGCTCCACCACCGGCACCTCGCCGCCGGGCTCGGCGCCGAGCTGCACCGGGATCAGGCGCGCGGTCGAGGTGGGGTCGGTGAAGCCCAGGACGTACTCGATCTCGGCGACCTTCCAGGGCTGGGCCGGGATCCCGATCGGCAGCGGCGGCAGGATCCGGACGGAGAGCTTGTTGCCCTCCTCGTCCCAGTCGTAGAGGTACTCGTTGGACTGGCCGATCTTGCCCTCCAGGGCTCGCTCGACCTTGGCCCGGGAGTCGTGCTCGCCGTCCTTGAAGAACGGGGAGTACTGGAGCTTGAGCGCCACCAGCCGGTCGGCGTCGTCGAACTCCCATTCGGAGAAGCCGTCGCGGTAGCCGCCGCCGGGCTTGAACCGCTCGTCCGGGTCGTGGGTGTCCATCAGGTAGGGCACCAGGCCGTTGTAGGCCGACTGCAGCCGGGCCACGTGCGCGTCGCTCTCCGGGTCCTTGCCCGGATCCGGGCGGTCCCGGCCCAGGTAGGTGGCCCCGGCCGCCCAGATCGCGATCAGCAGCAGCACGCCGTACGGCTGGAAGCCCACGGCCACGGCGCACACGGCGAAGACGAAGACCACCAGGTCCCGCCACTCCTTGTGCTTCTCGTGCCCGCCGGCCTCGATCCAGTACGTCTTGGCGTCCGCGGCCATCTGCTTGGTCCCGCGGACCAGCACGACCGCGGGGTGCCCCACGTCCAGCGCACGCGCCTTGGCACGCTTGGAGACGTGCCGGGTGCTGTTCGAGTAACGGCCGACGGCCTCCGTGATCGGGTGGTCACGGAAGCCGCGGGCCAGGCGCTGGATGGGGTTCTCCGACCCCACCGATCCCGCCATGTGTGTTCGACCCCTTAGCTCTCAGCTCTTCATCGCCGTCACGGCCGCCAGCGGCCGGGCTAGAAGTGCAGGTTGCTGATGAAGCTGGCGATGGAGGCGCCGCTCTGCTTGATGTTCGGGGCGATCGAGGTCGACGCCAGGTAGAAGCCGAGCAGTGCGCACACGATCATGTGCGAGACCTTGAGCCCGTCCTTGCGGAACAGGATGAAGGTGATGATGCCCAGGAGCAGCACACCGGATACCGAGAAGACCATGACAGCGACTCCTTCGCCTGCGAGTGCCCGGCGTTCTTTCGGTCGCCGTGCGTTCTACCTTGTGATGCGGTCGGCTATGGAGAGTGGCCGTCGCCCGGCTGGCGGGGCCATTCGTTCCCGATGGGAGATGAAAACCAGATTCAGATGAAGCTCACTTCTGGATTCTCGCCCAGGGGGATCGGCTTTTATAGCTGGAATGCGGTCGGAAGGGGTGGAGATTCACCCGAGCGGCGCAGCTGGCCCGGCTCGGCCGGAACGGGAGTGCGAACGGGTGATGCCGGTGGGAACCCCGAGGTGGACGGGTTCTGATCCGGGTGTGAAGAGCGCACGGGGGAGTACCCCCTTGCCAAGACAGGCTCAAGGAGTTGATGGTTTCCAGCCGATGGATACGGGCCGCGATCGCGCGATCGGGTGCCGGATTACGCGTATTGAATTACCGGTGGTGAAGTATCGGCAGGAAGTATCGGCGCTGATTCACCGGGTCACTTCGGCGCGACGGCCCACTCGCCCCGCTTCATCACGCCGCACACTTCCAGTTCGTCGTCCAGGACGACGAAGTCGGCGAATTTGCCGGCCTCGATCGAGCCGACTTCGTGGTCCAGACCCAAGGCCCGCGCCGGGGTCAGCGCGGCCGACACCGCGGCCTCCTGGATCGACAGGCCCAACTCCCGCACCGCGCGCCGCAGCGCCACGTCCATCGTCAGGGTGCTGCCGGCGATCGAGCCGCCGCCGGCCAGCCGGGCCACCCCGGCCGACACCTCCACGTCCAGCGCGCCGAGCCGGAACATGCCGTCCGGCTGGCCGGCCGCGGCCATGGCGTCGGTGATCAGCGCGACCCGGTGCGGGCCGACGGCGTTGAAGACCATGCCGATCACCGCCGGGTGCACGTGGATGCCGTCGTTGACCAGCTCGACGATCACGTTCTCGTCCTCGATCGCGGCCACCACCGGGCCGGGCTCGCGGTGGTGCACCCCGGGCATGGCGTTGAACAGGTGGGTGGCCACCCGGGCGCCGTTGGAGAACGCCTCCTCGGTGATGCCGTAGCCGCCGTCGGTGTGCCCGACCGCGGCGATCACGCCGGAGTTGGCCAGCAGCGCGGTGGCCTCGATGCCGTAGTCCAGCTCCGGGGCCAGGGTCACCATCTTCACGGTGCCGCGGCCCGCGGCCAGCAGCGGCCGCAGCAGGGCCGGGTCCGGCGCGCGCAGCAGGGCCGGGTCGTGGGCGCCGCAGCGGGCCTTGGAGATGAACGGCCCCTCCAGGTGCAGCCCGGCCAGCAGTCCGTCCTCGACCAGGCCGGCCAGGTCGGACAGGTAGCGCTGCAGGTCGTCCAGCTCGGTGGAGACCGTGGAGGCCATGATCGTGGTGGTGCCGTGTGCGCGGTGGAAGGCCGCGGCCCGCACCGCCTGCTCGACGTCGCCGGAGCTGAAGGCCGCGCCCCCGCCGCCGTGGTTGTGCATGTCGACATAGCCGGGCAGCAGATGGCGTCCGGCCAGGTCTATGGACGCCTCGTGCGGGTCCGTGTTGGACGGTTCCGGGGCGGAGCCCGCCGGGCCCACTTCGGCGATCCGGTGGCCCTCCACGCGCAGCCAGCCGTCGGCTCGTATGCCGTCGGGGAGGACGATCCGGGCGTTCGTCAGCAGTGTCATCGCAAACCTGTCGGCAGAAATATAGGAGCGGATGGAGCGGGCAAGGCCGGACTCGGTACCTGATTTGATTGGTATAGACCTGTAAATGACGGACCCACGGTACGCCATAGGGGTGTATGGGTGCGGTGTGGGTCTCCAGCCGTACTCTGGTCTGCATGAACAGCAGCGAGTCCGGGGGCGGATTGACGGACCGGGACCGCGCGATCCTGGCCTTCGAGAAACAGTGGTGGCGCAACGCCGGCAGCAAGGAGCAGGCGATCCGGGAGCGGTTCCAGATCTCTGCGACCCGCTACTACCAGTTGCTGAACGCGCTGCTGGACGACGAGGCCGCGCTGGCGTTGGAGCCGGAGGTGGTCAAACGCCTGCGCCGGTTGCGCGCCGCACGGCAGCGCGCCAGGTCCGGACGGGTGAAACGGGTGTCCGACATCGGCCCGGACGCCGACGGGGAGCCCCGGCCTGTGTCTAATGAAGGGCATGACCGGGACCGAGCCGCTTGACCGGGGACCCGCCGGGCCCGCTGCGCACGAGGGGCCGGCGTACCGGGATCGTCTGGGGCTGGTGAGCGAGCCGCGGCCGATGAGCCGCCCGGCGCTGCTGGCCGCGGTGGTGGCGGTCTGCGGCGCCGGATTGCTGGCGGGCCTGGGCCTGTTCGGCGGCGCTCCGCCCAAACCGCGTCCGGCCCCCGCGGCGAGCGTCGTGAAGACCGTCGTGCCGCTCGGTTCGCGCGTCGGCGAGCCGGTCCGCGAACGCCCGGTGCACCGGCTGCATACCCACCATCCCGTGGCGCACGTGCTGCATACTGCCCACAAAATGCACTCGGTGAACCACGAGAGGCATTCCGCGGTCCACGAAGTGTCTCGTCACCTACACAAGGCCGCATATAAGGGGAGTGCCGGCCACGGCGCTCCACACAGCGCCGGCCGACACTCCCCGGTCCACAAGGGGCTCAGGAAGCCTGAGCCCGCGGCCACTGCGCGGCCCGCAGCGCCTTCTGGGACGCCGCGTACAGCATCGCGACCGTCATCAGCAGCGACAGGCCCAGCAGCGTCGCGGTAGGCGAGAACCACTGCAGGGTGGCGCTGGCCACCAGCATCCCGGCGGGTATCCCGATCGTCAGGAACATGTCCAGCGCGGCGGCGGTCCGGCCGCGCTGCTCGTCCGGCACCGCCTGCAGGATCAGTACGTTGACCATCACCACCGCGGACGGGATCACCGCGCCGCTGAGCGCCAGGAACGCGGCGTCCACGGCCGGGGCGGCGAAGCAGGTCATCCCGATGTCGCCGACCGCGAACACCATGCAGGCCACGATCACCAGCCAGCCGGGCCGCAGCACCTTGTGCAGCGGCTTCACCAGCGCGGTCCCGACCAGCCCGCCGAGCGCCATCGCCGCGACCACCAGGCCGGTGGTGCCGGAGGCGGCGTGGTTCTGGTGCATCCGCACGATCAGGCTCAGGAAGACCGGGTAGCCGGCGGTGTTGACCAGGCACAGGGCCAGCGTGGTGGCCCGCATCACCGGGTTGCCCATGATGGTCTTCAGCCCGAGCAGCAC
>NZ_JAAFYZ010000291.1 GCF_018274385.1 Catenulispora pinistramenti | reverse complement strand
GTGGAACGGGCAGGCCGGGCTGGGGCAGGCCAACGTCTACCTGACGTTCGACGAGCTCGCCGGGCTGAACGGCGCGATCAACGACCTGATCATGCGGTACGTCGATGCGCGCCCGATCGACGATCTGGCCTCGCGTCCGCCGGGTTCGGTACCGGTCAACGTCACCACGTTCGTGGTGCCGCTGGGGCAGCCGCCCGAGGAAGCGTGAGATGGGGGCGATACGCCGGCTGCTGGCCGGACGCCGGGACCTGCGGCTGGTCCTGACCGCCGGGCTGGTCTCGGTCACCGGCTACTGGGTCCTGGCGACCGGCCTGGCCTACTGCGTCTACGTGCTGACCGGCTCCACGGTCGCCTCGGCGGTCACGGTCATGGCGACGTTCGTTCCGCAGGTGTTCCTGGGACCGCTCGCCGGGGTGTTCGCAGACCGCTGGGATCGCAAACGCACCATGGTCGCGGCCAATGTGCTGCTGGCTGCGGGATTGGCGCCGCTGCTGCTGGTCCACGACCGGGGCCAGGTGTGGATCGTGGTCGCGGTGCTGGTGTATCAGGGGGCGGTCAGCCAGTTCTTCGCCCCCGCCGAACAGGCGATGCTGCCCCGGCTCGTGGCCGAGGGCGAGCTGCTGACGGCGAACACGCTGGTCGCGCAGGGCCGTGACCTGGCTCGCCTCATCGGTGCCGCGCTCGGCGGTGTGCTCGCCGCGGCCGGCGGCATCAGGGCTCTGGCGGTCGCCGATGCCGGGAGCTTCGTCGCCGCGGCCGCGTTCACCGGCTTCGTCCGCACCAGCGGCCGGGTCGAGGCCGAACAGCACGCCCGGTATGTCGCGGACGTCGTCCGGGAGCTGGGCGAGGGTCTGCGGCTGACCCTGGAGCGGCGCGTTCTGCGGGTTCTGATGGTCTTCGTGCTGCTGACCGGCATCGGCGAGGGCGTCATGGGCACGCTGTTCGCGCCGTTCGTGCGGCAGGTGCTGCACGGCGACAGCCGGGCGTACGGGCTGATCGCGGCCGTGCAGGCGATCGGCGGGATCCTCGGCGGCGTGGCTGTCGCAGTGCTCGGGCAGCGGGTGCCGCCGGGGCGGCTGCTGGGCTTCGGGGCGTTGCTCTTCGGCGCGGTCGACCTGGCGATCTTCCTGTATCCGCTGGGCTACACGGCCATCTGGCCCGCGGTCCTGGGCATGATCGTGGTGGGCCTGCCCGGCGCGTTGACCGTGGCCGGCATGTACACCCTGTTCCAGCAGCACACCGCGGACGCCTTCCGCGGCCGCGCCTTCGGGGCGCTGGTCGGGGTGGAAGGGATCTGCCAGCTGGTGGCCACCCTGGCCGCCGGCTACCTGGCGCAGGCGATGGGCATCGTGCCGGTCCTGGTCTTGCAGGGGGTGTGCTATCTCACGGCCGGACTCACGGTTCTCGTGGCCGTCCGCGAGCGGGTGACGTTCAGCCCCGCCGCCGCCGACGGCCGCATTTCCCCCGCACCAAACTGGCAACCCTATTAGGGCTCTGATTCCCTGCGCGGGCGCCTGGCCCGACCCTATACTCAACGCCACGTCAACCGCGCGCGACCAACTGAGCACCATACGTATCCGTCGGGCACCTGGGCTGTTGCGGGGAGGAGCCGTCCATGTTGTACGGCCGGTCGAACATCTTTCGGTACGCGCGGGAGGCGCTGGCGCGCCATGGCGTCCCGGCCCGCCCGTTCCCGATCGTGCCGCTGATCGGCCCGCACGGGTCCGGCGGCACCGCGGTCCTGCGGCAGCTGCGGCAGCTGGGCGCCGAGCATCCCGGTGCGGCGCTGAACCTGGACGGTGTGCAGGACGTCGGCAGCGTGGTGTTCGCCGCGGTGCACGAGTTGGGGCGCCAGCACATCCACGGGATGCGGCGGGTACGGCGCTTCCCGCGGCTCGCGGTGGTGGCGGCGGCGCTGAGTTATGCCGGGACCGCCGAGGACGTGCCGGCGTTCCGGGCGCACGTCCGGGACAGCTTGGGCACCGGCGACATCGAAGCGACCGTCGCGTCCTGGACCGATCGGGCAGCCCCGCTGGTGGCCGTCACCGGGCAGCCTGATCTGACCCGGTTCCTGGCCGACGTGCTGGGCTCGCTGCTGTCCGGGGTGAAGGCCAGGCGGGTCGACGGGCTGGCCGCGTCGCTGGGCGGGTACAACCTGCTCAGGAAGCAGACGAACACCTGGCGCGAGGGGCTGGACGGCGACCTCGGCCGGTCCGCTCAGCACCAGGTGGACCGGCTCCTGGTGGCCGCCTTCATCGGCGATCTGCGGGCGGATTTCAACCGCGGGCCGTGGTTCGTGCAGCGTCCCTCGAACGCCTTCCTGCTCTTGGACAACTGCGACAAGGACATCGCCCGGCAGTTCCTGGAGCACATAGCCGGCGTCCGCGGCGCGGCCTACAAGGCCCGGGTCCGCGCCGATCCGCTGCTGGTGATCGCGGTGCAGCACGGCACGTATCACGACAACGCACAGCACCCCATCGCCTCGACCGATCCGGCGCTGCGATTTGTCAGACCGGACAGGAAAGCCCCCTACCCGGAACATGCCCGGCTGTGGTACCCGGTGGCCTTGTCGCCGCTGATCCGCGAGGACGTGCAGGAGCTGATCGGGACCAGCCCGCGCGGGGACCTCGCGCAGGACGTCACGTTCCTGCTCGCGATCACCGCGGGACATCCGGCGGCCACCTCATTGCTCACGAAGCTGATGGCGGAGCTGGGCCGCTCGACGTTCGCCGCGCCGGGCGTCCTGCACCGGGCGCTGCCCGACGATCTCGAACTGTCTTTCATCCGCCGTTCGCAACGCGGCGGCACCGTCGCCGACGTCCTCATCCGGACTCTGCTGGGGTTGGACCCGGCGCCGGTGTCCGGCACGGCGCCGACCCTGATCGCCCGGTTGGCGGCCTGCGCGGCGGCGGTTCCGCTGGATCCGGAGGCCGCCAAATCCGTCTACGGCTTCAACAGCTGGCCGGACACCATCAAGGAGGACCTGTCGGTCCTCGGGGCGGGCTTGTGGCTCACGCCGCCGCCGGATCCGACGGCGGCGGGACCGATCCTGCCCGGTACCCAGTTGCATCCCCTCATCGTCCGCTTGCTGCGGCACTGGCTGGCGCGCTCGCCGACGCTGTGGGCCGATGTCCACCGGGCCTATGCGAGGTACTACGACAACCAGCACGACGCGCGGTATCTGACCCACACGCTGGCTTTGGTGGAGCCGACGAACCGGGCTCCGCTGACCGACGTGGTCGCGCGATTGGAGCACGAGGTCGCCAACGGGCTGAAAACGCAGTGGCACGGGCTGCTCGGCCAGGCCACCGCCGTCCCCGGTCGGCTACCCGTATCCGACAACCCGTCCGCCACGGTCAACTTGATCGCCGGGCCCGCCGTGACCAAGCCGTCCCTGAGCCTGTCGATCGCGCGCCTGACCGTCGCCAAGTGGCTGCACGACGACATCCTCATGGACCCCGGCAGGCAGCTGGAGCCCATCGTCAACATCGAGGACGTCTTGGTGGGCACCCACTTCCCGCCGCCTCGGTGAGCACCGCGACCGGACGTCGAACGACGGATAGGAAGGCCCGCTCATGCATCCAGGCCCGGAAGTACACGACGGCCCGATCCGGCGGTGGTACCACGCTCTGTCCCAGCTGCAGAAGTGGCTCGTGCAGGGCTTGGCCGTGCTGCTCGCCGTAGGCCTGGTCGTGGTCGGCTTCCACCTGCCGGGTTTACTCAGACACCCTTATTGCGCGGACAGCGGTGCGACGACGGTCAAGCACGTCTCCGGGGAGTGCATCGGCGTCTCGGACGGCAGCTACGTCTTCGCCCCGGAGCTGGCCGGTGTCGAGCACGCGATCCGGCAGGAGAACCAGATGGTCACGGCCCAGCACCCCGGCGAGTACGTCAGCGTCGTGGTGCTGCTGCCGATCTCCGACAGCAGCGGCAGCATCGAGGCGATGTCGAACGTGGTGGAACAGCTGCGCGGCGCCTACATCGCGCAGTACAGCGCCAACCGCAAGCCGGTGGACGGCATCGTGCCGGCGATCCAGCTGCTGATCGGCAACGACGGCTACCAGGCCAACCAGTGGCAGGCCGCGACCCGGATCATCCAGGACACCCAGCGGCGGACCCGCCTGGCGGCGGTCAGCGGGCTCGGCGTGAGCCTGTCCACGACGGTCGCCGCGGCCGACTACCTGACCGGCACCGCCGGCATCCCGGTGGTCGGCGGCACGGTCACCGCCAACGAGTTCGACAACATCAGGGACTTCATCCGCGTGGCCCCCAGCAACCACGACACGATAGCGGTGGCGGTCCAGTACGCCGACAGCCGGCAGTTCAAGAACGCCGTCCTGGTCCAGGACGAGAACACCAGCGACGCCTACGACAGCACCCTGGTGGCCGGCTTCGAGCAGTTCGCCGACTCCAGCCACGCGCTGGTCGGCCGGGAGACGTTCGTCAGCACACCGCGCACCCAGGCCACGACCGATCCGCAGCGGGTCCAGGCGGACCTGATGATCCGGAACCGGATCAGCCAGATGCCGCCGGACATCTGCACCGCGCAGCCCGCCGCCGTGCTGTTCGCCGGGCGCGGCGAGGACCTGGCCGAGCTGGTGGCGGACCTCGCGGACCGGCCGTGCCTGAACACCCCGATCACCATCATCAGCGGCGACGACGTCACCAACCTGACCTTCACCCCGGCGGTGAAAAGGGGACTGGACACGAATGTGACGGTCGACTACGCGGGCATCGCCAACCCCGGCGAGTGGACCGCCCCCAGCCCCGACCCGGCGACGACCGCAAAGGGCGCCCAGGGCTTCGCGACGTTCAGCGGCTACGCCGGACAGCTCTTCCCCGGTCTGCCCCTGTCCGACGGCAACACTATGACCGCCTACGACTCGATGCTGTCCGCGATCTCCGCGATCCGGCTGACCTCCCAGCCGCAGCCCACGCTGCAAGCGGTCGCCGGGGAGCTCGGCGCGCTGCACGGCTCGAACGAGGTGCTGGGCGCGAGCGGGCCGCTGGACTTCTACGCCGACTACGACACCAGCAAGACCGGCAGCGACCCGGACGGCAAGGCCATACCGATCCTGCGGCTGGGGACGGACGGGCAGTCCAGTGTGCTGACGATGGAGGTGCCGAAGAGCCAGGTCACCGGGAAGTAGGGCAGCAAACGGGGGCGCCTCCCGCCGTCGGTCCCGGGCTGAGGACGCGACGGCGGGAGGCGCCGCGTTCGGGTCCGGCGCCGTCCGAGGTTGTCCGGCGTTGTCCAGCGTTGTCCGAACCGGGCCGCGCGCCGCCGCGTGTATCGCAGACTCCTGAGAGCCACCACACCGGATCCAGACCGGGTGCGGGGGATGCGGGCACGTCGGCTTCCGCGCCGATGCGTCCGGGTTCGTGAGGATGGCCCACGCGAACAACGTCCGATCGGCGACGGTCTGCTGTCAGACCGATCGCCACAGGGAGGGAATCGAATGCGCAGAATCCGCAATGCCGCGATCGCAGCCGTGGTCACGGCGGCTGCCGGCCTGATCGCTGTCCCGGCTGCCCAAGCCCGGGTCGGCGCCGGTTGGGTCGGCAACGGTGAGACCAACAACCCGCACGCGGTGTGGTGCGTGCAGAACATGCTCGACGGGCTCGGCTACAACGCGGGCGCCACGGACAGCCTTTGGGGACCGAACACCAGGGCGGCGGTCCTTCGCTTTCAGACGGCCTACCGTTCCGTCCTCGGTACCCCGGACGCGATCGTCGGCCCGAGCACCGGTGACGAGCTGCTGGACGTCTGGGCGGCGACCGGCCATTCCAACGGATGGGGCGGCTACTGCGGCTACTGGCTCCCCACGACGCACAACTGAGGCACCGCGCCCGAAGGCGTGATTCATGAACCCTCGGATGGCCTGCGTCTGTGCAAGCCATCCGAGGTGTTCCTTGACGCTGGAGCCGGGCACCGCGTGGCTGTGCCGTCCGCCCGCCCGGACTGCACAGCCACTTTGATCGTCAGCCGTAAGCCACGAGACAGGCACGCGCCGGACCGGCCTCGGGGACTCCGAGCTGTTCGAACAGCTCGGCGGCGGTGTCGAGGTGAGGCCAGGCTTCGGCGTCCCGGTTCAGGGCCCGGAGCGCGGCGCCGGTTCCCTGCTCAGCGCGCGCCTGCTCATACGGGTTCGCCTCGATCGCCACGGCCAGCGCCTTCCGGTGGTGGCCGAGAGCGGCGTCCGGTTCGCCGAGGGCGAGCAGGATCTCGCCGAGGCTGTTGTGGACCGCCGGCTCGTTGCCGGGTTGCCGGTACTCGCGGCAGATGGTCAGTGCCTGGCGGCAGCAGAACAGTGCGGCGGCGAGCTGGCCGCCGCTGAAGTGGATCATGCCGAGGGTGGTCAGCGCCGCGGTCTGCTCGTTGTGGTTGTCGGTCGCGCGCGCCAGTTCCAGTGCTTGTTTGGCCTGCGCTTCGGCGGTGGCCCGGTAGCCGGCGCGGGCGTGGACGGCGGCCAGCGCGTCCAGGATGCTGGCCAGATTGTGGCGGTTGTCCAGTTCCTCGGCCAGGGCCCGGGCGCGACCGAGGAAGGACAGGGCTTCGGCGGCGTGGCCGACGCGGTGGTGCAGGCGGCCGAGGTTGTTCAGGACCACCGCTTGCTCGCTCTTCTCACCGACGGCGACGCGGAACTCGAGGATCTCACTGAACAGCTTGATCCCTTCCTCGTACTGCCCCATGTCGCTCTGCAGGAGTGCGAGATTGCCCAGGGCCATCAGTTCGAGGTGTTTCAGGTCCAACTCGCGGGCCAGGTCGGTGGCCATGCGCAGGTGCTGTGCGGCGCATTGCAGGCGGCGCAGCCGGTAGTTGGCGCCGCCGACGCCGTTGAGGGTCAGCGCCTCGCCGGGCCGGTCGCCGGTTTCGCGGCGGATGAGCAGCGCTTGTTCGAAGCATTCGAGGGAGTCTTCGTAGCGGGCGGCGGAGTCGTGGGCGACGCCGAGGATGTGCAGGAGTTCGGCTTCGGCGAAGCGGTTACCGAGGCGGCGGGCCGCGGTCATGGCGTTGGCGGTGGTGTCGAACCAGTCGTCAAGGTAGCGGCGGGTGTAGAAGAACCTCCATATGGTCACGGCCAGACGCCACGCGTGTTCGGACGACCTTCCCGGCGTGCTGTGCGCGTTTGATGCCCTTGATGCGCTTTGGGCCGCGTGCCGGACCGCGTCGACCAGTCCGGCGCGCGAGGCCTGCAACCAGGCGCTGGCGTCGTGGACGCCGCTGAAGTTCGGCCCGACCACGGCCGGCACCGGGATCCGGTCCGGCAGCTCGCGTCGTTCCGGGGCGACGTGGTCCATGGCGGCGCTCGCGGTGTGCAGGCGCCAGTCGGCCAAGGCGGTCAGGGCAGCGCTCCGGTCGGTTTCGGCGTCGACAGCGAACGCGAGCTCTCGGGCGTAGTCGCGCAGCAGGTCGTGCATCCGGTAGCGGTCCGCCGGGCCCACGTCGAGCAGGTTGGCGTCGGCGAGGGTGTCGAGCAGGCGGCGGGCCACGGCCGCGGACACACCGGCCAGGTTGGCGGCAGCGAAGACGTCGATGTCCGGGCCCGGACACACTCCCAGCAGCCGGAACAGGCGGGCGGCGGCGTTCGGCAGGACCCTGACCGACCAGGAGAACACCGCCCGGACGTCAGTCAGCGGGTCCCCGCCGGCACCCAGGGTGTCCAGCCGCCCGGCCTCGTCGGCGAGTTCCGCGACGGTGCCGGCGAACGTGCCCGCGCGGCGCCGGCCGACACGTTCGGCCGCTACGCACAGCGCCAGCGGAAGGGCGGCGCACAGCCGGATCAGATCGGCGGACGCCCGCGGTTCGCTGAGCACCCGGTGCCGGCCGAGCAGCTGCTCCAGCAGGCCCAGCGCCTCGGCGTCGGTGAGCCGCTCCAGGGCGACACGGCGCGCGCCGTCCCGGGCCACCAGCCCGGCCAGGCTGTCGCGGCTGGTCACCACGGTCAGGCAGCCGGCGGTGCCGGGCAGCAGCGGACGGACCTGCTCGGCGGAGCGGGCATTGTCCAGGACGACGAGCACGCGTTGGTCGGAGAGCAGCGTGCGGTACAGGGCGGCGCGGCCGTCCAGGTCGGCGGGCACGCTCTGGGCGCCGAGGGCCCGCAGGACTTGTTCGAGGGCGACTTCCGGGGACATGGGTTCGCCGGGGTCGTAGCCGCGGAGGTTGAGGTAGAGCTGGCCGTCGGCGAAGCGGTGGCGGACGGTGTGGGCCCAGTGGATCGCGAGGGTGGTTTTGCCGACGCCGGCGGTTCCGGCGATGACGGCTACCGCGACGGCTTCGGGGCCGTCCTCACGTGAGCGGTCGATCGACGGGTCGAGTAGTCGGTTGAGCTCGGCGAGCTCTGATGTGCGGCCGGTGAAGGCTGCGGTGTCGGTGGGCAGTTGCTGCGGGCCGGGGCCGGGGCTGAAGCCGGTGGCCGGGCTGGGGCTAGAGCTAGTGCCCAAGCGTGGGCCTGGGCCTGGGCTAGAAGCAGTGCCCGGGCCTGCGCTGGAGCCAGTGCGCGGGCCGGGGCCGGGGCCGTGGCTGCCGCTTTGGCCGCCGCTCTGCCCGCCGCCGCTCTGCCCGCCGCCGCTCTGCCCGCCGCCGCCTGCTTGAGTACCGCTGTGGTCTCCGCTGTCCTGCGGCCGCGGGTCGTGGTGCTCCTCGCAGGCTTGCTCCCACGCATCAGCCCACTGCCTGGCCTGCGCAGGTGTCGCCCCCAGCGCCAGCACCACGGCGTCGAGCAGATCCGGCGGCATGAGCGTGGCCCCGGACAGATAGTCCGACAGGGTGCTGCGTGGGATTCCGGTGGCGGCTGACAGCTCCCGGAGCGAGACCCGTGCCCGTCCCGTGCCCCGCGCCGCTCGCTTGCGCCAGCGGTCCAGCTCGTTCAGCAGCTCGGTCTTCTCAGTCTTCGTTTGTGGTACGTCCACGTTCTCTCAGCCCCCCGGCATCCGACCGTTTCCGGCTTTTTCAGCATGGCAGGGGAACAAGTGCCGGAGCAGACTTCGACCCGAGTTTGGGACGGTCTGAAGGCTCCACCGCGAGCGCCGACGGCGACCTCACCCGGGAACGATCAGCCCACTCTCGTAGGCGGTGATGACCAGCTGCGCCCGGTCCCGGGCATCGAGCTTGGTCAGTATCGGACCCCGGCGAGCAGTTCGCTCGGCGGGGCGTCCTTGAGCAGGAACCCGCTCGCACCCGACTACGCCGCTATCGACGCGAGGCGACCTCAAGCACGAACCGGTACCTGACATCCCCGGCGGCCAACCGGTCCAGCGCCGTGTTGACCTCGGCGATCGGCAGCACCTCGACGGTCGCGGTCACGTTGTTCGCGGCGCAGAAGTCGAGCATCTCCTGTGTGGCGGCGATGCCCCCGCTGCCGGCGCCGGCCAGCCGTTTACGCCCGAACAGCAGCGCCTGCGGGTCGAATCGCAGCTCCGGCACTATGCCGAGGGTGCACAGGGTCCGGTCGAACCGCAGTGCTGTCAGGTATGGCGAGAGGTCGTGCGGGCGGGGCACGGTGTCCAGGATGAAGTCGAACCTGCCGCGCTGGGCGGCCATGGCTTCGGCGTCGCCGGATAGCACCACGTCGTCGGCGCCGAGGTCGAGCAGGTCCTTCGCCTTGGCCGGTGAGGTGGTGAAGCCCACGACCTCGGCGCCGAGTGCTTTGGCCAGTTTCACCGCGACGTGCCCCAGTCCGCCCAGGCCGATGACGCCGACGGTCTGGCCCGGCCCGACCTCCCAGCGTCGCAGCGGCACCCAGGTGGTGATGCCCGCACACATCAGGGGGGCGGTGCCGGCCGGGTCGAGGGTGGCCGGGCGGCGGTAGACGAACGCCTGGTCGGCGACGTATTCGTCGCTGAAGCCGCCTTGGGTCATGGACCCGTCGTGCCGGTCGCGGCCGGCGTAGGTGAGTGTCGGGAACTGCACGCAGAACTCCTGGTCGCCGCCGCGGCAGGCCTCGCACGCGCCGCAGGAGTCGACGATGTTCCCCACGCAGACCGGGTCGCCGACCGCGAACGCGGTGACCGCGCTGCCGACGGCGACCGCCTCGCCGACGATCTCGTGTCCCGGGACCAGCGGGAACAGCTCCGGCCGCACGTGCCCGGGTCCGGGGCGCACGGCGTCCAGGTCGGTGAAGCACACCCCGGCGTGGGTGACGCGCAGCGCGACGTCGGTGGGACGCAGTTCGCGCCGCTGGAAGCGCCACGGCGCCAGCGCCGCTCCGGGGGTGTGGGCGGCCCAGCCGTTGACTGTTCGCATTAGTCCGTCTCCTGTGGTGATCGCCGATCGGCTACTCCCCCATGCTGTGGCCGCGCCGCGCCGGGCGACTATCGGTGGCTGATGCCTGGGAATGACAGGGCCACCCTCGTCGCGGGGACCCGGCCCATCACCGGACGTAGCCTGAAGGCATGGACAACGCCGCACTCGCCGAGTTCCTGCGGGCCCGCCGGGCTGTACTCCGGCCCGAGGACGTGGGCCTGGACGAGGCCGCCGGCGATGCCCGGCGGCGCGTGGCCGGGCTGCGGCGTGAGGAGTTGGCGATGCTGGCCGGGGTCAGTGCCGACTACTACGTGCGGCTGGAGCAGGGACGCGGTCACCGGCCCTCGGACAGCGTGCTGGAGTCGCTGGCCAGGGCGTTGCGGCTGGACGGGGAGCTGACCGAGCACCTGTACGCGCTGGCCCGTCCGACGCCGGGCGGCACCCGCGCCCGGGAACGGGAGCCGGTGGCGGACACGGTGCAGGAGCTGCTGGACGCCTGGACCACCACGCCGGCGACCGTGACCAGCCGCAGACTGACCGTCATCGGATCGAACGCGCTGGCCTGCGAGCTGGCCGACTGCTACGCGCCGGGCACGAACCTGCTGCGCGCGTTGTTCCTGGACCCCGGCACGCACCAGACCCACGTGGACTGGCACACGGCGGCCTCGGACGCCGTCGCCAACTTCCGGGCCCGGATCGGCACCGAGCGAGACGATCCGGAACTGGCCGCGCTGATCGGCGAGCTGTCGCTGAACAGCCAGGACTTCCGGGAACTGTGGGCCCGCCACGACGTGCGCACCACCACGGCCGGCGCCAAGAGCTTCCGGCATCCGGAGGTCGGCGTGATCAGCCTGCTGTTCCACGCCATGGCGCTGGAGCACGGCCAGGTCCTCACCGTCCTGCACGCCCGGCCGGGCTCATCGGACGAGCAGTCCCTGGCCCTGCTCGCCACGATGACCGCGACCCGGCAGCAGCGCCGGTGATCAAGCACGGTAACCGAGTACCGGTGATCAAGCGCCGGTGATCAGAGGCAGTCGGCAGCAAACAAGCACATGCGGCAGTGCCCGCCGGTCACACCCGGTACCGCAGCCGAACGGCAACAAATCAGAACCCAGAGAACCCCGACCCGTCGCC
>NZ_JAAFYZ010000290.1 GCF_018274385.1 Catenulispora pinistramenti | reverse complement strand
CTCTTCATCACAGTTCTTGATCTTGCTGTTGATTTTGACTGTGCCCTTGTTCTGACTTGCTGGAGTTGAAGAGGCCTGAGGTGGGGCGGGGTTGTGAACGCGAGAACCGGCAGCCGACAAACACACCCACCGACCCGAACCCCGAACCGGCTCAACTATGACCGAAGGCCGTAAAAAGCTTTGAAACCCACACCCCAACCGCAACCCGGCCCGCAAACTCCAGCCCACAGCACCAGCCCGCAACGAACCCGGCCCGACGACCGGCGCGCCGCGAACCACGTCACGAACCACGCCGCGAACCACAGTCCCGAACCACGCCCCGAACCACGTCATGAACCACAGTCCCGAACTACCAGGCAAAAGCCGCCCGAAAAGGCACTAGCCCTCAATCTCCCCATACCGGCCCCGGTCGAGGCGGTTGTCCGGATCCTGCTTGGACTCCCGGTGCGCCTTGCGCTTGACGTCCACGCCGCCCATCAGGGCGAAGCCGCGGACGTGCAGGGTCGGTGCGTCGGGGTCGACCGGGCCGATCGGGGTGCCGGAGTAGCCGCCCATGAAGCCGAAGCCGTGTACCTGGACGTTCAGTCCGTCGGGGACGATGATCTCGATGCCGCCCATGATGCAGGAGGCGTTGATCGTGACCTCGCGGTCCTCGTACTCGGCCTCGCGCAGGTCGAGTTCGATGCCGCCCATCATGGCGAACGCGATGTAGCTCTTGGGCACCACCCAGGCGCCCTTGTTGTCCGAGCCGCCCATGAACACGAAGGACTTGCGGCGCCTGGGCTTCATGCCGACCCGCCACCGGCCGCGTGCCTTGGCGGCCGGGGCCGGGATGGGTCCCGGCGCGCCGGCCGCGGGCAGGTCCCGGGTGATCGGCTCCAGTTCGGCGTAGGTCTTGGCGGTGTAGACCGCGGTGATGCGGTCCTCCAGCTCGTCCAGGGCGAGCCGGCCCTCGCCGGCCGCGTCGCGCAGGCGTTCGGCGACCTGGTCCCGATCGGCGTCGGAAACGCGCAGCTGCCGCGGGTCGATCGGCTCGGGGACGTTGCTCGTCATGGAGTAGACCTTACAAGAGTGGAGGTGTCACAGGGCGGTGACGTATGCGCCGCTGATCCCGCCGTCGACCAGGAAGTTCGACGCGGTCACGAACGAGGCGTCGTCGCTGGCCAGGAAGGCGACCGCGGCGGCGATCTCCTCGGGCTCGGCGAAGCTCCCGCGCGGGACGTGCACCAGGCGCCGGGCGGCCCGCTCGGGGTCCTTGGCGAACAGTTCCTTCAGCAGCGGGGTGTTCACCGGCCCCGGGGACAACGCGTTCACCCTAATGCCCTGCCTGGCGAACTGCACCCCGAGTTCCCGGGACATCGCCAGCACCCCGCCCTTGGACGCGGTGTAGGAGATCTGCGAGGTGGCCGAGCCCAGGGTGGCCACGAACGAGGCGGTGTTGATGATCGAGCCGCCCCGGCCGGTGGCCTCGAACTGCCGCTGCATGTAAGGGATGACCGCCTTGCAGCACAGGTAGACCGATGTCAGGTTGACCTTCTGCACCCGGTCCCAGGCCTCGATGTCGGTGGTCAGGATCGAGTCGTCGTCCGGCGGGGAGATGCCGGCGTTGTTGAACGCGACGTCCACGCTGCCGTAGGTGTCGAAGGCGGTCTGGAACAGCGCCGCCACCCGCTCGGCGTCGGTGACGTCGGTCCGCACGAACAGCCCGCCCACCTCCTCGGCCGCGGCCTTGCCGGCCGCCTCGTCGAGGTCGGCGAGCACCACGTGCGCGCCCTCGGCGGCGAACCGCCGCGCGGTGGCCATCCCGATCCCGCCGGTGCCCCCGGTGATGACGGCCACCCGGCCGGCCAGACGCTCGGTCATGTCTCTCCTGTTCACAACGCGATGAAGATGTTCTTGGTCTCGGTGAACGCGGCCAGCGCGTCCGGGCCGAGTTCCCGGCCGAGGCCGGACTGCTTGTAGCCGCCGAAGGGCGTGGAGTACCGCACCGAGGAGTTCGAGTTCACCGACAGGTTCCCGGCCTGCACGGCCCGGGAGACCCGCAGGGCCCGGGACAGGTCGCGGGACCAGATCGAGCCGGACAGCCCGTACCGGGTCATGTTGGCCAGCTCGATCAGCTGCTCCTCGGAGAAGAACGGCGTCACGGTCACCACCGGCCCGAAGACCTCCTCGCGCTGGATCTCGTCGCCGGCCGACACATCGGTGACCACGGTCGGCGGGAACCAGAACCCCGCGTTGTCGGGGACCTCGCCCTGATAGGCGATCCGCTCGGCCGGGACCCGGCTGACGAAGCCGGACACCCGCTCGTGCTGCGCCGCCGAGATCAGCGGGCCCATCTCGGTCTTCTCGTCCAGCAGATCGCCGACGACCACACCGCGGCAGGCGTTGAGGAAGTGGTCCATGAACTCGTTGTACGCCGAAGCCTCGACGTAGATCCGGGACCGCGCGCAGCAGTCCTGGCCGGCGTTGTCGAAGACCCCGTAAGGGGCCGAGGCAGCCGCCTTCTCCAGGTCGGCGTCGGCGAAGACGATGTTCGGGCTCTTGCCTCCGAGCTCCAGCGTCACCCGCTTCACCTGCGCCGCGCACTGTGCCATGACCGCCTGGCCGACCTTCGAGGAGCCGGTGAACACGATCTTGCGCACGTCCGGATGCTCCACCAGCCGCGCCCCGGCCTCCGGACCGAAGCCCGGCACCACCTGCAGCACGCCCTCCGGCAGCCCGGCTTCGAGCCCGATCTCGGCCAGCCGCAGCGCGGTCAGCGGCGTGGTCTCGGCCGGCTTGAGCACCACGGTGTTGCCGGCCGCGAGCGCCGGCGCGAACCCCCACGCGGCGATCGGCATCGGGAAGTTCCACGGCACGATCACGCCGACCACGCCGAGCGGTTCGGCGACGGTCAGGTCCAGACCGCCGGCGACCGGGATCTGCCTGCCGAACAAGCGCTCCGGCGCCGCCGCGTAGTACGTGAGGACGTCGCGGACGTTGCCGGCTTCCCAGCGCGCGTTGGAGATGGTGTGGCCGGCGTTCTCCACCTCGATCCGGGCCAGTTCCTCGCT
The DNA here is from genome assembly GCF_018274385.1 of Catenulispora pinistramenti. Classification (GTDB taxonomy): domain Bacteria; phylum Actinomycetota; class Actinomycetes; order Streptomycetales; family Catenulisporaceae; genus Catenulispora; species Catenulispora pinistramenti. Next base: position 8,352 of record NZ_JAAFYZ010000290.1, on the reverse strand, counting down.
GTGCGCCTCGACCAGGTCGGCGAAGCGGCGCAGCAGCCGGGCCCGGTCGGCCGGGGCCAGGTCCCGCCAGGCGGGGAACGCCGCCCGGGCCCGGGCCACGGCGTCGTCGACGCCTTCGGCGGAGGTCATCTCGACGCTGCGGAAGACGGCCCCGGTGGCCGGGTTGATCAGGTCGTACACGCGCTATCGTCCTTTGGCGTAACGGGTCGCGGCATCGGTCAGCGACCGGAAGAGCTCGGGCTTGCTGTCCTCCTCGGGATGCCACTGCACCCCGACGACGAAGTCCTTGGCCGGCATCCACGCGGCCTCGATCAGGCCGTCCGGGGCGTTGCCCGAGGATTCCAGGCCCTCCCCCAGTTTGTCGATGCCCTGATGGTGGTGGCACCAGGCGATGATGTGCGCGCCGAGGTGCCTTCCGGGCGGCGCGGCCGGGTCCAGGTCGATCCGGACCGCGGCGTACTGGCCGACCTGCTGGCGGTGCGCGTCGCCGTAAACGGCCTCGTCGGGCAGGTGCTGGCGCAGCGTGCCGCCGCGCGCGGCGTTCAGCAGCTGGAAGCCGCGGCAGACGGCCAGCACCGGGAGGTCCTGCTCCAGCGCGGCGGCCAGCAGCGCGTACTCCCACGCGTCACGGGCTTTGCGCGGGGTGTCGGTGTCCAGGTGCCGGACGGCGCCGTACCCGGCCGGGTCGAGGTCCGGACCGCCGGTGAGGACCAGACCGTGCAGGACGGAGACCACGTGCCGGGCCTCGGCTTGGAGCTCTTCAGCGTCGTGTTCCAGGTGCTGCGGCAACAGCAGCGGGGTCCCGCCGGCCCGGGTCACCGAGTCGATGTAGGCGTGCGGGAGCAGCGAGGCGGGGACGTTCTTCCACGCCCCCCACGTGGCGGTCTCCTGGTACATGCTCAGCCCGATGAGAGGCGCCGGCATGCGGCCTCACATCCTTTCGAAGGAGCGGAACCGCTCCCAGTCGGTCACGGTCGACTGGAAGGCCGCGAGTTCCACGCGGCCCATGGTGATGTAGTGCTCCACGACGTCGTTGCCCAGGGCCTCCCGGGCCGGCTCGCTCCAGGAGAAGTAGTCGACGGCCTCGCTGAGCATGTCCGGCACCCGGGGGATGTCGGCTTCGTAGGCGTTGCCGGTGAACTCCGCCGGCAGCTTCAGCTCCCGGTCGATCCCGGCCAGCCCGGCGGCCACCATCGCGGCGGTCGCCAGGTAGGGGTTGACGTCGCCGCCGGGCACCCGGTTCTCGATCCGCAGCGACGGGCCCCGGCCCACGACCCGCATCGAGCAGGTGCGGTTGTCGCGGCCCCAGGCGATGCCGGTGGGGGCGAAGGAGCCGTGCGCGTAACGCTTGTAGGAGTTGATGTTCGGCGCGTACATCAAGGTGAAGTCCCGCAGGAAGGCCAGCTGCCCGGCCAGGAAGTGCTCCATCATCTCCGAGAAGCCGTACGGCCGCTCGGGGTCGGCCATCACCGCGGAGTCGCCGGGGCCGCGCAGGCTGAGGTGGATGTGGCAGGAGTTGCCCTCGCGGTGGTCGTACTTCGCCATGAAGGTGAGGGACTTGCCCTCCTGCATCGCGATGGTCTTCGCGCCGTTCTTGTAGATCACGTGGTTGTCGCAGGTGGTCAGCGCGTCCCGGTAGCGGAAGCCGATCTCCTGCTGGCCGAGGTTGCACTCACCCTTGGCGGACTCCACATACATGCCGGCGCCGGCCATGCCGGTGCGGATCCGCTTGAGCAGCGGCTCGACCAGGGCGCCGCCGAGCATCGAGTAGTCGCCGTTGTAGTGGACCGAGGGCTGCATGTCGCGGTAGCCCTTGCGCCAGGCGTCCTGGTAGGAGTCGTCGAAGACGATGAACTCCAGCTCGGTGCCGACGTAGGCGGTCCAGCCGCGCTCGGCGAGGCGGTCGAGCTGCTTCTTCAGGATCTGGCGCGGGCTCTGCACGACCGGCTCGCTGTGGTGGTCGACCACGTCGGCCAGCACCAGCGCGGTGCCCGGCTCCCAGGGGACGTTGCGAAGCGTGCTCAGGTCCGGCTTGAGCACGAAGTCGCCGTAGCCGGCCTCCCAGCTGGCGTTGGCGTAGCCGTCGACCGGGGTCATGTCGACGTCCACGGCCAGCAGGTAGTTGCACGCCTCGGCCTCGTGCGCGGCCACCTCGTCGAGGAAGAACTCCGCCGACAACCGTTTACCCTGCAAGCGTCCCTGCATGTCGGTCATGGCCAGTTGGACGGTGTCGACGCGGCCGACCGAGATCAGGTCGCGGAGTTGCTGGAGTGTGAGCATGCCGGTGCGCGCGGGCATAGGTGCCTACCTCGGGTCAACGCTTGGCGGGCACGGGGACGGTGACCGCGGGCTGTGTGACGTTCAGGGTTTTGCGACGGTGCTGACGGTACAGGCTCATACCCTGGTGTGCGGTGGGGGGTCCAGTCAAGATCCGTTGTGATCGCGCGGGTACGCCGGAGTCCGGCGCCGGCGGCAGCCGGGCGTCCGTTCTTCGGACGGCAACGTTAAGCTGGGCCATTGATCACCGCTGAGCCTTCTGGAGTCCCCCGTGCACTGGATGATGCCCTATCAGATGGCGTTCTGGCTGTGCGGCGTCCTGATGGTGCTGGCGGCGGGCATGTACGTCTCCCGCAAGCCCGTGCTCGTGAAGTACATGCCGTTCCCGCGCGAGCTGGGGACCGTGCTGGGGCTGTTCGGGCTGTGGCAGGTCGCCGGGCAGCTGTCGGTGATGAAGGTCGACGGCGCGCTGAGCCGGGGCAAGTGGATCTGGGACACCGAGCGGGACCTGTTCCTGCCCAGCGAGCACTGGTTGCAGGGGCTGTTCTTCCCGGCGCACCCGACCGTGGTGAAGTTCTTCAATCTGTACTACGCCTCCATGCACTTCACCTGCATGATCATTTTCTTGATCTGGCTGTTCGTCCGGCACCGCGAGCACTACGCCCGGGCCCGCACCACGATGGCCATGGCCACCGCCTTCGCGCTGGCGATCCAGCTGATCCCGGTGGCACCGCCGCGGATGATCGCCGAGGCGCACCTGACGGACACCGCTCTGTACTTCCACCAGTCGGTCTACGGAGCGATGGACGCCAACTCCCCGGACCAGCTCTCGGCGATGCCCTCGGTCCACGTGATCTGGGCGGTCCTGGTCGGCTTCACGGTCTGGCGGGTCTCACCGAGCAAGTGGCGCTGGATCGGCCCGGTGCACACAGTTCTGACCATCACCGTCGTCCTGGTCACCGCGAACCACTACTGGGCCGACGGCATCGTCGGGGTGGCGCTCCTGCTTCTTTCGGCGGGAATCCAGGCCGGGGTGCGGCGTGGCGCCCGCTGGATCCGGCCCGGCCGCGTAGCGTCGGCCGCGCTAACCGAACCCGAGCTTGCCAGGAGCAGTGGATGACCGCCGTCGCCGACACCAGCGCCAGTGCCGACCCGAGTGCCAGTGCCGACCGGAGTGCCGGCGCCGACCCGGCCGGCACCACCGCCTACAGCGTGCTGGGCATGAGCTGCGGGCACTGCAGCGACGCCGTCACCGAGGCCCTGACCGCCCTGCCCGGGGTGAGCGCGGTCGAGATCGACCTGCCGGGCAAGCGGGCGCTGGTGACCAGCGCGGCGGCACTGGAGATCGCCGCGGTGCGGGACGCTATTGAGGACGCCGGGTACCAGCTGGTCTGAATGGCACGGGGGGGTGGGGTTCGGATCATGGCGGAACCCGTGTCGAGCCGATGAGATGGATTGGCAAGATCGGGGTGTTGAAGCTGTCAGATCCGATCCGAAAGGCGGCAGGACCATGGCCGACAACGCCCGCGGGCGCGTGAAAGTGGAGACCGGCGCCAAGCGCGTGCGGCTCTATCTGGAGAACCGGCTGGTGGCGGACACGCTGCGGCCGCTGCTCGTTTGGGAGAAGCCGTTCTACCCGACCTACTACGTGCCGGCCGAGGACGTGCTCGCCGAGCTGAAGCCGACCGGGGAGACCGAGCACTCGCCGAGCCGGGGCGACGCCCAGGTGCATGACGTGCTGGCCGGCGGGGCGACCGCGGCCGGGAAGGCCCGGACGGTGCCGGAGTCCCCGCTGGAGGAGCTGCGGGACGCGGTCCGCTTCGACTTCGACGCCTTCGACTGGTTCGAGGAGGACGAGCCGATCTACACGCACCCGCGCGACCCGTACAGCCGGATCGACGTGCTGTCCTCCAGCCGGCGCTTCCGAGCCGAGCTGGACGGGGTGGTGCTGGCCGACTCGCCGAACAGCATGATCCTGTTCGAGACCGGGCTGCCGCCGCGCTACTACGTGCCGATCACGGCGCTGAACCAGGACGTGCTGCGGCCGTCGGAGACCGTCACGCACTGCCCGTACAAGGGGGCGGCGACGTATTGGTCGGTGCAGGTCGGCGAGCAGGTGCACAACGACATCATCTGGGGCTACCGGACACCGTTCCCGGAGGTCCAGAAGATCACCGGGCTGGCGGCCGTCTACAACGAGAAGGTCGACATCTACCTGGACGACGTTCTGCAGGAGCGGCCGAAGTCTCGGTACTGACGGCTCGCGCCGCCGGGGTGCCGATGCTCGGTGCCGATTCCAGGCACCGATTCCCGGTGCCGATTCTTGTCGGACCCCGGCGGTACCGTGCGCCCATGAGCCTTCCCGATGTCGTGACCAGGGAAGAGTGGCTTGCCTCGCGCAAGTCCCTCCTGGCCAAGGAGAAAGAACTGAGAAGGGCGCAGGACGCCCTCAACACCGAGCGCCGGTCGCTGCCGATGGTCCGGGTCGACAAGAAGTACACGTTCGTCGGCGCCGACGGCGAGGTCGGGCTGCTGGACCTGTTCGCCCAGCGCCACCAGCTGATCGTGCAGCACGTCATGTTCGACCCGGAGTGGGACGCGGCCTGCCCGAACTGCACGGCCGGGATCGACGAGATGTCCGACGCGGTGTTCCGCCACCTGGAGGAGCGCGAGACGCGGTATGTGTTCGTGGCCCGCGCGCCGTATGAGAAGCTCGCCGCCTACAGCGCGAAGCGTGGTTGGGACCTGCCCTTCTACTCCGCGCAGCACAGCGACTTCAACTACGACTTCAACGTCTCGTTCCGTCCCGGCGAGCCGGTGACCTGGAACTACCGCGACGAGGCCGAGCTGCGTACGGCCGGGCTGAACGGGTACGCCGACGACCCGGGCGAGCAACCGGGCATGAGCTGCTTCCTGCGCGTCGGCGAGGACGTGTTCCACACCTACTCGACCTACGCGCGCGGGGTGGACTTCGGCGGATCGTACTCGATCCTGGACCTCACGGCGCTGGGCCGGCAGGAGGAGTGGGAGGAGCCGAAGGGGCGGGCGACCGCGCTGAAGAACATCTTCCCGATGTTCGAGAGCTGAGGGCCGGCCCCAGTCGGCGACTCGGCGAGGAGGACTCGGCGACTATTCGGCGATTGCCCGGTGGATCACTCGGCCGTCACTCAGCGATCACTCGGCGATCTGGACCGCGTGCGAGGCGGAGTCCGGTGCCTGCGACCGCAGCACCCGCTCCGCCTCCGCGGTCAGCGCCTTGGCGTCGGCCTTGGCCAGCTTGTGGAACGGCTCCAGGGTGAGCGTGGCGACCTTCTTCTTCGCCTCCACCGACCAGATGCCCGCGACGTAGCCGCCGATCAGGAACGACGGCAGGATCTGCAGGTTCTTGCCGTTGTAGACGCGCTCCCAGTACTCGCGGGAAATGATGCGCTGGCGGTGCTTCGCGTTGTGCGCCAACAGGATGCTGTCGAAGCGCGGGAGCAGGCGCGGCGGGGCCTTGGCGGCCGGGTCGGCGAGTTCGGCGTCGGGGAGGTCGTAGAGGGTGCGACCGGCTTCGTCGGTGTAGGTGACCAGGTCCGCGAAGCCTTCGAGGATCGGGCGGGCGCGGGTCACCTTGAGCCCGAGCCACGCGGCCGTGTCGTCCGCGGCGGCCGGGCCGAACGCGGCGAGATGACGTCGCACGAGGCCGGCGATCGCGGCGTCGGGATCGGCCGCGCGCTCGGGTGAGTACAGGTAGGTCTTGGGGCCGGTGGCCGGCGCCCAGCGCCCGTCCGACGGAAAGCGGATCAGGGCATTGCTGCGGTAGATCGGGCGCCAGTTGCGGGACTGGTGGTACTCGAGGTTGGGCTCGGACATGCGGCCGGGGTTCGCCTCGACCCACTGTGCGGCGAAGTCCGCGAACTCGGCAGCACTGCGCGGCTTCTCAGCCGCGAACTCCAGTACCGCGGCACGCAGCGCCCGCATCCCTGGGTCCTTGCCCTCGTTACGCGCGGCCACGATGTCGGCGTCGGTCGCCTCGGAGACGGCGGCGTAGAGCGGATGCTCCGCGCGGCTGACAGCGTGCACCGTCCCGCGGATCGAGGAGCCGACGACGAGATCGCGGCGCTCGAACGCGTCGTAGACGGACTCCAGAGTCGCGGTGCTGTTGCGGGTGATGAGCGAGATCGCGACCGCCGGCCAGTACTGCGCCTGGATCGCGCCGATCGCCTCGACAGTGTCGGCCAGGGCGCCGGTGTGCGGCGTCAGCAGGCCCTGGCGGGCCAGCAGGGTGCGGTTCAGCGTGTCCTGGGTGAGCACTGTCGGCGGCATGGGGTCGATTATCCCCGGCCGGTCGGCGGACGCTACGGAACCGGGTCCAGGAGTGCGCGGATCGTTCTGCGGGCGGCGGGGACCTTGCGTCCCGCCTCCAGCTCGATGAGCGCTGCCTCCGAGGTGAGGGCCAGGATGAGGCGGGAGCTGATCTTCGTCGGGGTCAGGCCGAGCGCCTTCACGCTGGGCTCGGCCAGGTTCGCCAGCAGCGTCACCCGTTCCTGCATGGCGCCGGTCAGGCTGCCGTGGGCCCGGGTCTCGAAGATGAGCGCCTTGACCGCACGGTTGGCCAGGCACACGTCCAGATACGCCTCGATCGCCGCGACCAGTAGGTCCCGGCCCGGGGCCAGGCCTGCCGCGGCGGCACCGACGGCATCCGACACCTGCTCGTAGAAGCGCTGGTGGAGGGCGTCGACGAACGCGTCGCGGTCGGGGAAGTAGAGGTAGAACGTGCCCTTGGCGACGCCCGCCCGCGCGGTGACCGCCGCGACGCTCAGGCCCGCCAGGCCGTCGCGTTCGGCCACGGCCTCCCCCGCCTTCAGCAGGCCCTCTTTGGTGCCGCGGCCTTTCGGGGTGACCGGTGTCGGCGGCTTGGCATCGGGGGGCTGCGAGGGCATGGAGCCATTCTAGGAGCCGGCGGAAAGATGACCGATGCGTCAGAAAAAACTGACCGCATGGTCAGAAAAGTGCTAGCCTCGAAGCGAAGCGAGAGTGACCAGAGTGCGGAGGCTGCGATGACGGTGCTGGTGACCGGTGGTTCGGGTTTCGTGGGAGTGCACTGCATCCTGCGGTTACTCCAGACGGGCCACAGCGTGCGAACGACGGTGCGCTCCCCCGCGCGCGAGGAGGCGGTGCGCGCGATGCTGCGTACGTCCGGCGTCGAGGCAGGCGATGCGCTGAGCTTCGCGTACGCCGACCTCACCGCCGACGCCGGCTGGGCCGACGCGGCGAAGGACTGCGAGCACGTGCTGCACGTGGCGTCCCCCTTCCCCTGGGGAGTGCCCGAGCATGAGGACGAGCTGATCGTCCCGGCCCGCGACGGCACGCTGCGCGTCCTGCGCGCCGCCGGCGAGGCGGGAGTACGGCGGGTGGTGCTGACGTCGTCGTTCGCGGCGATCAGCTACGGCCACGCCGACCGCGGCAAGACGCTCAGCGAGCAGGACTGGACCGAACTCGACGGGCCCCACGTCGGCGCCTACGCGAAATCCAAGACCCTCGCCGAGCGCGCGGCGTGGGAGTTCGTGAAACGCCGGGGCGGATCGCCGGAGCTCACGGTGATCAACCCGGGCGGCGTTCTCGGGCCGGCGCTCGGGAGCGAGCTGCCGACGTCCTTGATACTCATCCAGCGCCTGCTCGACCGTGATCTGCCCGCTCTGCCACGGCTGTCGTACTCCGTGGTGGACGTCCGCGATCTGGCCGAGCTGCACCTGCGCGCGATGACCGACCCGGCGGCCGCCGGCGAACGGTTCCTGGCGGTCGCGGGCCCGCCGATGTGGATCGCCGACATCGCGCGAGTGGTGCACGATCAGCTCGGTGCGGCGGGCAGGCGGGTACCGACGCGGGTACTGCCGGATGCCTTGGTGCGGATGGCAGCGCTTTTCGACAAGTCGTTGCGGCCGTTCCTGCCGGAACTGGGAAAGGTGAAGAAGGCTGATGGCAGCAAGGCAGGACGAGTACTGGGCTGGGAGACGCGGTCCACAGAGGAGACGATCGTCGCCAGCGCCGAGAGCCTGATCAGCCTGGGGCTGGTCAAAGCCGCTTCAATCG
>NZ_JAAFYZ010000029.1 GCF_018274385.1 Catenulispora pinistramenti | reverse complement strand
GGCTCGGGGAAGGGCCGCGGCGGCGGGACGGGCTCGGGGCCGGGGCCGGGACCGGGCCTCGGAGGCGTCGGAACAGGCGGCTCAGGCTCAGGGCCACCGGGGCGAACCGGCGGTGTCGGAATCGGCGGCTCAGGCTCAGGACCACCGGGGCGAACCGGCGGTGCCGGCATGGGCGGGACAGTGTCGGCGACTGGGTTTGCGTTCATCGGGTCCGCGTGCCCGGGATCGCCACGACGAAACGGGCCCCACTCGAATGGATCAGAAGCTTGCCGTCAGCCGGCGGTGTCGGCCGACTCGGCTTCCAACCCCGCGACGTCCACCGGCGGCAAGTCCTTGATCTGGTCCTTGGTCAGCCGCACCTCCACCCCGTCCGCACCGATCCCGGTCACGTCCCGGATCGGGATGGCGACCCGCTTGCGGCCCCACAGGTGTCCCTCGTCCAGGAGCACGTGGGTCACGGAGCTGTCCGGGGTCAGGACCACCAGGCCCCGCACGCGGCCGATCTCGCCGTCGGCGGCGTGGACGCGCTCGCCCCGGCGGACGCCGACCTCGCCGACCGGGATGTGCTCCACGGTCGTGGTGGGCAGCGGGTCCGCGCCCGGCGCGATGCCCATGATGTTGGTGGGGCTCAGCACGAGCCCGTAGAGCGGCCACTCCAGGACCCGCTCACCGCCGGCGGCGCCGACCCCGAGACGCTCCGCGTCGGGCAGGAAGTAGGTCTGCGACGCGGGTTCGAACTCGTCGAAGCGGGCGCGCGTGCAGTTCAGTTCGACGCCGTCGGCGCCGGGTACAGCGATGTGCACCGGAACCAGGCGGGCCAGGTCGATGCTGTCGTCAGGCCGGACCACGAGGTGGGTGAGCTTGTCGGCGACCGGGTCGACGACGACGAACGCCACCTCGCCGCAATCATCCCCGGCACACTGGACCCGGCTGCCAATCACGTATTCGAGGGTGTCCTGCATCTCAGAATCCTTCTGACTCGATAGACGTAAGCACCACGTATATCCAGGGTCCCAGGAGATAAACGGCCGTTTATCCGCTGCGACACCGGGCATGCGGGCGCGAAATCGTTGGTTCGGAAAGCCCGGACATCACCGAGCCGAGGGAGGACATCATGCCCAAAGCGTGGAGTGCAAAGCGCGAACGCCAATACGAGCACATCAAGGATCAGGCGGAGGAACGCGGAGTATCGGAGAAGCGAGCCGAGGAGATCGCGGCGCGCACTGTCAACAAGGAACGAGCCCGCAAGGGCGAAGCCGAGCACTCCAGCCGGCTGTCCAAGACCGACATCTCCTCCGGGCAGCGCGGGGGCAAGCGCTCGGGACGCAGCGGGCCGCGCGGCCGGACCAAGGCTCAGCTCTATAACGAGGCCCGACACCGCAATATCCAGGGCCGGTCGAAGATGACCAAGGCTGAGCTGGAGCAGGCACTCGGCGTGCGGTGAGCCGGTTCCTATCCGCCATCGACCGCGATCCGGTCGATGGCGACCGCCAGCGCGTCCAGGGTCTGCCGGATCTCCCCGGCGTCAGAGTTCGGCGAGGCGTGGAACGGACGCAGCAGCGTGGCGGCGTCCAGGCCGCGCCGGTTCAGGACACTCGCGGCCATCGTCCGAGCCAGGTCCAGCCCGGTGGCCGGGTCGTGCGGGAAGACGCCGTACGCGTTGCGCAGCGCGCCGTCGAGGTATTCGACGTCCTCGGCGGTCAGGCGGCCCGGTAAGGCCGAGCCCGGGAACACGCGGATCCAAGCTGTCATCGTCTGCTCCTAAAACCTTGGGCGGCTGGTTCGCGGTATGCCGCCACGGGCCCCGGGACCGGCCCGGAACCCGCGAAGCCCTACCACTTACTTGTTGAGGTGCTGCTTGCCCTTCGCGATCAGCTGCTCGGCCTTGCCCTTGGCCTCCAGGCCGTCGTCGTCGGTGACGGCCCCGGCCACTTCCTTGGCCTTGCCCGTCGCCTGGTGACCGACGTTCTTCGCGGTCTCCTTGGCCTTGTCGGCGGCCTGCCCGGCGTGCGCCACGTCCTGATCGGCCTGGCCCTCGGCCTGGGTCTGCTCGTTCCCCGTGGCCTTGCCGACGGCTTCCTTGATCTTGCCCTTGGCGTCCTGGGCCGTGTGCTTGGCCTTGTCACCGACACTCATGGTGGATCCCTTCCGGTGAAGTCGATCGTCGTGAAGCGTCCTCCTGTCCGGCGCTCGCGGTATCAAACGGTGGCGAGCCGCCGGCGGCGCGGAGACGTCAGCCGACCGCCCGGCGATTGATCACCCGCTCGCAGTAGTAGCGCCCGGCCAGCGCCCCGCCGAAGATGACGAAGCCCACGCCGATCAGCCAGGACAGCACCACCAGGACCACGCCGACCATGCCGTAGTCCTTCGCGCTGGAGGCGATCATCGGCTTGAACACCAGCGCCGAGAACGCCCGCAGGCCGCTCAGGCCCGCGACGGTCGCCAGGGCACCGGGGAGCAGCCAGCCCCAGGGGACCCGGCCGGCCAGCAGGAAATACTGCCCCCACCAGAAGAACGACAGCGCGGCGGTGACGAAGACGATGATCCGCATGGCCTGCTCCACCGGTCCGTGCCGCAGCAACGCCCCGCTCTCCACCTCGAAGGCGAGGTAGCCGATCAGGGCGGCCAGCCACACCGCCCGGCGCCAGGCCTGCCGCCAGGACTCCGGCGGGATCTCCCAGATCCGTTGGTAGCTGAGTTGGACGTCCGTCACGAAGGCGAGGCCGAACGCCGCCAGCAGCGCCAGGCCGAGGATCCCGATCTGGCCGACCTCGCGATGGTGCGCCGCGAACAGCCGCAGCACCGGCACTGCTGTATTCGGGGGAAGGCCCATCCCGTCGACGACCCACTGCCCGAGCCCCTTCTGCGACGACGGGCTGACCGCCGCCACGACCACGAGCAGCGGCGCCAGGGCCACCAGGCCCAGCGTCGCGAAGGCCATGGAACGCCGGAGCAGCTCCAGTTGCGTGCCGCCGCGCCACACGTTGCCCAGGACGCTGCGGCTCCAGCGCTCCCGCCAACGCGCGTACCTGCCGGTCGGCAGCTCGTAGGCAGACTCGCCGTCCATTCCGATCTCCTCGCAGCACGCCGTGCATGACGGTCACAAGCGATGCAAGCACTCCCCCATGGCTGAGGCGACTGGAAGGCGCACAGCCATCGTGAGGTCCGAGGTGCGAGTCGGAAATACGCCGTATGCCGCGGGCAGCCTGCCGGAAGAAAAGCCAGGAGCGGTCCGCCTTCGAGGTCATTTTCGTCACGCTGAACGAGACGATATGCTTCAGTCGGGGACGCGTGAGGGAAGGAGCGCCGATGGACTGCCGGGTCTGCGGCACAGCGCTGACGTCGGCGGGTCGGGGGCGCCCGCCGCGGTACTGCTCGCGCGCGTGTCGTAGCAAGGCCTATCGGGAGCGGGTGGCGGAGCGCGGCGTGGAGCCGGCCGAGCGGATGCCGCTCGGCGTCGAGCAGATCGTACGGGCCGCGATCGAACTCGCCGACGATGCGGGCGCGCAGGCGTTGACCATGCGGGGCGTGGCCGCGCGGCTCGGCGTGGGGGTGATGTCGCTGTACCGGTACGTCTCCGGGCGCGATGAGCTGATCGACCTGATCACCGACGCCGTGTTCGGCGAGCGGTCGCTGCCCGACAGCGGCGGGCCGCAGGGTTGGCGGGCGAGGCTGGAGCTGTCGGCGCGCTCGGAGTGGGCGCTGTATCAGGCACACCCGTGGCTGCCCCGGGTCGCCGATCTGATCTCGCACCCGCCGGCGAGCACGAATCTCCTGGCCTACACCGACTGGCGGCTGCGGGCGGTGGCCGGCTGCGGATTCCCGTACTCGGCCATGGTGCAGATCGCGGCGCTGGTCAGCTCGTTCGTGCAGAGCATCGCGCTGGCCCAGGGCCACGGGCCGCGCACCGGCGGGCTCAACCGGCGGGACTGGATGGCGGCGCGCAAGGAGGCGTTCGACCGCAGTTCGCGGAACCTGCCGATGGTGTCGCGGTTCGGCGAGGAGGCGTTGCAGGCCACTGAGTCGCAAGCCCTCTTCGAGTTCGGACTGGAGCGCCTCCTGGACGGATTCGGCCTGATGCTGGAACCGGCGCGCCCTTCGTGATGCTGTGAAGCAGGGCCCGTAAGGCAGCGATTCTCAACTGTGGCAAGGGCATCCGGCCGAGGCCACAGCGGAGTCTGGCATGCTGGCCGCAGCCTTCGCGACGTCCGCCAGAAGCTGCGTACGCTCGTCCGGCCCGACATAGCGGCCGCGGACCACGACGCCGGACAGCTTCGTGGTGTTCGTGATGTCCCGCAACGGATTCGCGTCCAGCACCGCCAGGTCGGCCAGGTATCCCTCGGCGACCCGGCCGGTCGCGACGCCGAGGAAGTCCGCCGGCTCGACGGTCGCGGCGTAGAGCGCGGCGCGCGGGCTGAGACCGGCCCGGACCAGCAGGCGCAACTCGTCGTGCACGGCGAAGCCGGGGAACACGCCGGGGGTGCCGGTGTCCGTGCCCACCATGATCGGCACGCCGGCCCGGTGCATCTCGCCGACCAGCTGCGACCGGCGCTCGAACAGCCCGGCCCAGCCGGCGTCCTGGCTCGGCGCCCGGTCCTTGAGATACAGCTCTTCCAAGGCGTAGTCGTTGCTGCCCTGGGACGACGCGGGCAGGTACGCGTTACGCGGGTCGTGCTGGTCGAGCGTGCGCGCGTAGTCCAGGCTCTGGTGCATGATCAGGGTCGGTACCTGACGGCTGCGATGCTCGACGAACCGCGCGTACAAGGCCTGGGCCTTGGCCTTGCTGTGGGTGCTCGACGCCAGCAGTTCCAGCGGGTGGATGTCCTTGAACCAACCCGCGTAATCGCCCAGGGCCAGCCGGATCTGGTGGATCCGGGCCCGGATCTCAGACTCCTGTGACGAGGTGCCCAGCAGCGTCCAGAACATGTGCTCGAAGCTGGCCTGGCCCAGCTCGGCCGCCTCGGCCATCGGCACCTCGTCCGGGCAGTGCCCCGCGAAGCGGATCCCCTGCGCGTGCGCCTCGGCCGCGATCCCCCGCAGCGCCGGCTCCGACACCCGCGAGTACACCTTCACGAAGTCGGCGCCCTCGGAGATCGCCTGGCGCACCGCCTGACGGCCGTCGTCGGCGTCGGCCACGGAGATCACGTCCAGCAGCTTGGGATCCCAGATCGAGGGCGAGCCGTCGACGATCCGGCTGCCGACCGTGTAGCGCGGGCCCAGCAGCGTCCCGGCCTCGATCTTCGTGCGGAAACCCCGCACCAGCGCGTTGCCGGCCATGTCCCGGACCGTGGTCACCCCGTTGGCCACATACAGCGCCGGGTCGATCTGCTCGTAGGCCAGGCCGTGCGTGTGCATGTCGGCCAGGCCCGGGATCACGAACTTGCCGCGCAGAGCGACGACGGTCGCGCCGTCCGGGATCGGCACCAGGGCGGACGGCCCGGTTCGCACGATCCGGCCGCCGCTTATCAGGATCGTGACATCCGGGCGAGCCCGGCCGTCAACGGGATCGACGACGGTCACGTGAGTGAGCGCCAGGTCTGCACCGTGGCCGCCGGGACGCTCGGCCGTGGCGGCCGCGGCAGCCGTCGGAAGGGCCTGCGCACTGACCACCGCGGCGGCCGCGAGCCCGCCGACGAGGACGGAACGGCGTGACGGTGAATACGTTGTACGAGTCATAATCGGCACTGTACACACTCGCCTCGGACTGCGACCGACAGTCGCTCCTTGCCCTCTCCACAAAGGGAATCTGGCCGAGTTTCGTCACGTGGACAGTGACGATTCGCGTTTCGTCTCGGTGTCGCTGGCGCGTGACGAAATACAGCGCTGTCACATGTCTGTCAGCCGCTGCTCGGCATGATCGAGGGCCATGCGGACCGCGCCGAGCGCCACCGCGTTCTCGCGCAGTGCTGAGAGCCGCACCTCGCAGGGCACCAAGAGCAACGGCTCCAGGCGCCGCCGGACCGCGTCGAGCAGGACGTCGCCGCCGTGGGCGAGGCCGCCGCCGATGACCACCCGGCCCGGGTCGAGCATCAGGACCATGGCGGCCAGGCCTCGGGCGAAGCGGCCCGCGACTCGGTCCAGCACCGCCATGGCCGCGGGTTCCCCGGATGCGATCGCGTCGAAGAACGGCCGGAGGTCGGCGCGGTCCGTGCGATCGGCGGGGTCGGCGGCGTCGCGGCGGTCAGCCTCGGCGCGGTCGGCAGGATCGCCGGCCGAGGTCCCGTCATCGATCCCTGCCAACCGCCGGATCTCGGCAGCACCGGCCAGCCGCTCGAACGGGCCGAGGCCGCCGGCCACTCCGGGCGGAGTGTCGTCCACGGGGGTGAGCAGGTCCAGGAACCCGAGCTCACCGGCCGCCGAGGAGGCGCCGCGATACGGTTTGCCGTCGACCACGAGCCCGGCCCCGATGCGCTCGCCCCAGTGCACGTACAGCATCGTCGTGCCGGCCGCTCCGACCGCACCCACCTGCCGTTCGGCCAGCACCGCGAGATTGACGTCGTTGTCGATCAGCACTGGACAACCCAGCCAGTCCCGCAGCCCGGACAGCATCGGCAGTCCGGTCCAGCCCGGGATGCTCGGCGCCACCACGACGACGCCGCGCTCGTGGTCGACGATGCCGGGCGTGCCGAGGCCGACCGCCCACAGGCTCCCCACCGGGACCCCCGCCTCCCGCGCCAGCTCCTCCAGCCCCGAGCGCATCAGCTCGACCAGCCGCGGCCCGGTCGGCTCCGGCGGCGTGGCCAGCCGCCGGTGGGCCCGCACCGCGCCGGACAGGTCGGCGATGGCCACGGTCATGGTGCGCGGTCCGATGTCGATCCCGGCCACGTGCCCGAGTTCGGCCCGGAACCGCGCCCGGGCCGCCGGGCGGCCCAGCGCCGTGGGTTCGGCGTCCAGGAACTCCACAACCCCGGCCCGGCCCAGGGCGGCGAGCGCCCGGGTCACAGCGGGCCGGGACAGGCCGGTGGCCGCCATCAGGTCGGACACCCGCGCGGTGGCGTCCTCGGCGGCGCGCAGGGCGCCGAGGACGGCGCTGATGTTGATCCGCCGCAGCACGTGCGGGCCGGTGGCCACCTGATCGGACATGGTCTGCGTCGTTCCTTCAGTCGGGTGATGCAGGGCTCGTCAATACGGGTCTTGACAGCGGTCTTGTCCGCCCAGATTATCTAACGAACCGTTCGTAATGAAACGGAGACGTCATGAGAAGAATCCCTCTCGTTGCCAGAGCCATGGCCGGGATCGTATCCCTGGCTCTGACTACCCTCGGCGCGGTCGCCGCACCGGCCAGTGCCACGGCGGCCAGTGCCCTGGCGGCCAAGCCCGGAGCAGCCCCCTTCAACACCGGCGCCGCCGTGGCGAGCGTGCACCGCTTGCTGCCCGCGCAGGCCAGGCAGATCTCGTTGATCGCCGAGCCCCGCTCCGCCACCGGCGCCGACTCGTTCACCGTGTCCGGCCGGGCCGGCGCCGTCACGGTGCGGGGCACGTCCCCGGCCACGCTGCTCACCGGTGTCGGCTGGTATCTACGCAACGTCGCACACGTGGACATCGGCTTCCCGGCCGGCAGCACGACCCGGCTGCCCGCGAGGCTGCCGGCGGTGCCGTCGGCGTTCACCGACGCCGCGGTCGTCCCCAACCGCTACGCGCTCAACGACACCGACGCCGGCTATTCCGGCGCCTACCGGACCTTCGCCGACTACCAGCACGAGATCGACGTGCTGGCCCTGCACGGCATCAACGAGATGCTGGTGACCGTCGGCGGGGAGAAGCCGTATTACGACGCGCTCCAGAAGTTCGGCTACTCCCCCGCCGATCTCCAGTCCTGGATCCCGTCGCCGTCCCACCAGCCCTGGTGGCTGATGCAGAACATGGACAGCTTCGACGGGCCGGTCTCCGCACAGCTCATCAACGCCCGGGCCGCCCTGGGCCGCCGGATATGCGACCAGCTCCGAGCCCTCGGGATGACGCCGGTCCTGCCCGGCTACTTCGGCACGGTCCCCGCCGACTTCACCGCTCGCAACCCCGGCACGAACGTCATAGCCCCCGGCGACTGGGGCGGCTTCACCCGGCCGTCCTGGCTGGATCCGAACGATCCGGTGTTCGCCAAGGTCGCGGCGGCCTACTACGCCGCGCAGTCCGCGGCCTTCGGGAACAGCACGATGTTCAAGATGGACCCGCTGCAGGAGGGCGGCACGCCCGGCGACATCGACGTCACCGCCGCGGCGACCGCGATCCAGTCCGCGATGGAGCGGGCGCACCCCGGTGTGACCTGGGTCATCCTGGGATGGCAGAGCAATCCTTCGGCCGCGTTGCTCGCCGGCGTCGACAAGAGCCGGATGCTGATCGTCGACGGGTTGTCGGACCGCTATGACAACCTCGACCGTGAGTCCGATTGGGGCGGGACGCCGTACGCCTTCGGCACCATCCCGGACTTCGGCGGAAAGAGCACGCTCGGGGCGAACACCGCGGTGTGGGTGTCACGGTTCCACCAGTGGCTGACCAAGAGCGGGAGCATGGAGCGGGGCATCGCCTTCATGCCCGAGGGCACCGGCACCGACCCCGCGGCCTTCGCGCTGTTCGCCGATCTGGCCTGGTCGAGCTCCCCCATCGACCAGTCCGCCTGGTTCGCGGACTACGCCGCCGCCCGCTACGGCGGTGCCGATCCGGCCGCCGCCGCGGCGTGGGACCAGCTGCGTCAGGGCCCTTACAGCATGGCCTCGGGCACCTGGGACGAGCCCCAGGACAGTCTGTTCACGGCCCGGCCCTCGTTGACCGCTTCCACCACGGCGTCCTGGTCCCCCGGCGCGATGCGGTACGACGCGAGCACCGTACAGACCGCACTGCACGATCTGCTGAACGTGGCCCCGGCGTTGCGGTCGACATCCGCCTACAAGTTCGACCTCGTCAACACCGCGCGGCAGGCACTCGACAACCGAAGCAGGGTCCTGCTTCCCCAGATCGACGCCGCCTACACCGCCAAGGACCTGAGCACGTTCCGGACGCTCGTCACCGAATGGAACACCGACGAGGCGGCCCTGGACCGGCTCACCGCGACCGACCCGCACTTCCTGGCCGGCACCTGGCTGGCCGGCACCGCTTCCTGGTCCACCGACCCCGCCGAGCGGGCCCGGCTCCAGTACGACGCCCGCTCGATCATCACGACCTGGGGCGAGCGCACCCAGGCCGACGACAACGGCCTGCGCGACTACGCGGCCCGCGAGTACTCCGGCATCATCCGGGACCTGTACGCGAAGCGCTGGTCGGCGTACTTCGCGTCGCTGGACACCGCGCTGTCCACCGGGACCACCCCGGCGCCGATCGACTTCTTCGCGATGGACGACGCGTGGGCGCACGGCAGGAACTCCTACCAGACCACCACCACCGGCGATCCGTACACCGTCGCCTCGGCGGTCGCCGCCGCGCTGCCGCCGATCGCTCCGGCAGCGCCGACGGCACGGTCGTGATCCGGAACCGCGCCGCCGCGCGGGATCGGGGTCGGAATCCGCGGTCCTGACCGGGCCGATGGATCCGGCTCGTTCACGACGGGGCATTGGCGCGCAGGTCTGAGCGTCCGTGCCGGATCTTCTCCAGAGATTCGTCCGCGGATTTTTCTGCTCGGGGTCCGCTGTGTTGTTTGAGATGTCCATCGCTGGCCACAAGGACGCCTCACAACAATTCAGCGGGCTCCGATTCCAGCTCTATGGCGGCCCGCAGAGAGGAATACAACGTCATGGCTGTCATTCTGCTGGTTCTCCTGGTGGCTCTTGTTCTGGGCGGTCTCGGCTTCGCGGCGCACGCCTTGTGGGTCATCGCCGTGATCGTGTTCGCCGCCTGGCTGATCGGGTTCGGTATCCGCCGCGGCGAGGAGGCGGCGGGCGGTCGGCGCCGCTGGTACGGGCGCTGGTGACCGACGACACGGTGCCGGCCCGTTCTGGGCCGGACCGCTACCCGACGTGAGGAAGGACGCCATGACCACTGTCGCCGAACAGATCGTCACCGCCTTGGCCGACCTCGGAGTACGCACCGTGTGGGGGGTCGTCGGCGACGCGCTCAACCCCGTGACGGACGCGATCCGGCGGCAGGAACGCATCGAGTGGATCGGGACCCGGCACGAGGAGGCGGCGGCGTTCGCCGCCAGCGCCCAGGCCCAGCTCACCGGGACCATCGGGGTCTGCATGGGAACGGTGGGGCCCGGAGCGCTGCACCTGCTGAACGGCCTTTACGACGCCAAGAAGTCGCACGCGCCGGTGCTGGCGATCTGCGGCCAGGTGCCGTCGGCCGAACTGGGTGCCGACTACTTCCAGGAGGTCGACAACGACGCGGTGTTCCGCGACGTGGCCGCCTTCCGGCACACCGTGACCGCCGCGAGCCAGATGCCCCGGGTACTGGAACAGGCGGTGCAGATCGCGTACGCCAAGCCCGGGGTGTCGGTCCTCACACTGCCCGGCGACATCGGTTCGGCGGCGGTGGCGAAGGACAGCGTCGTGCACATCACCCGCGTCCCCGCGCACCTGACCCCCGACGACGGGGAGATCACCCGCGCCGTGCGGCTCCTGGACGACGCCAAGACCGTGACGATGCTCGTCGGGGCCGGGGCCCGGGACTGCCGCGAGGCGCTGCTGGAGCTGGCCGATCGGCTGGCCGCTCCCATGGTCCTGACCCTCAAGGCGAAGGAGGGGCTGGAGGACGGCAACGTCTTCCAGATCGGCCAGAGCGGTCTGATCGGCAACCCCGCCACCCGCGAGGCGTTCGAGACGGCGGACGCCCTGCTCATGATCGGCACGGACTTCCCCTATCCGGAATGGCTGCCGGACAAGACCCCGACCGTGCAGATCGACGTCCACGCCGATCACATCGGCCGCCGTACGCCGGTGGACGTCGGGATCGTCGGCGACGCCGGCCTGAGCGTCACGGCACTGCTGAAGCGGCTGCGCGGCAAACAGGACCGGACCCATCTGGAGCGCGCCCGCTCGGACTACGAGGACTGGCAGAACCGGCAGCACCGGCTGACCGAGCCGGACTTCGACCACGGGCTGGTGGGCAAGGTCCGCTCCCGGCTGGACAACAGCGAGGCCAAGATCCGGCCCGAGGCGCTGGCCACGCTCGTCGACACCCACGCCGCCGACGACACCGTGTTCACCACCGACACCGGCATGTCCACGGTCTGGCTGGCGCGCTGCGTGACGATGCGCGGGACCCGCCGCCTCATCGGGTCCTTCAACCTCGGTTCGATGGCCAACGCGCTGCCGCAGGCGCTGGGCGCGGCGGCGCTGGACCGGGGACGGCCGGTCGTCGCGTTCTGCGGGGACGGCGGCCTGACGATGCTGCTCGGCGAGTTGTTGACGGCGCTCGCCCACGGACTCCCGGTCAAACTCGTGGTCTTCGACAACGGCCGGCTGGGCATGGTGAAGCTCGAACAGGAACAGGGCGGGCTTCCGGAGTTCGGTACCGGACTGGCCAACCCCGATCTGGCCGCGGTCGCCGCCGCCATGGGGATGCAGGCGGCCAGGGTCACCGAGCCGGAGCACCTGGAGGCCGCCGTCATCACGGCGCTGGCCGCGCCGGGCCCCTATCTGCTGGACGTCGTCACCAATCCCGAGGAGATCGCCCTGCCGCCCAAGACCGGGGTCGATCAGGCGTGGGGATTCGCGATCGCCAAGCTGAAGGAAGGGATCGTCAGCCGGGGGGCCAAGTCCTGAGGATATCCGTTACCGCACACCGTCTTATCGTTCTTCACGCACAGATCCACAGTTTCATTTCTGTGGACCGGGTATCAGGACCGAAGTCGGCCGACCAATGAATCGGCCACTGAAAGCGGGGACCGTGTTCCTTCCGCCGATACCGCGGCGAAGCGGTATCGATTCCATTGCCGAGAAAGGATCTCTCTGGTGACCACTGAGACCCGCACACGGTTCTACCACCGACGCGCGCCCGGTGACCTCATCTTCCTGGCGACCCTCATCATCGCCGTCATCATCGTGGCGCACATTGTCTTCGTCCTGCTCAACGCCAACGGTGGAAACGACATCGTGAGCACGGACGGCGACTGGGCGAGCTGGCTCGCGACCTGGTTCCTGAACCTTTTCACGCCCAGCAGCCACGATCTCAACGTGGTGCTGAACTACGGCATCGCGGCGCTCTTCTATCTCGTCGTGGGCGGAATACTCCGCCGG
The DNA here is from genome assembly GCF_018274385.1 of Catenulispora pinistramenti. Classification (GTDB taxonomy): domain Bacteria; phylum Actinomycetota; class Actinomycetes; order Streptomycetales; family Catenulisporaceae; genus Catenulispora; species Catenulispora pinistramenti. The sequence goes on along the minus strand of NZ_JAAFYZ010000029.1, from coordinate 57,356 downwards.
GTCATCAACGACTTGTAGACCGTGAGAGGAGATATCCCAGTGAACGAGAACGCGCAGGATGATGTCATCGCGGTCCTCACCCACGACCACCGGGAAGTCCAGGCGCTGTTCGACGAGCTGGACCAGACCCGGGAGACCGCCGGTCCCAAGCAGCGCAAGGAGTTGGTCGACCGGACCACGATCCGGATCGTCCGGCACTCGTCGGTGGCCGAGCAGTTCCTCTACCCGACGGTGCGCCACAGCGTGGACACCGGCGCGGAACTGGCCGACCGGGAGAACCGCGAGCACGCGCAGATCGAGCAGACTCTGAAGGAGCTGGCCGAGATGCGGCCGGACGACGAGCCGTTCGAGGCCACGCTGCGGCACCTGATGGAGCTGGTCAACCTGCACATCGTCCATGAGGAACGAACCGTGTTCCCGCGCCTGCAGTCGGTCTGTACCGCCGACGATCTCCTGGCTATGGGCAGGATGATGACGGCGGGCTGATGACGACGGACTGAAAGGCCGCGGATTGAAGGCGGCTGATTGAAGGCCGGTCGGCCCGGGCACCGAATCGCCCGGGCCGGCTGGTGCGTCTCAGGCCCCGCCGACTCGCACTCAAGCGACTCGGTACCTCAAGCGACTCGGCGCCTCAAGCTCGGCGCCTCAAGCTCGGCGCCTCAAGCTCGGCGCCTCAAGCCCCGCCGGCACCGCCGAGGCGGGCCCGGACGACGGTCCCCCGTCCCGGCGCCGACCGGATCTGCAGCAGGTCGCACACCTGGTTGGCGATCCACAGCCCGGCCTTGCCGCCCACCAGGACGGAGGGCCGGCGCCGCCCGGCCAGCGGATCGGTGATGACCCCGTCGTCCCGTACCTCGCACACCAGGGCCGCGACGTCGCGCCACAGCCGCAGGATCCCGGCCCCGCCGCCGTATTTGATGCTGTTCGCCGCCAGTTCGCTGACCACCAGGACCGCGTTGGCGGCTCCGCGCCGGCCCACCACGGGCTCGGCGAACTCCGCTACGCGGTCGCGCATCGTTCCCAGGCTCGCCAGATCGAAGCTGAGCTCCCACACCGGCCCCGCCGGCTCCTCCAACGGTTCGGCGGGCATGGCGGCGACGGGCAGGGCCGCCGAACCGGGGCCGGAGTAGGCACCGCCGAAGCCCGGCCGCCGGGTGTCGCCGACCGCCACGCCGGGGTGATCGGCGTACGCGCGCTCGATCACCGGACCGGGCAGGGCGTCCAGGTCGTAGGGGCACAGCAGCCACCAGCCCGGGCCCTCGTCAAAGGCCGTGTTGAGCAGCCGCTCGTGGTGCTGGCACTCGACGATCTCGCTCGGGGTGCGGCCGGCCCAGATCGGCTCGCCGATCCCCCGGAATCCCCGGGCGTCGCCGGCGTGCCGGTCGACCCAGTCCTGCCACGCCGGGATGATCCGGGCGGGATTGCGGCCGGCGTCGGCGATGTCCAGGAACTCGACCCGTTCGGCGTCCCGGCCCAGCGCCAGCCGCAGCAGCCGGGCCCGGGGCTCGACGACCGCGACCAGGACGGCCTGTCCGGCCTCCAGGGCACCGCGCACGAAGGTGGTCGCGCCCGCCACGAAGTGTTCGTCGCCGGAGTACAGGAAGGCCTCGTGGCGGAACGACTCCGTCGGAACGGGGGCCTGAGCAGCGAAGGCGGGCCCGCTCATTCTCTCACCTCACACAGACGACTGACCGGTTCGCCGTTGTCGGCGACTCGCCGGGCGGCGGGCTTCAGCCCGCGGCCCGGGGCCGCCCGCCGGTCAAGGCCGTCAGGGGGCACCGTCCACGGATTACCGCTTCGGCGCCCGCTAAACGGCCAGCTCGGCTCGGCGTCCTCAGTGCCGGGCCTCGACGCCCTCACGCAGCCGCCCGAGGATCTGCGTCAGCAACCGGGACACCTGCATCTGCGAGACCCCGAGCTCGTCGGCGATCTGCTTCTGCGACATCGACCGGAAGAACCTCATCAGCAGGATCCGCTTGTCGCGGGCGCTGAGTTCGGCGAGCAGCGGCTTGAGCGCCTCCCGGTCGACGACCAGGTCGAACGCGGGGTCGTCGTCGCCCATCAGGTCCCCCAGGCTCGCGCCGTCACCGTCGGCCATGGCCACCGGCACGTCCAGCGAGGCGGCGGAGTGCGCGGCACTGGCTTCGTACGCCTCCGCGACCTCGTCGGCCGACAGGTCCAGACGCTCGGCGATCTGGCTGGCGCTCGGCGGGACCCCGAGCTGCTGGGTGAGATCCCGCTCCGCGGCCCGCACCGCCAGGGCGTTCTCCTGGACCCGGCGCGGGACGTGCACATCCCAGGTCGTGTCCCGGAAATGCCGCCTGACCTCGCCGGTGATCATCGGGGTGGCGTAGGTGAGGAACGTCGCGCCGTAGTCGGGGTCGAAGTTGTCGACGGCCTTGACCAGGCCGACGTAGGCCACCTGTTCCAGGTCCGACTGGGACTCGCCGCGCTGGCGGAATCGGCCCGCGATGTAGCGGGCGTAGGACATGTACTCGCCGATGACGTACTCGCGCAACCCGTTGTACTCGGGGTCGTCGGAGGGCATCCTCCTGAGCCGGGCCAGTGCGGCGCGCGCCGCGGCCCGTTCGCGGGCATAGTCCTGCGGTTCGGTGGGCGTTTCCATCGCCTCACCTCCCGGCCGAGCGGCGCTTCAATATCTCGACCCGCACCGTCGGGCCCTCGGCCCGCCACCGGATGTCGTCCACCAACGCACTGAGAATGGTCCAGCCGAAGTCGTCGTCCGCGGGCTTGGCCACGTCCTGCGCCTGGAGGCTGAGGAACACGCGGAGCACCGACGGCTCCAGGACGAAACGGCACTCCAGGTCGGCGGCGCCGCCGGTCGGCCGCTGGGGCACCGTGTGCCGGAGCAACAGCCCGCCCGCCTCATCGACCGCCAGGCGCAGATCGGAGACCTCCGGCAGCGTGAAGCCGAACTTCGTCGCGACGTGCGCGCTGGCCGACCGGATGACCGCTAAGTAGTCGGGATCGGCCGGCACCCGGAGCAGAACGGTCTCCGTCCCGGCCTCGGTGGCCACCGCCGCCCGCTCGGACCGTGATTCAGGATCCATATCCGCTCTCCCACACTCTCTCGATCGCCACCGGACCGCCAGCTTACTCATGAAACAAAAATCACGAGAAACAATTCAGGTATCAGTTGACAGAGTCCGTGGCAATGGCCAAAGCTGGTGTCCACTACCACCGTCGGCGGCTCGTCGCCGGGGAAGTCGAGGATTTGGAGCCGCCATGGAGTTCTCTTGCACCGCGGAACAGTTCGCGGACCACGTGGTACTCACCGTCGCCGGCGACGTCGACCTGGCCGCGCACGCCCGGTTCGAGTCCGAGATCGAGCAGGGCTGGGACGGCTCCACGGACCTGCGCATCGACTGCTCGGGCATCACCTTCCTGGACTCCATGGGGCTGCGCGTCCTGGTGCACACCCTGCAACGCGCTACCGCTAATGACCGCACCATCACTCTGGCCGCACCTTCCCAACCGGTGCTCCGAGTCCTGGAGCTGGCCGGTGTCAAAGACCTGTTCCCACTGACCGGGCCGGTCCCGGACACCGGACGCGACCCCGCCGCCTGAACCGGCGCCTGGCACGGGCCGGGCGCCGGCTGACCGTCCGAGGGGGGCGGCAGGCGGTCGCAGCCCTCATGGCCGGATTCCCGGGAGTGAAACATCCGGGCTGATCCGCTGCTCACCGCACCTCGACCCCGATCAGATAGGTGTCGGCGCTGCTGTGCGGCAGATGGTCCGGCTGTGCCTCTAGCAAGCCAGCCGTTCACCGCACCTCGACCCCGATCAGACAGGTGTCGTCGTCGGTGTCGGCGCTGCTGTGCAGCAGCAGATGCTCCAGCTGCTCCTCCAGCGAGCCGGTTCCGGGCCGGACCAGGGTGATCAGGTCCTGCAGCGATTCCTCTATGTCGCGGTCGCGGCGTTCGATCAGGCCGTCGGTGTACATCAGGAGCACGTCGCCGGGCCGCAGCTGGAGGGTCTGCTCCTCATAGCGGGCATCGCCCAGCGTCCCCAGCAGTATCCCCTCGGGCATCGGCGGGACCGTGGTGACGCCGTCGCGGACCAGCAGCGGCGGCGGGTGCCCGGCGCGGGACCAGCGCAGGGTGCGGTCTTCGGGGTCGTAGATACCGCAGATGACGGTGGCGGTGACCACGTTCCCGGACAGGTGGTGGGCGACGGTGCCGAGCCAGTTGAGCATCTGGGCGGCGGTGGCGCCGGTCGCGGCCAGCCCGCGCAGCGCGTTGCGCAGCGCCACCATCTCGGTGGCCGCGTCGATCCCGTGCCCGGCGACGTCGCCGACGACGAGCAGGACCCGCCCGTCGGGCAGGACCAGGGCGTCGTACCAGTCGCCGCCGACCAGGTGGCCCTTCTCGGCCGGCCGGTACCGGGTCGCTATCCGCAGCCCCGAGGCGTCGATCAGGGTCGGCTCCACGGGCATGATCGCCCGCTGGAGCCGCAGCGTCATGCGGTTGCCCTCCTCGACCTCACGCTCGGTGTGCTCCAGCCGGTCGCGGGTGGCGGCCAGCGCGATCTCGGTCCAGTGCTGGGCGGAGACGTCCTGGCAGGCGCCGCGGACCGCGGTCATGGTGCCGTCCTCCAGCACCGGTTCGGCGACGATGCGGATGTAGCGCTGGACCCCGTCGCTGCGCAGCAGGCGGAAGGCGGTGGAGGCCGGCGCGCGGTGGTGCAGCACGGTGCGCACGAAACGGGAGATCGCCGCGACGTCGTCGGGGTGCGCGTGCGAGCTGAGTTCGCGGATCGGCACCGGCCGCGCGGTGGTCGGCAGGGCGAACAGCTCCAGCAGTTCGGCGCTCCATGTCACCTCCCCGGTGAGCAGGTTCTCCTCGAAGCCGCCGATCCGGCCCAGGCGCTGCGCGTGCTGAAGCAGCCGGGCCAGCCGGGCCTCCTCGTCCTCCGGGTGCCAGGTGAGCACCAGGGAGCCGCCGAGCCGGCTGATCCCGACCATGAGCGCGGTGGTCACCGGGATCCCCGCGATCAGGGACCGGAGCACGGTGCGGTCGTGGTGGAACGGCTCGCCGGTGGCGTGCACGCGCTCGATCCGCTCGTACAGCCCGCCGTCCTCGGCCGCCATCGGGTAGGCGCTCAGGAACGGCAGCCCCAGGATCGCCGCGGCCGGGCGGCCGGACGGGTCGACGAACCGTTCGTTGACGTGGGCGATGAGGAAGTCGGCCAGCCCGCCGGCCTCGTCCCGGCGCGGCTGCAGGATCAACGCCGGTTCCAACAGGGAGTCGAGCAGGTCCACCAGGCCGGGGTCGACGGCGCCGCCGAGCGAGTCGGGACCCGCGGCCGGGACCACGTCCAGCGTGTGCGCGCACAACTCGGCCAGGGCCTGGAGTTGGCGGTGCACCGGCTGGGGCAGCTCCCCGACCGGCCCGGGCCAGCAGATCTCCAGGACGCCGAGCAGCCGCCCGCCGAGCTGCGCGGGGATCGCGACGCGTGTGGCCTGCTCGCCGAGTGTCCGCTCCCCGATGCTCGGCGCGCGCAGGGTGGCCGGACCGGTGCTCCACAGCGTGGTCCGGGTACGGATCGCCTGCCGCGCCACCGTCTGGACCCCGGGCGGGGTGTGGCGCCAGCTGCGCGCCTCGGCGGCGGGGAACCCGGAGTGGCCGGCGAGCAGCAGCGAGCCGTCGGCGGCCAGGGCCCAGATGGCCACGGCGGTCGCGCCCAGCGGCTCCAGGGCCTGGCGGTGCAGGGATCCGGCGGCGGCGTGCACATCGGAGGCGGTGAGCACGCCGGCCTCGGCCGCCCGCAACCGCACGTTCAGCGACAGCGCGCCGGAGCCGGCCCGGTGCTGGTCCTGGCGGCCGGGATCCCCGGCCCGGCCGACCGGGTCGCCGGCGATCTCGTTGACGATGTCGGCGGCCAGTTCGAGCACCGGCCGGCCGCTGCGCTCGGCCAGTTCCTCCAGCTGGCGCGCCGCGTCCGCGGGCGCGATGTGCAGGCGCTCCATCAGCACGCCCCGGGCCAGCGCGATCAGGACCCGGACATCGGCGCTGGATTCGGCGTCGTCCAACAGGTCCTGGAGCCGCCCGACGGTCGCGGCGAGGCGGCCGATGCCGGCGCCGGACGGAGCGAGGTACTGGCTGCGTGCTTCTTGCCCGGTCGGCTCCGGTACTGATCCGGTGTGGCCGGTCACAAGCCCAGAACCCGCTGGATGCTGGCGATGAGCAGCGCGGCGTCCACCGGTTTGGTGACGTAGTCGTTGGCCCCCGCGGCCAGGCTCTTCTCCCGGTCGCCGTGCATGGCCTTCGCCGTCACCGCGATGATCGGCAGGTCCGCGTACTCGGGCATGGTGCGGATCCGCGCCGTGGCCTCGTAACCGTCCATCTCCGGCATCATCACGTCCATCAGGATCAGCTCGATACCCGGGTCGCCGCGCAGGGCCTGGATGCCCTTGACCCCGTCCTCGGCGTCGACCACCCGCATGCCGTGCATCTCCAGCATCCCGGTCAGCGCGAACAGGTTGCGGGCGTCGTCGTCGATGACCAGCACGCTGCGCCCGGCCAGCCGTCCGCCGCTGTCCGGCGTCTCGGCCGGCCGCTCCCGGCCGGGCCGGGCCAGCGGGACGACGTCGTCGGGGCGCTCGGCGCCCAGGTGCAGGACGATGCGCTCGCGCAGTTCGTCCAGACTCGGCAACAGCTCCAGCGGATAGCGGTCGGCGTGCGCGCGCAACAGCCGGTCCTGCTCGGCGCTGAGCGTGCGGTTGTGATGGGCCAGGACCGAGATCGAGTGCAGCGCCGGGTCCGCGGCGCGGGCCTGGAGGAACGACGCGGCCCCGTCCTGGGCCATGTCCAGTTCCAGCACGACGCAGTGGTGGGGTTCGGCGGCCAGCATCGCCGCCGCCTCCTGCGCGCCGACCGCGGTCCGGATCTGGATCCCGGCCTGCGGCCCCAGCCGCTCCCCGGCGGCCGAAAGGTCCTCGGCCGCGCTCTCGGCGACCAGCGAGAGCAGCCCGCGCGACCGGTCCTCCACCACCAGCAGGCGCCGGGGCGGGACGGCGGTGACGGCGCCCGAGGCGCCGGGCCGCCGGGGTGCGGCCACCGCGACCCCGGATTCAAGGACGGGACGGCCGGCGGGGTTTTCGGAGCCGCCGGGCAGATCGCCGGCCCGGCCGGCGGTGCCAGCGTCCTGACCGCCGTCGGCGAAGGCCGGATCAGTCCAGTCCGGATGCGCGATCGGCAGATAGAGAGTGAAGGTACTGCCCTCGCCGAACACGCTGTGCGCGGTGATTGCGCCGCCGAGCAGCTGGGCGATCTCCCTGCTGATCGACAGCCCCAAGCCGGTTCCGCCGTACTTGCGGCTGGTGGTGCCGTCGGCCTGTTGGAAGGCCCCGAAGATGGTCTCCAGCTGCTGTTCGGGGATGCCGATGCCGGTGTCCTGGACCCGGAACGCCACGGCCGGGCCGTGGTCGCGGACCTCGACCGGCAGCTCCTGGGGCGCGGCCGGCTCGATGCTCAGCTCGACGCCGCCGGTCTCGGTGAACTTCACGGCGTTGGACAGCAGGTTGCGCAGCACCTGGCGCAGCCGGGAGTCGTCGGTGAGCAGCTGCCCGGGCACGCCGGTCCCGGTGCTGACCCCGAACCGCAGGCCCTTCTGCGTGGTCAGCGGGTGGAACGTGGCCTCGACGTAGTCCAGCAGCCGCGGCAGCAGGACCGGCTCGGGATCGACGTCCATCTTGCCGGCCTCGACCTTGGACAGGTCCAGGATGTCGTCGATCAGCTGCAGCAGGTCCGAACCGGCGGAGTGGATCACCCCGGCGTACTCGACCTGCTTGGGCGTCAGGTTCCGGTTCGAGTTCTGGGCCAGCAGCTGGGCCAGGATCAGCAGGCTGTTCAGCGGGGTGCGCAGCTCGTGGCTCATGTTGGCCAGGAACTCCGACTTGTACTTGGAGGTCAGCGCCAGCTGCTGGGCCCTGGTCTCCAGTTCCTGCCGGGCCTGCTCGATCTGCAGGTTCTTGGCCTCGATGTCCCGGTTCTGGGTGGCCAGCAGCGCGGCCTTCTCCTCCAGCTCGGCGTTCGAGGTCTGCAATTGTTCCTGGCGCACCTGCAACTCGCCGGTGCGGGCCTGCAGTTCGGCGGCCAGCCGCTGGGACTCCCCGAGCAGTTCCTCGGTGCGGGCGTTGGCCACGATGGTGTTGACGTTGACGCCGACGGTCTCCATCAGCTGTTCCAGGAAGGCGCGGTGCACCGGGGTGAACCGGTGCATCGAGGCCAGTTCGATGACCCCCAGCACCTGGCCCTCGACCACGATCGGCAGCACCACCAGGCTGGCCGCGGCGGTCCGGCCCAGGCCCGAGCCCAGCTCCACGTAGTCGGCCGGGACGTCGTCGATCGCGATGACGCGCTTGCTGCGCGCCGCCTGGCCGACCAGCGACTGGCCGAGCCGGAAGCGGGTCGGCCGGCCGTCGCCGGGATCACCGTAGGAGCTGATCAGGCGCAGCTCGGTCCGGCCGCCGCCGTCGACGGCCTCCTCGGCCAGGAAGAACGCCCCGTACTGGGCGCCGACCAGCGGGGTGAGCTCGTCCATCACCAGCTCGGCCACCACCGCCAGGTCCCGGCGGCCCTGCATCAGCGCGGAGATCCGGGCCAGGTTGGACTTCAGCCAGTCCTGGTCGTGGTTGGCCCGGGTGGTCTCGCGCAGCGACTCCACCATGGAGTTGATGTTGTCCTTGAGCTCGGCGACCTCGCCGGAGGCGTCGACGGTGATCGACCGGGTCAGGTCGCCCTCGGCGACCGCGCTGGTGACCCCGGCGATGGCGCGCACCTGCCGGGTCAGGTTCCCGGCCAGTTCGTTGACGTTCTCGGTGAGCCGCTTCCAGGTCCCGGAGACCCCCTCGACCTCGGCCTGCCCGCCCAGGCGGCCCTCGCTGCCGACCTCCCGGGCCACCCGGGTGACCTCGGCGGCGAACGAGGACAGCTGGTCGACCATGGTGTTGATGGTGGTCTTCAGCTCCAGGATCTCCCCGCGCGCGTCCACGTCGATCTTGCGGGTCAGGTCGCCCTGGGCCACGGCCGTGGTCACCTGGGCGATGTTGCGCACCTGGTTGGTCAGGTTGTTCGCCATGAAGTTGACGTTGTCGGTCAGGTCCTTCCAGGTCCCGGCGACGTTCGGGACCCGGGCCTGGCCGCCCAGGGTGCCCTCGGTGCCCACCTCGCGGGCCACCCGGGTCACCTCGTCGGCGAACGCCGACAGCGTGTCGACCATGGTGTTGATCACCTCGGCCAGCGCCGCGACCTCGCCCTTGGCCTCCACGGTGATCTTCTGCGACAGGTCGCCCTTGGCCACCGCCGAGGCGACCTGGGCGATCGAGCGGACCTGACCGGTCAGGTTGGAGGCCATGACGTTGACGTTGTCGGTCAGGTCCTTCCAGGTCCCGGACACCCCGCGCACCGTGGCCTGCCCGCCCAGGTTGCCCTCGGTGCCGACCTCGCGGGCCACCCGGGTCACCTCGTCGGCGAACGCCGAGAGCTGGTCGACCATCGTGTTGATGGTCTCCTTCAGCTCCATGATCTCCCCGCGCGCGTCGACCCGGATCTTCTGCGACAGGTCGCCCTTGGCCACCGCGGTGGTCACCTCGGCGATCGAGCGCACCTGCGCGGTGAGGTTGTCGGCCATGACGTTGACCGACTCGGTGAGGTCCTTCCAGGTCCCGGACACGCCCTTGACGTCGGCCTGCCCGCCGAGGCGGCCGTCGGTGCCGACCTCCCGGGCCACCCGCGTGACCTCGTCGGCGAAGGAGGAGAGCTGGTCCACCATCGTGTTCAGGGTGTCCTTCAGCTCCAGGATCTCCCCGCGCGCGTCCACGTCGATGGTGCGGGTCAGGTCGCCCTCGGCCACCGCCGTGGCCACCCGCGCGATCGAGCGCACCTGCGCGGTCAGGTTGCCGGCCATGGCGTTGACCGACTCGGTGAGGTCCTTCCAGGTCCCGGACACCCCCGGGACCTCGGCCTGCCCGCCGAGGCGGCCGTCGGTGCCGACCTCCCGGGCCACCCGGGTCACCTCGGAGGTGAACAGCGAGAGCTGGTCGACCATCCCGTTGAACACGGTCGCGATCTCGACCAGCAGCCCGTCGCCGTCCTCGGGCAGCCGGGTGCCGAAGTCGCCGTCGCGCACCGCCGTCAGCCCGGCCAGGAGCTGGCTGAGCCCCGGTGCCTCCGAATCCTGCGTCCCGCCCGGCACGCCCGTCCGCCCGATGGCGGTCGCCTGCTCAGCCCGGTCGTTCATCAACCGCCCTGCTTTCTTCCCAAGCGGGTGCGCCCGCCGTTTCGCCGAGCCAGCCGTCGTGCGCCGACGTCAGCCATCTTGCTCCCGTACCGGGCCCGGCGGCACCCCGCGGGCGCCGGCGGCCGGGCGGGCCGAGATCTCAGGATCCTGTCTCCCCCGGCTCGGGGTCCCGAATCGGGAACAGCTCCGTGGTTCCCGACAGTTCCATCACCCGCAGCACCGGCGGCGAGGGCGCGGCCAGCGCGAAGCCCTGGCCCCGGTCGTCGGCCGCGCGCAGGCCCTCGACCAGGGCCCGCAGGCCCATCGAGTCCAGGAACGTCACCCCGGCGCAGTCCACGACCACGGCCCGCCGGTCCTCCTCGATCAGCGTCTGGATCCGCGCGGCCAGCACCGGATAGGCGGCGAAGTCCACGTCCCCGACCACCGCCAGGCGCACGTGGTCGCCGTGCTCGGTGACCGTGTGACCGAAGGGGTTCATGGCACGCTCCTGCGCTGGGGACAACCGTCGGCCGCCGGCGATCGCCGGGCGGCCGGGACTGACTTTAGATTTAATCGTTTACATGTGGCAACATTTGACGCGGCGCCGGCTCCCGGCCGCCTCGTCGCCCGCCGGGTGTTGCGCGATACAGGGCGATACTGGCGACACCTACGGCCGTGGTGGAGGGGAGTCCAGTGGGTGGTCAGGCCGCGCTGCTCTCCTGTTCGCCGATCGCCGAGCCGTCGATCCGCGCGTCCGCGATCCGCTCCTCGCCGATCCGCGCGTCTGCGATCTGTACGTCGGCGATCTGTGCGTCGGCAGTTTCCAAGCCGGCGGTCTGCGAAGTCCCGAGCCGCTCCTCGATCGCCGTGTGCAGCCGGCCCAGATGGGTCGACAGCCCCGCCAGGGAATCCGGCGCCAGCGTCCGCATGATCTCCTGCAGCTCCCGAACCCGGGCCGAGCGGACCTCGGCGAGCACCCGGCGGGCCCGCGGGCTCAGCCACAGCTCGACCTCGCGGCGGCTGCTGGCGCTCGGCGCGCGCCGGATGAGCCCGTCGGCCTCCATGCGGTCGCACAGCCGGCTGGTGGCCGGCGGCCGGCTGCCCAGGGCCTCGGCCAGCGCCCGCAGCTTGATGCCCTCGCACCGCTCGATCGCCCGCAGCGCGCGCAGCTGCGAGGGCGGCACCGGACCGTCGGGCAGCGATTCCATGCCCCGTCCGTGCAGTGCGTCCAGCAATTCCACGACTGCGGCGGCCGTTTCGGCGACGGTCGCGGGCAGTGGTGGATCCTGGTGCACGCCACCACTGTGCCACTGCCGAGCCGAAGCGACCAGCCGCCGCCTCGCGAAGAGCCCGCTTAGAATCAGGAACTGAAGTGATCGACTATCCGACTGTGGAGCGCATGCTGCGCTCGGCCGACCCCGAGGCGTTGCCGGAAGTCCTGCGCGCCGTCCTGTTGGCCATGGGCGTCGAGGACGTCGAGGTGCACCTGGCCGACTACGGACTGCGGGTGCTCGCTCCGGTCGGCGGCCCGGCCCCGGCCGGCACGCTGCCCATCCACGCCAGCATCGAGGGCAAGGCCTTCGCCAGCCAGCAGCCGCAGGTGCGGCGGCCGGGCGATGGCAGCACGGTCGTGACGGTGCCGGTGACCGTGCGCGGCGACCGGCACGGAACGCTCACCGCCCGGCTGCCGGCCGACGCCGCCGGGAGCGCCGAGGTCGAGGTCCTGCAGGCGGTCGCCCGGCTGCTCGGGCACGAGATCGTGGTGGCCGAGCGCGACACCGACCGGTACCAGCAGGCCCGCCGGGCCTCCAGACTCACGCTGGCCGCCGAGACCCAGTGGCAGCTGCTGCCCGGCCGCTCCAGCCGGCGCCGCGAGTACGCCCTGGGCGCGCAGCTGGAGCCCGCCTACGCCATCCGCGGTGACGGTTACGACTGGGCCGCCACCGCCACCGACCTGACCCTGACCGTGGTCAACGGGATGGGCGAGGGCACCACCGCCGCGCTGCTGACCTCGCTGGCGGTGAACGCGCTGCGCAACGCCCGGCGGGCCGGCATCGATCTGGCCGACCAGGCGGTGCTGGCCGATCAGGCGGTGTACGCGCAGCACCGGGGCGAGCTGTACATCAGCGCCCTGCTGATGTCTTTCGCCTACGACTCCGGTCTGGTGAGCGTCGTGGACGCCGGTTCGCCGCAGATCTGGCGGCGCCGCGGGCGGGTCGTGGAACGGATCACCGTCGAGCCCCAACTGCCGCTGGGTATGTTCGAGGAGACCGCCTACACGCCCCAGACCTTCCAGGTGCTGCCCGGCGACCGCCTGGTCATCGTCAGCGACGGTGCGCACGACGCGCGCTCGCCGGGCGGGGAGGTCTACGGGACCGCCGCGTTGCAGCGCGGCATCAGCGCCTCCAGCCTGCTTCCGGCCGAGGCCGTGCCCACCGCGATCCTGCGCGAGGTGTCGAGCCACCGGTCGGCCGACGCCGACGATGACGCCGTCGTGGTGTGCATGGACTGGTACGGCAGACCCGCCGAATAGGGGCGCCGCACCGCCCGACCGGCTGCCGTCGGCCACGAGAAGTCAACAACATTCCATATCCGCCGGGATATGGTGTTGGGATGGAGGCAGACGAGCGTCGCAAGTGGACGCTGCTCACCTCCCATGGACACGTCCTGGTCGAGATCGCGCGCAACCCCCAGGCCCGGGTCCGCGATCTCAGCGCCATCATCGGCATCACCGAGCGCACGACCCAGGCGATCATCGCCGACCTGGAGCGCGCGGGGTACGTGGAGCGCGTCAAGATCGGACGGCGCACGCACTACGTGCTGCACCCGGACAACCCGTTCCGGCACGCGGCCCAGGAGGGCCTCCAGGTCGGGCCGTTCCTGGACCTGCTCACCGGCACGGACCAGGTGGACATCCCGACGCCGGAGGAGACCTTCCTGGCCGCGGCGGTCATGCCCCTGCCGTCTGAGCCGGCGCCTGAAGCGACGGCTGCTGCGCCTACGACTGCGCCTGCGCCTGCGCCTGCGCCCGGAGCGCTCCCGATCACCGAGCCCGGCACGACCCTGCCGATGCCGGGCACCGATCCGACCTGATCCGCCGAACCTCACCGCCTCAAGTGACCACCCACGTTTATCCCCGCCGCTCCGGGACACTCGGAGGGCTCCCTGCGGTCGGACAGGAAAGGATCTCAATGAGCGCACCTCGGATCATGGTCCTGGGCGATTCCCTGGCCAGCGGGATGCAGGACGACTACACCTGGCGCTGGCAGCTGGCACAGCACTTCCGGCACACCGGCACGGCCGCCGAGTTCGTGGGCCCGCACACCGGGACCTTCTCAATGTACGAGGACCCGGTGCTCCTGGCTCTCGTGGAGGGCCGTCCGGTTCCGACCGGCCCGGCGACTGACAACCCGATGACCGGTCGGTATCGGGAGGGCCGGTTCGAGGGCGGGCACTGCGCCCGGCCGGGATGGACCGCGCACGCCGCGAAGTCGTCAGTGCGCCGCCACGTCGCCGCGCACCGCCCGGATTTCCTGCTGATCCAGCTGGGGTTCAACGACCTCGCGACCGTGGGACCGCCCGAGCAGGCGCTGCGGGATCTGACCGCGGTGGTGACGGAAGCCCGCTCGGCCGCCCCCGACGTCGCCGTCCTGGTGGCCACGATCACCGGCACCACGTGGGGCAACGACTGGTTCCGCAAGACCGTCGAGGACTACAACGCCGAACTCCCCGCGACCGTCGCGGCCCTGTCGACGGACCAGTCTCCGGTCACTTTGGTGAACCTGCACGACGGCTTCGACCCCGACGCCCACACCTACGACGGCATCCACCCGAACCCGGCCGGCGAATCGGCCATGGCCGCCGGCTTCGCCCACGCCCTGCGGCGGTTCGGGGTCGGCCACGATCGGCCGCGACCGTCCTGCTCGCGGCTCCATGAGCTTCCGTTGGGGAAGCCGACGATCCTCGCGGCGCGGATTCAGGACGGCACCGGCGTCAGATTCGAGTGGAGCCGGGTGCGAGGCGCCGCCGGGTACCGAGTCGCACTCCGCGACGTCACGCTCGGGCAGCCGCGCCAGGTGGGACCGATCCCGGTGCTGGGCGACCATTGGCTGGCGCAGGGCCTGACCGCCGGACACGTCTACGAGTTCGATGTCGCCTCGGCGCGCGGCGAACGACTCGGTCCGCGCAGCGCGCCGGTGCGGGTGACCGTCGACCACTGACCCCCGACGACTGACCGCCGAACGCCGACCGCTGACCGCTGACCGGCCCCGTCAGCCCCGCCACAGTCCCGGCACGCGCCTTCATCGGCCGCTGGAACGAGCTACAGCAAGCGGATTCCGGTAAAGCACATCCAGCATCGCCGACCCGCCCGCGGTGGCCAGGGTGTCCCCGGCGAAGCTCGACGGCACGACGGCGGTCGTCGCGTCGATCTGAGTGCGCGAGGCGGCGCTGATCGCGTCCCGCAGTGCCGCCAGGGCCGGAGGCAGGGCCATGACCGCTTGTTCGGCCACGACCACGAGTTCGGGGTTGAACACGTCGATCAGCAGCGCGGCGCCCTGGCCGATCAGGCGCGCGCGTTCGACCAGCAGGTCTAGCGCCGCCTGGTTGCCGGTGCGGGCCGCGGTGAGCAGGGCTGGGAAGTCGTGGACGGTGAGGACCCCGGTCTCGACGGCGCGGCCGGAGACCGTGCGTTCCGAGACCGAGGCCTGGAAGCAGCCGGTGCGGCCGCAGGGGCAGTGCTCGGCGCTGTCGGCGAGCGGCAGGTGCGCGATGAGGCCGGCTTGGGAGCGCGGGCCGTAGTGGGCCGCGTCGTCCAGGGCGAAGGCGGCTTCCACGACGTTGCCGACGAACAGGTGCAGGACGCTTCCGGCGCCGCGGGCCGCGCCGAAGAGGCGTTCGCCGTGCAGCAGAGCGCGGGAGTGGCCGTCGACGTGGACCGGCAGGCCCGTGTGCTCGCGCAGCAGATCACCCAGCGGCACCTGGCGCCAGCCGAGCATCGCGTGCTCGACGACGGTGCCGGTCTCCTGGTCCACCCAGCCGCCGCAGGCCACCCCGACGCCGAGCGCCGTGGCGCCCGCGCTGTGTCTGCGCAGCAGATCGAGCAGGGTACCGGCAGCGCGCCGGACGGTATCGGCGGCCGACGCTCCCTGGTGCGGGATCCGGTATTCGGCAAGGACTCGGCCGCGCAGATCGAGCACTGCGACAGTGGTGCGCGGGACCGCGATGTGGACGGCGCCGACCACATAGCGGGCGGTGTCGATGTCCACCGGCAGATGCGGACGGCCCACGCCGTTCGACTGTGTCTGCTCGGGCAGGTCGCGCAGCAGACCCAGGGCGATCAGCTCGGTGCAGTACCCGGTCATCGAGGCCGGGGACAGGCCGGTCAGGCGGGCGATCGTGCTGCGGGCCACCGGACCGTGGGCGAGTACGGCGCGCAGGATCGCGGCGGCGCTCGCCTCGCGCTTGTTGGCTGCGGGCGGACGCTGGTGCGGACGATAGTGCGGACGCATACCCGCGTCGGCAGCCGGAGCGCCCGCTGCGGCGTCGCGATGATCGCTGACAACGGGTTTCACGGACGCGGCCGGGCTGCCTGGGAAACCATGCTGGCCCGAACGTGGGCCGCGGACGTGGTTATTCCCGGGCCGGTGCGCGATCGAGGGCGGATCTCCGCCGTGGACAGCCGTCCGTCGGCTGCCGGACGGTGATTGACATGACGAAGCCGCCGTCCCTAGCTTCGAGAACTCCCCCGCATCCGCCATCCGCCGGCCCGGCAGAGCGCCGCCGCGCGCCGCATCACCACCGATGGAGAACACTGATGTCCCAGTCCCAGTCCCAGTCCCAGTCCCAGTCCCAGTCCCAGTCCCAGACCCCTGATTCCGGCCCGGCCGCGCCGCTGCCCGCGAATCTGCGCACCGGCGTCGTGGTGGGCAACCCCAAGCCCGCCTCGCGCACGTATCAGGCCGCGGTTCGCCTGGCGGAACTGCTCACCGGGCGCGCCCCGGACCTGACCATCGACTTGGCCGAGTACGGCGCCGGCCTGCTGGACTGGTCCGACGCCGCCACCGCCGGCGCGGTGTCCGACGTCATCGCACTGGACCTGCTGGTGGTCGCCAGCCCGACCTACAAGGCTTCGTACACCGGTCTGCTCAAGCTCTTCCTCGACCGGTTCCAGGCCGACTCGCTGGCCGGTGTGGTCACCATTCCGCTGATGCTCGGCGCCGGACCGGGCCACGCGATGGCGCCCGAGGTCTTCCTCAAGCCGGTGCTGACCGAACTCGGCGCGCTGCTGCCGACCCGCGCCCTGTACCTGCTCGACTCCTCCTACGACGACCCGGCCGCCTACGAGCCCTGGCTCGCCGCCGCGCGCGCTCCGGTGCGCGCCGCACTGGCCGCGAATACCCGGCCGAGCTGATGTCCCACCAGAGTCGATGTCTCACGGTGATGTCTCACCAGATAAGACTCCCGGCATCGCGCCGATGGAACACATCCACGGAAAGCGACACCAGAGCACGCCTGGCAGCCCCGGCCTGCATTATTTCAGTAGAGATGAAATGGACGCGTGTTGACGCCCGCGAATCACGCTGCGATCGTGGACGCATGACCTCCGGCGCGCTCCTCGTGGCCCGTCTGCACGTCGACCTTCGACGGCAGGCCAGTGCCGTCTGTTCCGCTTCTCGGTAGTTCTCCGCGCCCAAAGGGCCGCCCTCACGTCGCCTCTGATGAATCCGGCGACTATTTCAGGGTTCTGCATTCGAGCTTTTGAATCGCGCCGCTGATTACCCGTCGGCGTGCCCGCGCGCGCCTTCTCCCCCGCCTTCTCCTGTCTTCTCCCCCGCCTTCTGAAAGGCCCATGTCGTCATGCCGGAAAACCAGCTCACCATCACCCGTGTCGCCGGGCACATAGGTGCCGAGGTCGACGGACTCGACCTCGCCGAACCGCTCGATGAGGGCACCGTGGCGGCGGTCCGTGCCGCGCTGCTGGAGCACAAGGTCGTCTTCTTCCGGGCCCAGCGCCTGGACCACGGCTCGCAGATCGCCTTCGCGCGGCAGTTCGGCGAGCTCACCCACGCACACCCGCACGAGGAAGCGCCGCCGGAGCGGTTCCCGCAGATCCTGACCATCGACCCGGACCGCTACGCGAAGAAGTACGGCGAGGACTTCCGGCAGGAGTACCGCAAGCGTCAGTACTCGTACTTCGCGGGCTGGCACACCGACGTCACCGCCGCGGTCAACCCGCCGGCCGCCTCCATCCTGCGGGCCGAGGACGTGCCCGAGTTCGGCGGCGACACCCAGTGGACGAACCTGGTCGCCGCCTACCAGGGCCTCAGCGCCCCGCTTCAGCGGCTCGCCGAGTCGCTGCGGGCGGTGCACCGCTTCCGCATCCCGGCCGACGAGGACTCCAAGCGGGCCGAGCGGGTCAACGCCAACCTGCTGATCGCCGAGCACCCGGTGGTGCGGGTGCACCCCGAGACCGGCGAGCGGGCGCTGTTCGTCAACCCCGGCTTCACCGACCACGTCGTCGGGCTGAGCGCGGTGGAGTCCCGGCGCGTCCTGGACCTGTTCTACGAACACCTGACCCGGCCCGAATACACCGTGCGCTTCCGCTGGCGCGCGGGCGACGTCGCGTTCTGGGACAACCGCGCCACCGCGCACCTGGCCCCGCGCGACCTGGACCACCTGAACGTCCGGCGCACGCTGCACCGCGTCACCCTGATCGGGGACCGCCCGGTGGGGGTCGACGGCCGCGAGTCCGAGCTCATCGCCGGCCGGCCGTTCCTGGCCCAGAGCGCTGTCGTGTCATGACCCTGTTCACCACCAACCAGGACCTGTCCCCGGACGCTCTGCGCGAGGTGTTCGGCGCCTTCCCCTCCGGGGTCGTCGCCCTGATCGCCTTCGTGGCGGACGAGCCGGTCGGACTGGCCGCCAGCTCCTTCACCTCGGTGAGCCTGGACCCGCCGCTGGTGTCGGTGTCGATCGCGAACGGCTCGAAGACCTGGCCGGAGCTGCGTGCCGCCACGTACCTGGGGATCACGGTCCTGGCCGAACAGCACCGCGCGTTCGCCCGGCAGTTGGCCGGGCCGGTCGACTCCCGGTTCGACGGGATCCCGCTGGCGCGCGCCGCCGAGGGCTCCGGGTTCGTCGTGGACGGTCTGGCCCATTTCAACACCAGCGTCTATCGCGAGGTCGAGGCCGGCGACCACACGATCGCCCTGCTGCGCGTGCACGCCAGGGCTGCGGCCGCCGAGGGCCAGCCCCTGGTCTTCCACCGCAGCGGCTTCCGCACGCTCGCCGCCTGACCCCCGCACCCCCACGCCGCCACACCGCCTGACCGCCAGACCGCCAGACCGCCAGACCGCCTGGCGACTCGTCTGGCGATTCCCGAAGAAGGACATATGGAATTCCTCTGGTACGTCCCCAACACCATCGAACCCGGCCACCGGGGTGACGACACCGCCGACGGCTGGGGCAGCCTGGACTTCACCCTGGACCTGGCCGCCACCGCCGAGCGCCACGGCTGGTCCGGCGCGCTGTTCGGGACCGGCTGGGGCCGTCCCGACACGTTCACCGTCGGCACCGCGGTCGCGGCGCGGACCACCACGTTCAAGCCCCTCGTGGCGATCCGTCCCGGCTACTGGCGGCCGGCCCATTTCGCGAGCTCGGCGGCGACGCTGTCGCACCTGTCCGGCGGCCGGCTGCTCGTCAACATCGTCAGCGGCCAGGACAACCTCGCCGCGTACGGCGACGCCGAAGGCGACCAGGCGCAGCGCTACGCCCGGACCAAGGAGTTCATGCGGATCGCCCGGCGGCTGTGGACCGAGGAGAACGTGACCTTCGCCGGCGAGTACTTCCGGGTCGCCGACTCCACGGTCGTCCCGCGTCTTCCCGGCGGCGGACCGCGCCTGTACTTCGGTGGCGCATCGGCCGCGGCCGAACAGGTCTCGGCGACGGAGGCCGACGTCCAGCTGTTCTGGGGCGAGCCGCTGGCGGGCATCGCCGAACGCATCGACCGGCTCCGTGCCCTCAGTCGCGACCTGGACCGTGACTTGGAGCCGTTTGAGTTCGGGCTGCGGATCACCACCCTGGTCCGGGACACGCCGGAGGAAGCCTGGCAGGCCGCGGAAGAGAAGGTGGCGAAGCTCGCGAAGCGAGACGCCGACCGGAACATCCGCCGGACCGCGGTCGGCCAGCAGCGCCTCCTGGATCTCGCCGAGCGCGGCGAAGTCCTCGACGACTGCCTGTTCACGACGCCGGGCCGGTACGGGGGCGGCGGGGCCGGCACGACCTGGCTGGTCGGTTCGGCCGACCAGGTCGCGGCGGCCCTGCGCAAGTACGCCGACCTCGGCATCAGCCACTTCATCTTGTCCGACACCCCCTACAAGCAGGAGACCGCCCGCGTCGGTGACGCGCTGATCGGGCGGCTGCGCGAGCCGGTCGCGGTCTGAGGGGACGCTGCTCACCCTCCGCTGACCCCTATCCGCTGTGCCCTCGCTGTTCGCTCCCCTCTGATCACCGCCCACTGTTCGCTGTTCGAACCCAGGCACACCTGTCCCCGAAACCCGACCGAACCTATCTGGATGGATGACTTTGAAAGGCCGAGACACATGACCGACCGGGTACCAACCCTCCGTCGCGCAGCCATCGCGGGCACGACCGCGATCGCGACCGTCGTCGGACTGACGGCCTGCGGGTCTTCAAGCCACCCGTCGCTGTCGCTGACGGCCGCCCTGCCCACGACCGTGCCCGCCGGCACCGTCCTGCGCATCGGCGACCCGGCGGCACAGATCGCGATCCAGGCCGCCGGCCTGGACAAGGAGCTCGCCGCCGAGGGCGTGACCATCAAGTGGGCCAACATCAGCGGCGGCCCGGACAGCATCAAGGCGTTCCGCGGCGACCAGCTCGACTGCAGCGCGGTCGCCGACATCCCGTCGCTGTTCGCGCACTGGACCGGCACCTCGACCAAGATCGTGTTCCAGTCGGTGACCGTGGACCCGCTCTCCTACCCGGTCTACGAGCTGGGCATCGCCCCCGGCAAGGACATCAAGACCCTGGCAGACCTCAAGGGCAAGAAGATCGCCTACAGCGCGGGCCAGGCCCAGGGCGCGCTGGTGCTGCGGGTGTTGCAGAAGGCCGGGCTGACGAAGAAGGACGTGACGCTCGTGGACCTGCCGAGCACGGCGAGCACGTACAACCAGGCGCTGGGCAGCCACGCGGTGGACGTCGCGCCGCTCGGGACCAGCACCATCGTGACGTACCTGGACCAGTACCCGGGCTCGTCGGAGATCCCCACCGGCATCCGGGACGACGCCTCGAACCTCTACTGCCTCACCTCCGCGGTCCAGAACGCGGGCAAGGCCGCCGCGCTCCGGGCCTACGTCACCGCCCGGACCAAGGCGTTGCTCTGGGAGAACACACACCCGGCCCAGTACGCGCAGCTCTACTACGAACAGAACCAGGGCCTGAGCGCCGCCAACGCACAGCACGCCGTCCAGCTCAAGGGCCTGACCGGCATCCCGGCGGACTGGACGAACGCCGACGCCCGGCTCCAGGCCACCGCCGATCTGCTGGCGCAGGACCAGGGCAACACGAAATTCAACGTCTCGGAGGTCGTCGACCCGCGCTTCGCCGCGGTGGAGGCCGCGGCGGCGGGCTCGGACGTGGTCACCGGAGGTGCGTCATGACCAGCACCGCGCTGGACCGGGCCGTCGTGGCCGAGGAACCGACGCGGGACGACGTCCGCGTCGTCCGGCGCCAGCTCGGACCCGGCCCCCGGATCCGCTTCGCCTTCTGGATCGGCCCGGCGCTGCTGCTGGCGATCTGGGTGGTCGGGTCGCTGACCGGCTTCATCGCCGCGCAGGTGCTGACCGCGCCGTGGGACGTGGTCAAGGAGTTCGGCGACCAGTGGAGCAACCACGATCTGCTCGGCAACATCACGGCCTCGCTGGGGCGGGTCTGCTACGGCCTGGCCCTGGGCACGGCGGCCGGCTTCGCGCTGGCCCTGGTATCGGGCCTGTCCCGGCTCGGCGAGGCCGTCATCGACGGCCCGATCCAGATCAAGCGCGCCATCCCGACCCTGGCCCTGATCCCGCTGTTCGTGGCCTGGTTCGGCATCGGCGAGCAGATGAAGATCATCACCATCGCGCTGATCTCGATGATCCCGATCTACATCAACACCCACAACGGCCTGCGCGGCATCGACGGCCGCTACGCCGAGCTCGCCGAGACCCTGGACATCAGGCGCGGCACGTTCCTGCGGCACGTCGTGCTGCCCGGCGCGCTGCCCGGCTTCCTGCTGGGCCTGCGGTTCGCGGTGACCTCGGCGATGCTCGGCCTGGTCGTGGTCGAGCAGTACAACTCGCTGTCCGGCATCGGGCACATGATGACGCTGGCCCAGGAGTACGGCCAGACCTCGGTCATCGTGGTCGGTCTGGTTCTCTACGGCCTGTACGGCTTCCTCGCCGACGCCGCCGTCCGTCTGGTGGAAAGGAAGGCACTGTCATGGCGACGGACGTTGGAGGGCTGAGCGCGGCCGGCGTCACAGTCCGCAACCTGCACCGCAGCTTCAACCGGTCCGGCGGGGTCCTGAACGGTCTGGACCTGGACATCGCGCCGGGTGAGTTCGTCGCGCTGATCGGACGCTCCGGCAGCGGCAAGAGCACGCTGCTGCGCGCGCTGGCCGGACTGGACCGCGATGTCGAGGGCTACGGCCGGATCTCGGTTCCGGAGCAGGTGTCGGTCGTCTTCCAGGACTCCCGGCTGCTCCCGTGGAAGCGGCTGTTGGCGAACGTGACCTTCGGCCTGGAAGGCAGGGACGCCGCCGAGCGAGGACTCCGTGCTCTGACCGAAGTCGGCCTGGCCGGACGGGAGTCGGCGTGGCCGGCCGAACTGTCCGGCGGCCAGCAGCAGCGCGCCGCGCTGGCCCGCTCGCTGGTGCGCGAGCCACAGCTGCTGCTGGCCGACGAACCGTTCGGCGCGCTCGACGCCCTGACCCGGCTGCAGATGCACGAGCTGCTCCGCAAGCTCTGCGCGGTGCACCGGCCGGCGGTGCTGCTGGTGACCCACGACGTCGACGAGGCGATCGTGCTCGCCGACCGGGTGATCCTGCTGGACGGCGGCGTGGTCGCCACCGATCTGCGGATCGACCTCGCCCAGCGGTCGCAGGCGGACCCGGGGTTCGCCGGGCTGCGGCACCAACTGCTCGACGCGCTGGGCGCCACCGGCGAACACCTCGGCTCCGACTTCATCGCCCCCGGCCAGCGCCGGGCCTCCTGAAAGGACACCACTTCATGAGCACCGACCAGAACGAGCACACACCCCGCGGCGGCAGGAAGCTCCATCTCAACGCGTTCCTCATGGACACCGGCCACCACGAGGCGTCGTGGCGGCTGCCGGAGTCCGATCCGTACGCGATCTGGGACGTCGAGTACTACAAGCGGGTGGCCCGGATCGCCGAACGCGGCAAACTGGACTCGATCTTCTTCGCCGACAGCCCGGCCCAGGGCCAGGACCCCTCGCGCAGGCCGCCGGGCAAGCTGGAGCCGACCGTGCTGCTGACCGTCATCGCCGGCGCCACCGAGCACATCGGCCTGATCGCCACCGCGTCCACCTCCTACAACGAGCCGTTCAACCTGGCCCGGCGGTTCGCCTCGGTGGACATCGCCTCGCGCGGCCGGGTCGGCTGGAACATCGTCACCACGGCCGGCGCCGACGCCGCCCGCAACTTCGGCCTGGACGACGTGCCGCTGCACAAGGAGCGCTACGACCGGGCCGAGGAGTTCGTGGACGTCGTCACCAAGCTGTGGGACAGCTGGGCCGACGACGCGACGATCGCGGACAAGGCGGCCGGGGTACACACGCTGAAGGAGAAGGTCCGCGCGATCAACCACCGCGGCCGCTTCTTCCGGGTCGACGGCCCGCTGAACTCGCCGCGTCCGCCGCAGGGCTGGCCGCTGCTGGTGCAGGCCGGCTCCTCGGAGGACGGCAAGGAGTTCGCGGCGGCCTGGGCCGAGGCGGTCTTCACCGCCCAGCAGACACTGGAGGACTCGCAAGCGTTCTACGCCGACCTGAAGGCCCGCGCCGCCGCCCACGGCCGCGACCCGGACAGCATCAAGATCCTGCCCGGCATCGTGCCGGTCATCGGGGACACCGAGGCCGAGGCCCGCGAACTGGAGGATCAGCTGGAGCGGCTGATCGACCCCGAGCACCAGAAGCAGAACCTGGCCGCCCGCTTCAGACTCGACCCTGAAACACTCGATCTCGATCAGCCGCTGCCGTTGCATCTGCTGCCCGAGGAGGACGCCATCGAGGACGCCAAGAGCCGCTACACGCTGATCGTCGATCTGGCGCGGCGGGAGAACCTGACGGTGCGGCAACTGATCGCCCGCCTCGGCGGCGGCCGCGGCCACCGGACCTTCACCGGGACGCCGGTGCAGATCGCCGACACCATCCAGCACTACTTCGAGAACGGCGCCGCCGACGGCTTCAACATCATGCCGGCCGTCCTGCCGTCCGGATTGGAGACATTCGTGGACAAGGTTGTGCCGATCCTGCAAGAGCGGGGTCTGTTCCGCACCGAATACGAAGGCAGCACACTGCGCGACCGCTACGGTCTGGCCCGCCCGGCCAACCGGATCCACGACGCGGCCGAACGCGTGGGTGCCGCTTCGTGAGCTCAGCCCCGATCAGTTCTGAAAAGACGGCCGGCGGTAGCGCCGAAACACAGGATGACCAGTGGCTGCGGCGCCTGGCCGGCTACTGTCTGAGACACCGCGCCGATTTCTTCGCCGCCTACGGGGCGGCGCTCGTCTCGGCCATCGCGACCGCGGTGCTGCCGTTGGTGTTGCGGCACATCGTCGACGGCGTCGACGACCGTTCGCTGCGGATGACCCCGTGGCTCGTGGTCCTGGCCGGGCTCGGACTGGTGCGGTTCGCCGGCAGCTTCCTGCGCCGCTACTGTTCCGGCCGGCTCTCCCTCGGCGTCCAGTACGACCTGCGCAACGACGCGCTCGCCGCCCTGTTGCGGCTCGGCGGCGGCTATCAGGACGAGCTGCGGACCGGCCAGGTGGTGAGCCGTTCCATCTCGGACATCACGCTCATCCAGCAGCTGTTGCAGATGTTGCCGAACATGACCGGCAACATCCTGATGTTCTTCGTCTCGCTGGTCTTCATGGCGGTGCTCTCGCCGGTGCTGACGCTGGTCGCCCTGGTGGTGGCACCGGCGCTGTATGTCATCGCCCGACGCAGCCGCAACGACCTGTTCCCGGCCACCTGGCACGCGCAGCAGGAGGCGGCCGAGGTCGCCACCGGCGTCGAGGAGGCCGTCACCGGCGTCCGGGTGGTCAAGGGCTTCGGCCAGGAAGAGCGCGAGATCCGCGAACTCCAGACCCGCGCGCGCCGGCTGTTCTCCTCCCGGGTGCGGGTGGCGCGGCTGACCAGTCGCTACAACCCGGCGCTGCAGGCCGTGCCGCCGCTGGGGCAGGTGGCGGTGCTGGCGCTCGGCGGGTGGCTGGCGTTGCGCGGGGACATCACGCTGGGCACGTTCCTGGCGTTCACCACGTATCTGAGCTCGTTCGTGAACCCGGTCCGTCAGGTGGCCACGCTGCTGACCGTGTGGCAGCAGGCGCGGGCGGGGGTCGAGCGGGTGCTGGACATCGTGGACGTCACGCCGGGCATCGCAGACCACGAAGACGCCGTGGAGCTGCCGGACGAGCCGCTCGCCGTGGAGTGGGACGACGTCGTCTACGGCCACGGCGAGCAGGGCGGCACCCCGCTGTTGAACGGTTTCTCGTTGCGGGTGGAGGCCGGCGAGACCGTGGCGCTGGTCGGCGCGGCCGGATCCGGCAAGTCGACGGCGGCGCACCTGATCCCGCGCTTCTACGATCCGCTGTCGGGTTCGGTCCGGGTCGGCGGCATCGACGTCCGCGACCTGCGCTTGGCCTCGCTGCGCTCCCATCTCGGGTTCGTGTTCGAGGAGAGCCGGCTGATCTCGGGCACCATCGGGGCGAACATCGCGTTCGCGGAGCCGGACGCCGCTATCGAGCGGATACGCGCGGCGGCGCGGATAGCCCGGGCGGACGAGTTCATCGACGGGCTGCCGGACGGCTACGACACCGTCGTCGGCGAGCAGGGCCTGACGCTGTCCGGCGGCCAGCGCCAGCGGATCGCGTTGGCCCGGGCGATTCTGCGGGATCCGGCGGTGCTGGTCCTGGACGACGCCACCTCGGCGATCGATGCCCGGGTGGAGAAGGAGATCCACGCGGGCCTGCACGGCATCACCCGCAAGCGCACCACGCTGATCATCGCGCACCGGGCCTCCACGCTGGAGCTGGCCGACCGCATCGCGGTGCTGGACGGCGGCCGGGTGGTCGACGTCGGGACGGCGGCCGAGTTGCAGGAACGCAGCGCGGTCTATCGGGCGCTGCTGTCGGGCGAGGCGACGCCCGGGGAGCTGGACCTCGACGCCGTCGAGGCGGCCGAGCCGTACCGGCCGGACGGGATCACCGAGTCGTTGTGGCGGCGGCCCGGCGAGGCGGGCGGGGCAGCCGGGGCAAGTGCTGCGGGCACAGCGAGCGAAGCGGGCAAGGCAGCCGCCTACGGGACAGGCACAGACGCTGCGGGCAAGGCGAGCGGGCCGGATGACGCGCGCGGGACAGGCGCCTCCAGCGGGGCCGACGCTGGCTCGGCAGGCGCAGGCATGGCAGGCGCAGGCTCGGCAGGTGCGGGCTCGGCAAGCACCACCAATGCAGTGGGCGCGGCAGGCGAAGCAGTCGGTCTGCGAGTGGCCCAGGCCTTCGCCGCACGCGCCGCCGGCGCCCACGGCGGTGGCGGCCGGGCCGGCCTGGGCGGCGGCGGGGGCGTCCTGGGATCGGCGCCGCCGACCCCGCGGATGATGAAGCACCTGGCCGAGATGCCGCTGGTCGATCAGGATCCTGACGTCCCGGACGAACAGGCCCGCGCCGCCGACCCGCACTTCGGGCTCGGCTCGCTGGTCCGGCCGTTCCGCGGCGCCCTGCTGCTCGGCCTGATCCTGGTCGCGCTCGACGCCGCCGCCGAGATCGCCATCCCGGTCCTGGTCCGGCACGGCGTCGACTCCGGCATCGCGCGCCGCTCCGAGCGCACCCTGCTGCTGGTCTCGGCAGCCGCGGCGGCGATCGTCATCGCCGACTGGATCGCCGGGATATGCCAGGTCCGCGTCACCGGCCGCACCGGTGAGCGCTTGCTCTACACGCTGCGGGTCAAGACCTTCGCACAGTTGCAGCGGCTCGGACTGGACTACTACGAGCGCGAGCAGGCCGGGCGGATCATGACCCGGATGACGACCGACGTCGACTCGCTGTCGAACTTCCTGCAGACCGGGCTGGCGACGTTCGTGGTCAGCGTGCTCACGGTGTTCGGCGTCCTGATCGCGCTGCTGTTCATCGACTCGGGACTGGCGCTGGTGCTGGTGGCCGCGCTCCCGGTGCTGGCGGTGTCGACGGCGCTGTTCCGGTGGCGCTCGGTGCCGGCGTATCTGGACGCCCGGGAGAAGGTCAGCGCGGTCAACGCCGACCTGCAGGAGAACGTGACGCTGATCCGGGTCACGCAGGCGTTCGGGCGTGAGGCGTACAACCACCGCGCGTTCGCGGTGCGGGCATGGGCGTTCCGGGACTCGCGGCTGTACGCGCAGCGGCTGATGGCGACGTTCTTCCCGTTCGTGGAGTTCCTGAGCGTCGTCGCCAGCGCGGCGGTGCTCTTCGTCGGCTCGCACCAGGTGCGGGACGGGGCGCTGTCGGCCGGGACGCTGATCGCGTTCCTGCTCTGCGTCGACCTGTTCTTCTCGCCGATCCAGCAGCTCTCGCAGGTCTTCGACGGCTATCAGCAGGCGGTGGTCGGGCTGGGACGGCTGCGGGCCCTGATGCGTACGCCCTCGGCGACGCCCGCGGCGCTCGATCCGGTACCGGTGCCGGAGTTGGCCGGGGCGATCGAGTTCGACGACGTCGGCTTCGGCTACCGGACCGAGGCTGTCGCCGAGGGCGAGGCCGGGGGCGCCGAGCCGCGCGAGGTGCTGCACGGCATCAGCTTCCGGATCGCGCCCGGCGAGACCGTCGCCCTGGTCGGCACCACCGGCGCCGGCAAGTCCACGATCGTCAAGCTGGTGGCCCGGTTCTACGACCCGACGTCGGGCGCGGTGCGGATCGACGGCGTCGATCTGCGGGACTTCGACCTCGGCCAGTTCCGGCACCGGTTGGGCATCGTGCCGCAGGAGTCCCACATCTCCGGCGGCACCGTACGCGACGCCATCGCCTACGGCCGGCCCGACGCCACCGCCACCGAGGTGGAGGCGGCCTCCCGGGCGGTCGGCGCGCACGAGATGGTCGCCGGGCTGGCCCGCGGCTACCTGACCGACGTCGGGGAACGCGGCCGGACGCTGTCGGCGGGGCAGCGGCAGCTGCTGGCCCTGGCGCGCGCCGAACTCGTCGATCCCGACGTCCTGCTCCTGGACGAGGCCACCGCCTCGCTGGACCTGGCCACCGAGCGCCGGGTCGGGCAGGCGACCGCGGCGCTGACCCGCCGCCGCACCACCATCGTGGTGGCGCACCGGCTCACCACCGCCATGACCGCCGACCGGATCGTGGTGCTCGGTCACGGCCGGGTGCTGGAAGTCGGCTCACACACCGACCTGCTTCAGGCGGACGGGCCTTATGCCCGATTGTGGCAGGCGTTCCAGAGCGCCGGCCCGAACGCCGACATCGACTTGCTGTCGCAATCCCAAGGAGAGCCCCGATGAGCATTGCGCTGCGCCCGTTCGGCCGCACCGGCGTGAAGGTCAGCGCGCTCGCGCTGGGCACGATGATGTTCGGGGCGCGGGGCAACCCGGACCACGACGACAGCGTCCGGATCATCCGCCGGGCGCTGGACGCCGGCATCAACCTGGTCGACACCGCCGACGTCTACAGCCAGGGCGAGTCCGAGACGATCGTCGGCAAGGCCCTGGCCGGCCGCCGGGACGAGGTCTTCCTGGCCACGAAGTTCCACGGCCGGATGGGCGAGGACGTCAACCGGTTCGGCAACTCGCGGCGGTGGATCTTCCGGGCCGTCGAGGAGTCGCTCACCCGGTTGCGGACCGACCACATCGACCTGTACCAGGTGCACCGGCCCGAAGACGACACCGACATCGACGAGACCCTCGGCGCGCTGTCCGACCTGGTGCACCAGGGCAAGATCCGCTACATCGGCACCTCCGCCTTCGAGCCGTCCGGGATCGTGGAGGCGCAGTGGGTGGCCGAGAAGCGCGGCCGGGAGCGGGTGGTGGCCGAGCAGCCGCCGTACTCGATCCTCGCGCGGGGCATCGAACGCGAGGTGCTGCCGATCGCGCAGAAGTACGGCCTCGCGGTGATCCCGTGGAGCCCGCTGGCCGGCGGCTGGCTGACCGGCAAGTTCCGGGCTGGCGGCGGGCAGCCCGAGACGAGCCGCGGTGCCCAGCAGGGTCGCTTCGAGATCGGCGACCCCGCCAACGCCGAGAAGCTGCGGGCGGTCGAGGCGCTGGCCCTGCTCGCCGAGGAGGCCGGAGTCTCGCTGGTGCACCTGGCGCTGGCGTTCGTGCTCGAACACCCGGCGGTCACGGCGCCGATCATCGGCCCGCGCACGTTCGAGCAGCTGGAGGGGCAACTCGGCGCGGCGTCGCTGCGGCTGACTCCGGACGTGCTCGACGAGATCGACAAGATCGTGCCGCCCGGGGTGACCGTGTCCTCGCGGGATGCCGGGTATCAGCCGCCTTCGGTCACGGAGGCCGCACGACGGCGGCGTGGGTGAGGCTGGCCGCTGCCTCAGGGATTCCGGCCGGTTCCGCGGGGGTCCGGCCGGAATCCTCAGCGGTCCCGGCCGGAATCGTCGGGAGTCCCGGCCGGAATCTTCGGCGGTCCCGGCCGGAGCCTCAGCGGATCGAGCCCAGGAACTCGATCATGCGCTCGGCGTCGCCGAACGGGCTGACCAGCAGGTCGGTCGTCCCGGCGTCGGCGTAGGCCCGCAGTTCGCGCTCCAGGGTCTTCTCATCGCCCGCTACCAGGGTGTCCCCCACGCTCGTCTTCCCTTGGCGACCGAGGATCTCCTGGTAGGCGGGCATCTGCGAGGCCATCGCGAACTGTTCGGACAGGTGCGCCCGGGCCGCGTCGGGGTCGCCGGTCAGAGCCGCGACGACCAGGGCCACGATCCTCGGCGTCGGGCGTCCCGCCGCCTGCGCGGCCTGGTTGAGCAGCGGCGCCACATGCTCGCCGATGACCCGCGGGCCGGCCCAGACCGTGGTCGTCCCGTCGGCCAGCTCGCCGGCGATCCGCAGCATCACCGGGCCGAGCGCCGAGAGCAGCAGCGAGGGCCGCTCGGCTCCCGGCGCGTCCACCCGGCCCACCGCCGTGATCCGCTCACCCCGGTACTCGGTCGCCCGGCCGTCGAGCAGCGAGGTCAGCGCCTCCAGATACTCGCGCGTGTGCTGCGCGGGCCGGTCATAGGCGAGTCCGAACTGCCCCTCGATGACCGCGGGGTGGCTCGGCCCGACGCCGAGGGTGAAGCGGTTGCCGCTGATCGCCTGCGTGGTCAGCGCCTGGGCGGCCAGCGCGAGCGGGTGGCGCGGGAAGGTCTGCGTGACCGCCACTCCCACCTCGATGCCCGGGGTTTCCCGGCCGCAGACTCCCGCGAGGCCGATCGCGTCCCAGGACCCGACTTGGCCGAAGAACATCGCGTCCAGACCGGCCGCGGACACGGCCCGCGCTCTGGCGACGTGCTCGTCCACGCTCAGTACTTCGCCACCGGAAAAAAGTCCCCACCGCATAGCGGCCTCCACCATGAACGTTCATCCGCCGATTGCTACTTCAATTGCTACTTCAACAGGATACTTATATAGAGCGCGGCCGGAGCAGGCGGAGCAGTGGTTCACCCCTCGGGCGTGTAAGGACCGCAGCCGTGGGACGGTGTTGACGCGCACTGGAGGCCCCGCCCAGACTGGGATCATGGATCAGGGGCCGCTGACCACGCGTTCCCGTTGCTGAACTGACGCCTCCTCCCACACCCCTCCCGCTTCACCCTTTGCTCCACCCCTTGCCGCCCCGAACGGGGCCATGAGCCGTACCCGGAGTCCGTCATGCCTGCCAAGCAACCCAGAACCCTGCGAACCGTGACCGGTGCCGGCGGCCAGCCCGGCGTCTACGAACTCGCCCTGGACCCGAAGCGCTCGACCCTGGACAGCGCGATCCGGGTGGCCGGGCTCGCCGAGGCCGCGGGGTTCGACGCGCTGTTCGTCCCGGACCTGCTGCGCTTCGGCGCGCAGGGCGCGATCGGGGCGCAGGAGCCGCTGCTCTACGTGGCCGCGCTCAGCCAGGTCACCCGGGACATCGGCCTGATCGCGACCGTGTCCACCACCTTCCACCACCCCTTCAACCTGGCCCGGATGTTCGGCACCCTGGACCACCTCAGCAACGGCCGCGCCGCCTGGAACCTGGTCACCTCCTCGATCGGCGAGGAGAACTACTCCGCCGACCCGCTGCCGAGCCCGCCGGCCCGCTACGCCCGCGCCGCCGAGACCCTGGAGATCGTGCACGCCCTCTGGGACAGCTGGCAGCCGGGCGCCCTCACCCTCGCCCCGGACGGACACGCCGTCCTGGACCGCTCCCTGATCAAGCCGATCAACCACATCGGCGAGTACTTCCAGGTGGCCGGGCCGCTGAACATCCCACCGCTGCCCCAGCGTCGACCGGTACTGATCCAGGCCGGACAGTCCGAGGAGGGAATCAGCCTCGGCGCCCGCTACGCGGAGATCGTCTTCACCTCACTGCCGACCCTGGCGATAGCCCGCGAGCACACCACCCGCATCCGCTCCCAAGCCGCCGCCCTCGGCCGCCCCGCCGGACTCCCCCTGATCTTCAGCTCCTTCCACGCCACCTACGGCGCGACCGAGGAGGAGGCACAGCGCCTGGTCCGCGAGCGCATCGACGCGATCGACTACGAGCGCGGCCGCACACTCCTGGCGGACATGCTCGGCGGCACGGTGGACCTGTCCGAAGCACCCCTGGACCAGCCACTGCCGGAAACCCTGCTCCCGGACATCGCCTCGATCAACGGCCGCCGCGGCCGGGTGGACATCTTCTCCCGCTACGTCCGCGACGGCAAAACCCTGCGCGAACTGATCATCGCAGCCCAGGACACCGGCCACTGGAGCGAGGCAGGCACGCCCTACCAGCTGGCGAACGCGATCGAGCAGCGCTTCCGAGCCGGGGTACTCGACGTGATCATGCTCAACGGACTCGACGACCCGCGCCAGCACGACCTGATCGTCAACGGCCTGCTTCCCGAGCTACGGGAGCGCGGCATCGTCGCGCCGCCCGGCTATCAGGGCGGGACGCTGCGGGAGGCGCTGGGGCTGGAGCTTGCCTCGTAGCTGGGAGCGGTGGGAGCCTCGTGCGTTAGTGCGACCAGACAACGGGGGTGTCGGGGATGAACGGTTACGTCAGCACCGGAGCGGGCTGGTTCACGCTGAGCCTGGTCAACGCGGGCCTCGCGCAGGGGAAGAACCGCAGTGGGTTCAATTGGTTCGTCCTATCGCTTCGCTGCTGCTCGGTCCGGTGGCCACCTTCTTGATCGTGGCGTGGCCGGCTGTGGAGCACGAGGGCATCGGCTGAGCACCGCCGTGCGTGGCGTGCCGGGCCGCTCGGCGGGCCGGAATCACCCCATCCACGCGGCGATCTGACGCCCCGCTGCTCTACGGTGTCCCACCATGAGCACCCGCCCCGCCTCCTCCTCCCGCAAGCCCGGCAAGCGCCGCAAGTCCGACGAAAGCGCGCTGATCCTCCCCGCCGCGTGGAAGGAGCGGCGGCACAAGCGGCGGGGGGATGCGGTGGTGGTCGGGGCGCGGGAGGCCAGTTCGCGGGCGATGCTGTCGGCGCAGGCCCGGGCCGAGGTTGAGCGGGTGCTGCGTGATCCGGGCTCTGATCCCGAGTTGGCTGAGCGGGGGCTGGCTTATCTGCACGGTGCGGCGGATGCGGTGGGGGCGGCGGTGATCGCGGCGGTCAAGGTGCACCGGTCGGTGGGGGGCGTCGCGTGGCCGTTCGCCGACGGGTGGGTCGCTGAGCACGGCTTGCCGTTCGCCGCCTGTGCGTACGCCGAGTTCGGTTCGGCCGCCGTCGACTCCTCGCCCGGCACCGGGGGGCTTCGGGTCGTCGCTGTGCCGCGCTATGGCCATCACACGCGCGCGTGGTGGCGGGACGAGTACGCGTCGCGCCGGCTTCGCACCCGGATGGCCGCCGCCGACGATGGGGTCTACGCCGAGGCCGTGGAGCGGCTGGCGGGGTGCCGACGCGACTCCGCGCAGCGGGCCGTCGTCTCCTATCTCGTGCCGGACCGGCGTGACTGGGTCGACGAGTGCTGCGCCGCTCCCCCGCAGGATCCGATCCGCTGGATGCTGCTGCTCGCCCTCACCTCGGCCGACCAGCTCGCCGCGCTGCGCGACTGGATTCCGGGCCGCTGGTGGGACTACCCGTCGGGGGTGGTCGCCACCATGGTCGACGGGCTCGGGGCGGCGATGGCGCCGCTGCTGATCGACGCCCTGGACCAAGACCTCTCCGTGCCCGAGACCCGCACGATGCTCAACGCGCTCGCGCTGCTGCCCTCGGACGAGGCCTTCCAGGCCCTGGTGGACCGGGTCGGCCGCAAGTACGTCCAGCCCGCGCTGCTCGGCGCGATGAAGCGCTTCCCGGTCCGGGCGATGCGGTTGCTCGCCCCCGCGACCAGCGGATCGACGCAGGCGGCGGTCCTCGCCCGCGACCTGCTGGCCGGGCACCTGCTGGCCGCCCCGCAGCAGACAGCGGCCGCGCTGCCGGAGCTGGCGCCCGAGGTCCGCGCTGTCATCACCTCCCTCACCGCGACGAACACCCGCATACCCGACGCCCCCGCCGACACCCTGCCGCCGATGCTGGTCACGCCCCCGTGGACCCGGCCGCGCACGCTGCCGGAACCCACCGTCCACACCGGGCTGACCGCACCCACCCGCCAGGCGGTGCTCTGGGCCGACGGCGAACGCGGGCAGTGGGAGAAGTCCTCGCAGATTGGCCGCCAGTACGAGCGTCCCGAATACGCGCTCAAGGCCGTCGAGGAGTTCCAGGCCGGAAAGACGACCAGGCACACCCCGTTGCTCTTCATACACGGCCCCGAGGAGTTGGTTCGGCCGCTGGTCGGGAGCTGGCGACCCGCAGAACTCATGGGCGCGGCGAGGTGGCTGACGCCCGTCGTCGCGCGGTTCGAGCTCGACGCCCTCCCGGTCGCGCTGCACGCCGCGCGGTCGAAGCCGGCGGTGGCCGCAGCGCTCCTCCTGCCATACCTGGACGCCGAGGTAGCGCAGCTGACGGCCGGCTGGCTGGCCCGGCTGCCGTCGGTCCGCGACGCCGCAGTCGCCTGGTTCACCCGGCACGGCACCGAAGCAGTGCCCTACCTCGTGCCAGCCGCACTCGGCGAGCCCGGGCAGCAGCGGAAGGAAGCCGAGGGCGCGCTTCGGCATCTCGCGTCCGAACACGGCGCCGAGGCGATCCTGGCGGCGACAAAAGCGTTCGCAGACGTGACCGCCACCAGCGCGATCGAGCGGCTTCTCGCGGCCGACCCGACGGAACTGCTCCCGGATCGGATACCGACGATCGGCCGGTGGGCCAGATCCGGACCGCTCCCGCAGATCCGGCTGCGCGGCAGCGACGGCGGCGGCAACGACGGCGGCAGCAGCAGCAGCAGCGGCGGCGGCGGCGGCGACGACGACCAGGCCCTCCCCCGCGAAGCGACCGACCACCTCCTGACCATGCTCGCGATATCCAGTCCGGGCGCGATGTACCCCGGCATCGGACCAGTCCGCGAAGCCTGCGACCCGGAGTCCCTGGCCGAGTTCTCCTGGGCGCTGTTCCGCGGCTGGCAGGCGGACGGCGCGCCGGCCCGGGACGACTGGGCCCTGACCCAACTCGGCTGGTTCGGCGACGACGGGACGGTACGCCGACTGGCCCCGCTGCTGCGGGCCTGGCCGGGCGAGGGCCGGACCGCCAAGGCCGTCAAGGGCCTGGACGTGCTCGGCGAGATCGGTACCGACGTCGCCCTGATGCACCTCAACGGCATCGCGCAGAAGATCCGCTACCCGGCGCTCAAGGCCCGGGCGCAGGAACGGATCGACGACGTCGCCGCGCGGCTGGGACTGACGCCTGAACAGCTCGCCGACCGGCTGGTACCGGACTTCGGCCTCGATCCCGACGGGACGCTCGTCCTGGACTACGGGCCCCGGCGCTTCGTCGCGGGGTTCGACGAACACCTCCGGCCGTACGTCACCGACGAGCACGGCAAGCAACGCAAAACCCTGCCGAAGCCCGGGACCAAGGACGACCCGGCGCGCGCCGAAGCGGCGTACCAGAGATTCGCCGGGCTCCGGAAGGACGTCCGCATGATCGCCGACGACCAGATCCGGCGGCTGGAGACCGCCATGGCCACCCGGCGCCGCTGGACGCTCGCAGAGTTCCGAGATCTGTTCATCGCGCACCCGCTGACCTGGCACATCACCCGCCGGCTGGTCTGGATCGCCGGAGACGGGGACGGAGACACGGACGGCGCCGAGAACGAACGCATGACAGCCTTCCGCATCGCCGAGGACCGCACCCTGGCCGACCTCGCCGACGACCCGCTGAAGCTCCCCGAGACGGCCACGATCCGCCTCGCGCACCCCGTCGACCTCGGCCCCGACCTACCGGCCTGGTCCGAACTGTTCGCCGACTACGAGATCCTGCAACCCTTCCCCCAGCTCGGCAGACCGGTCTGCACCCTGACCGAAGACGAGCGTAAGCGCGGCCGGGCCGAACGCTTCGAGGGACGCACAATGCCGATCCGCGGCGTGCTAAGGCTGATCCGCCGCGGCTGGCTACGCGGGGAACCGCAGCACCACAACCTCACGCGCTCGATCTCCCGAGACCTGGCGGCCGATTGCCAGCTCGTGGTCGGTCTCGATCCGGGGATCGAGCCCGGGAACGGCATCGACGATCCTGACCAGCAGATCACGCACGTCCGCTTCGACGACTCCCACCCCGACCGCTCCGACACTCCCTGCGATTCTCTTGACCCGGCAATCGTCTCCGAGGCCCTGGCCGAACTGACCGACGCCTTCGAGGAGACGCCGTCCAACGGGTGATCGCTCCCGGCGGGCTTGTGGTGCCGGACATCTGTCGCTAACGTTCCGCGCACATAACTCTGCAACGTTGCAGCGTTCATCATCGCTCCACATTGCAACGTTGCAGAGTCCTGCGACCGAGGAGACTTCCATGATCCGGAGCAGACCACGAAGACTGTCCCGCTGGACGCGGGGGCGGGTTGCCGCCGCGGGTGCGGCAGCCGCGCTCCTGCTGGGTTCGGTGACGACCGGCGTGCTGATCGCCGCGCCGCCCGCAACCGCCGTAACAGCCACGACAACAGCCACGACAACGACCGCGACCACTGCAACCACCGCGGCCACCCCGGCCACCCCGGCCACCGCGATGCCGACGACCGGCGTCCTCTACGCGCCGAACCTGTCCGCCAACCCCACCGAGGACGCCAGCTACCCCCGGGTGATCCGCCTGGCGAACAGCGGTTCCCTCAACGGCGAGCTACTCGCCACCTTCGCCCACTCCGGGGTGGGATCGACGAAGGCGAACTTCCCGATCTACACCTCGACCGACGACGGCCACACCTGGTCGGCCTCGCCGATCGGGACGGTGACCGACACCGTGCACGGCTGGGACCTGGACGGCCCGACGCTGTTCGAGCTGCCGCGCGCCGAGGGCTCGCTGCCGGCCGGGACGTTGCTGGCGTCCGGTACGGCGTGGAACCACAACGACTACACGCAGCAGGCGATCGAGGTGTTCGCCAGCACCGACCACGGCGCCACCTGGAGCTATCGCAGCTCCTGCACCTCGGAGTCGGGGATGGCGAACAGCCAGGGCCACGGCATCTGGGAGCCGGAGTTCGGGGTGGCCGGGAACGGCGACCTGGTCTGCTACTTCTCCGACGAGCGGCCCTCTTCCAACGGCTACAACCAGGTGCTGGCGCACGTGGCGAGCACGGACGGCGGCGCGACGTGGGGCTCTGAGGCCTACGACGTCGCCGTGCAGGACAACGTCCAGCGGCCGGGCATGACCACGGTCGTCAAGCTGCCCAACGGCACCTACGGCATGACGTACGAGGACTGCAAGGCCGGGTTCGACCCCGACACGGCGTGCTCGGTCTACTTCAAGACCTCGCCCGACGGCGAGAACTGGACCCCGGCGTCCGGCCTGGGCAGCCTCGTCCAGACCTCGGACGGACGGCACCTCCTGCACACGCCGGGCCTGGCCTGGTCGCCGATCGGCGGTCCGAACGGCACGCTGCTCGTCTCCGGCCAGCGGGTGGTCTCCGGCAACGACGGAGCGGTGACCGTGCAGCACGAATCCGGGACCGTGCTGTTCGCCAACACGAATCTCGGCTCGGGCAGTTGGACCGAGACCACGGCCCCGGTCAACACCAACCCCACCGGCGGCTACGACAGCGGGGAGACGGCCTGCGCCGGCTACAGTTCCCCGATCCTGCCGTCCGTCTCCGGCTCGACCGTCCTCTACCTGGCCGGAACGCACCTGAACAACGGCAAGTGCGAGGTCCAGTTCGGCTACGACGCGGCCCCCGGCCCGACCGGCGCGATCACCGGCCCCGGGACCACCGGCAAGTGCGTGGACGTCAACACCAACACCTCGACCGACGAGAACACGGTGCAGCTCTGGACCTGCAGCGGCGTGCCCGGCCAGCAGTGGTCGGTCGAGCCGGACGGCACCGTCCGCGCCTTCGGCAGCTGCCTGGACATCGACGGCAACGGCACCGCGAACTCCACCAAAGTCGAGCTCTTCCACTGCGACAACGCCGGCGGCCAGCAGTGGCGCGAGCAGGCCAACGGCTCGCTGCTGAACCCGCAGTCCGGACGCTGCCTGGACGACCCGCAGGCGAACACCGCCGACGGCACCCAGCTCCAGATCTACGACTGCAACGGCCTGTCCACGCAGGTCTGGAACATGCCCGGCGCGCCGACCGCGGCGATCACCGACCCCGGTGCGACGGGCAAGTGCGTGGACGTCAACACCAACACGCCGACCAGCGGGAACGCGGTCCAGCTCTGGGACTGCAACGGCGTGCCCGGCCAGCAGTGGGCGATGCGGCCGGACGGCACCGTCCGGGCCTTCGGCAAGTGCCTGAACCTCATCGGCGGCGGCACCGCGAACTCCACCAAGGTCGAGCTGAACGACTGCACTAGTGGCAACGGCGGCCAGCAGTGGGCGCCGCAGAGCAACGGCTCGCTGCTGAACCCGCAGTCCGGACGCTGCCTGGACGACCCGCAGGCGAACACCGCCGACGGCACCCAGCTCCAGATCTACGACTGCAACGGCCTGTCCACGCAGGTCTGGACGACCGCCGTGTAGCCAGGCGCCAGCCACACGCCAGCCAGGCGCCACCGGCGCGCGCCGGTCGCGTCCCGCTGCATCCGGTCGCATCTGAAGCGGCCGAAACGTGATGTTCACTCTATTGCAACGTTGCAGGGAGCCGGGTTACGGTTCTCTGCAACGTTGCAGAGCCAGCCACCGAGCTCGCGAGATCTTGATTGCCGAATGCAGATCGATGACGACGAAAGAGCAGGAATGAGAATGCGTACCTCCCACGGTGCCGGCGGCTCGGCCCGCCGCGCGTTCCCCGGCCCCGGCGGCCGGCGTCTGGTCGGGCTGACGGCCGCGGCCCTGGTGGCGGTCTCGGCGGCGGCGTGCAGCAGTTCCCCGTCCACCGCCGGCCCCGGTGCGGCCTCCGGCGGCTCCGCTTCCGGCGCCGCGGGCGGGTCCGGCTGCGCCGCCAACGCCACCCCGCTGACGTTCTGGGGCTGGTCGGCCGGCTACGACCTGGTCGTCAAGGAGTTCAACAAGACGCACCCGGACGTCTGCGTGAAGCTGCAGAACGCCGGGGCGACGACCGCCGAGTACGTCAAGCTCAACGACGCGCTGAAGGCCGGGGACGGCGCCCCCGACGTCGCGCAGCTCGAGTACTTCGAGGTGCCCTCGTTCGAGATCACCCACAACCTCGTGGACCTGTCCCAGTACGGCGTCGCCTCCTCGCGGGCCGACATCGCGCCGGCGGCCTGGTCGCAGGTGAGTCAGGGTTCGGCGCTGTACGCGATGCCGGTCGACCTCGGGCCGCTCGCGCTGTACTACAACTCCAAGCAGTTCTCGGCCGCCGGCCTGACGGTCCCGACGACCTGGGACCAGTTCGCCACGGCCGCCGACAAGCTGCACGCCGCCGACGCCAACGCCGCCATCACCAACTTCGATCCGGAGAGCACCCAGGACGTACTGGCGCTGATGCAGCAGTACGGCGCTTTCCCCTTCACCTACAGCGGCGGCACGTCCGTGGGCATCAACTTCACCGGCGCCGCGCAGACCGCCTTCGCGAACTACTGGCAGGGTCTGATCGACAAGAAGGAAGTCACCACGGCCTCGGACTTCTCGCCCGCGCAGTGGGCGAACCTCGACTCCGGGGCGAACGCCGCGCGGCTGAGCCCGGCGTGGGGGCCGGTGGGCATGCAGCTGAGCATCAAGAAGACGATCGGCGACTGGCGCGCGGCGCCGATGCCGCAGGCGCAGGCCGGGCAGAACCTGGCGGGCAACTGGGGCGGCTCCACGCTCGCGGTGGTCAAGGGCAGCAAGCACGCCAAGCAGGCGGCGGAGTTCGCGCAGTGGTTCGGCGGTTCGGCCGACGCCTGGAAGATCCTCAGCGGACCGGTGGCCGGCGCGTTCCCCGGCTATGTGCCGCTGCTGAACTCCCCGGACTTCCAGAACACGACGCTGCCGATCTCCAGCGACGCCAAGTCGAACGCCGTGTTCGCCGACGCCGCCCAGCACCTGACCCAGACCCAGTGGCCGCCGATCATGACCGCGGCGCTGACCCAGTGGACGTCCACGTTCGCCGGGGTGACCAAGGGCACTGAGACGCTGCCGCAGGCGTTCCAGACCTTCCAGAAGCAGCTGAGCGACTACGCCAAGGCCCAGGGGTTCACCGTCACCGCGAGCTGAGGGTGCCGGGGGAAGGGGTGCGACAGGAAGCGAGTACGAGGACGTGAGCGAGCAGAGCGGATTCCCGGCGGCGGTGCGGCCGTCGGCGGGCCCGGGGCCGGCGGTGTCCACCGGACCCGCGGCTGCCAAGGGACCGGCGGTGTCCAAAGGGCAGGCGCCGCCGCACCACACCGGCCGGCGGCCCCGACGCGGCCGCAGCCGCAGCCGGCAGTGGCCCGGCGCCGTGTTCGTCGCGCCGCATCTGGTGATCCTGACGCTGTTCATGATCGTGCCGACCGGCTACGCGGTCTACGACAGTCTGTTCACCAGCAAGCTGGTCGGCGGTACGCGGTTCTCGGGACTGGCCAACTACCGCACGGTGCTCAGTTCCCACGAGTTCTGGGACGGCGTGTGGCGGGTGCTGCTGTTCGCCGTCGTGCAGGTGCCGCTGACCATCGCGATCGCGTTCTTCTTCGCCGCGGTCTTCGACGCCGGCGTCGTGCGGTTCGGCCGGTTCTTCCGGACCGTCTTCTTCATCCCGTTCGCCGTGCCGGGCGTGGTCGCGGCCGTGATGTGGTCGTTCCTGCTGCTGCCGGGCTTCGGCCCGTACTCCAAGGCGCTGAAGTCGCTCGGGTTCGGGCACGTCGACTTCTTCTCCTCGAAACTCATCCTGCCGACCATCGTCCTGATCGTGATCTGGGAGTGGACCGGCTACAACATGACGATCCTCTACGCCTCGCTGAAGTCCATCCCCAGGGACGTGACTGAAGCGGCCGTGATCGACGGCGCACCGCTGCGGACGATCATCATGCGGATGAAGCTGCCGATGGTCCGGCCGACGATCGTGATGCTGGTGTTCATTAACATGGTGGGCGCGCTCCAGCTGTTCACCGAGCCGTCGATCCTGTCGGCCTTCCAACCGCAGGCCGTCTCCTACGGGTTCACGCCGACGCTGTACGTCTACAACACGGCGGTCGGCAGCGGCGAGTACAACCTCGGCGCCGCCGCGGCCGTGGTGCTCGCGCTGATCATCGGCCTGGTCTCGCTCGGCGCCTTCGCGGTACGGCGCAGGAACGGAGAGTTCCGGTGAAACGCAGTACTCGTACTCCCTTGAAGCAGCGTCCTGACGACGGCGCGGTGCCGGTCCGGCTGTACGGGCTGCGCCGGGGCACGACAACGTTCCTGACGCTGGTCTGCGCGGCCTTCGCGGTGTTCATCCTGGCGCCGCTGGTCTGGCTGCTGATCAACGCGACCAAGACGCAGGCCGGGGTCTACGCCGGCCCCGGGTTCTGGTTCAGCAAGCCCTTCCGGCTGTTCCAGAACCTCGCCGACCTCGGCAAGGACATCAGCGGCGCGGGGGTGTATCTGCACTGGATGCAGAACACGCTGGTGTATGCCGTCGCGGGTGCGATCGGCGCCACGGCGCTGTCAGCGCTGGCCGGATACGGGTTCTCCCGGTTCCGGTTCCGCGGCGCGAACTCGCTGTTCTATCTGGTGATGGCCACGCTGCTGGTCCCGATCACCGCGCTGGCGTTGCCGCTGTTCCTGGTCTACGCCAAGGTCGGGCTGGTCAACTCGATCTGGGGCATGATCCTGCCGAGCATGGTGTCCCCGGTCGGCATCTACCTGATGCGCACGTTCATCGACGCCTCGGTGCCGCAGGACATGATCGCCGCCGCGCGCATCGACGGGGCCGGCGAGCTGCGCATCTTCTTCCGGATCGCGCTGCCGCTGTGCCTGCCGGGGTTGGTCACCGTGCTGTTGTTGAGCGTCGTGGCGATCTGGAACAACTACTTCCTGCCCCTGATCATCTTCAGCCGCAACGATCTGTACCCGCTCACCGTCGGGTTGTCCTCGCTGTCGCAGGCCGCTGAGACCGGCACGCAGGCGCAGCTGGTGCCCGTGCTCATCGCCGGGGGCCTGGTCACGGTGGTGCCGCTGATCGTCCTTTTCCTCTTCCTCGAAAGGTACTTCCGTGGCGGCGCGCTGCGGGGCAGCCTCACCGGCTGACTTCGTGGCGCATCGCCCGGCAGACCGTATCCGCACATCTTTGGGAGCACCGTTGTCCACCGTTCGTCCTGAATACCCCCGACCGCACTTCGACCGTTCGCACGCCTGGCTGAACCTGAACGGGACGTGGGACTTCTCCCGCGACCCGGATGGCTGGGGCGAGCAGATCGTCGTCCCGTTCGCGTGGGAGACGGAGGCCGCCGGGCCTGAGGCACACTGGCTGGAGTGGGGTTGGTACCGGCGGCAGCTCGCCGCTCCGGCCGACTGGTCCGGGCAGCGGATCGTGCTGCACTTCGGTGCGGTACACCACTTTGCGACGGTGTGGGTCAACGGGACGCTGGTCGGGGAGCACGAGGGCGGATACACCCCGTTCGAGCTCGACGTCACCGATGCCCTCGACGGCCAGGGCGGGGGCACGCTGGTCGTGCGGGTTCACGCGCCGCTCGACAAGCGGGAGATCGTCCACGGGAAGCAGCGCAGCATTCCGCGCGATGTCTATGACGTCTGCGCTTTCACGCCGAGCAGTGGGATCTGGCAGCCGGTGTGGTTGGAGGCGCGGCCGGCTACGTATCTGGCTGATGTCGCGCTGCGGGCTGGTGCGGAGTTGGACGCGATTGAGGCGACTGTTTCGATCGGCGGTTCGGCTGGTTCGGCTGGTTCGGGTAGCGCGAGTGGCTCGGGCGTGCGTCTCACGGCCACGGTCGCCGGCGAGCAGCCGGTCACCGTCGAAGTCGCCGACCCGAGCCAGCCGGTCTCGTTCCGGCTCCCGATCGCCGAGCCGCGTCTGTGGAGCCCCGCCGATCCCCACCTCTACCCGGTGACCGTGACTCTGGAGTCCGCCGACGGCACCGACCGCGTCGCCGCGACCACCGGCCTGCGCCGCGTCGAGACCGACGGCGACCGGATCCTGCTCAACGGCGAGCGGCTCTACGTCCGCGGCGTCCTGGACCAGGGCTACTGGCCGCGTACCGGGATCACCGCACCGGAGGACCAGGCGTTCGTCACAGACCTCGAAGCGGCCCGCGCCGCCGGGTTCAACCTGGTCCGCAAGCACCTCAAGCTCGAAGACCCGCGGTTCCTGCACCACGCCGACCGGCTCGGCATGCTCGTGTGGGCCGAGCCGGCGAGCACCGGGGTGTTCACGGACGAGGCGGTCGCGCGCTTCGAGGCGCAGATCGAGCCGATGGTGCGCCGGGACG
Organism: Catenulispora pinistramenti; assembly: GCF_018274385.1. Lineage (GTDB taxonomy): Bacteria > Actinomycetota > Actinomycetes > Streptomycetales > Catenulisporaceae > Catenulispora > Catenulispora pinistramenti. Next base: position 14,833 of record NZ_JAAFYZ010000029.1, on the reverse strand, counting down.
GGAACCACCCGAGCATCGTGATCTGGGGGCTCTACAACGAGGAGTGGGGCCTGGACTGGGACGTGGCCGCGGACCCGCGCAAGCAGGAAGCGACCCGCCACGCCTACGACCTGCTCAAGGCGCTGGACCCGACCCGGCCGGCGGTGGACGACTCCGGCTGGTCGCACGTGGCCACGGACCTCCTCGACTGGCACGTCTACGACGAGTACCCGGACGGCTGGGCCGCCAAGGTCCGCGCGCTGCTCGCCGACGGCGAGCCCGGGTTCCCGGTCGGCATCGGGCCGGGCACGGTGGTCGAGAAGGTGCTGATGGCCGACGGCCGGCCCGTCCCGCGGGTGCCGAACCTGAACAGCGAGTTCGGCGGCGGCCTCACGAGCGTCGAGCGGGGCTGGAACCTGCGCTGGCAGACGCTGGAGCTGCGGCGGTACGACGCGTTGTCCGGCTATGTGTGGACCGAGCTGTATGACATCGAGCACGAGACGGCCGGGATCTACGCCTTCGATCGCGGCGCCAAGGACGACGGAGGGAACCCGCCGGACCTGACCAATGCGGTGACGGTCGCCATCCCCGATGTCGTCCCGCTGGCACCCGGGTGCGACCTTGTCGCGGCTGAGGGCGGTGGCGTCGAGTTCGACGTGCGGATCTCGCACCATGGGCCGGCGGCGGTCGAGGTGACGGTCGTGCCGGTGTGGGGTGCGGCGTTGCAGCCCTATGACTTCACGCGGGTACCCGACAGCGGCTCGGGACAGAGTGTGAAGGTGCAGCCGTTCCGACTCAGCGAAGCAGTCCGGATCAGGGAGCTGATGCCTTCTGCGGCGGCGGAGACGGAGGGTGCCAGGCCGAAGGCGGATGTCGCGCGGCTGCACCTCGTGCTGGTCAGCGCGGGTGGGGTCGTCGGCCACACCTGCGTGGACGTCGCGACGCGCCCGGTGGGGCGGACGGCGATTGACGGCTCCCCCACCGTGCCTCGGCAATAGGATCTCAGCCCAGGAACTCGTTGTTCCTGTTGTCCCGTTACCAGCACTCGTTCCCAGCAATCCTTCGTCAAGCAAGCCTTCCGTAGGAGGACATCAATGGCCGGCGTCCGTCTCCGCGACGTAGCCGAACGTGCGGGCGTCTCGATCCGCACCGTCTCGAACGCGGTGAACGGTTACGCACCCGTCTCCGACGAGGTGCGCGCGCGGGTCGAGGCGGCCGTGGCCGAACTCGGCTACAAGCCGAACCTCATGGCCCGCAACTTCAAGCGCGGCCGCACCGGCCTGATCACGCTGGTCGTCCCGGAACTGGACGTGCCGTACTTCTCCGAGCTGGCGCGCGCGGTCATCACCAAGGCCCGCGCGCACGGCTACACCGTCGTCGTCGACCAGACCGACGGCGAGCCGGACCGGGAACGCGAATTGGTCATGCGCGACTCGGCCGCGGCGGCCATGTTCGACGGCGTGATCCTCAGCCCGCTCGCCCTCACTCACGCCGACCTCGCCCGCCGCGGCGCCGACCAGCCGCTGGTCCTACTCGGCGAGCGCATCGCCGAGAGCGCCTACGACCACGTCGCCATCGACAACGTCGCCGCCGCCCGCACCGCGACCGAGCACCTGCTGGACCTGGGCCGCCGCCGCATCGCGGCCGTGGGCGACCAACCCTGGGAGAGCGGCGAGACCGCCCAACTCCGCACCCGCGGCTACCGCGACGCGCACGAGGCGCGCGGCCTGGCCGTCGAGGAGTCACTGATCGTCACCACGCGCCGCTTCCACCTCGCCAGCGGCGCCGAGGCGATGGCGGCGCTGCTGGAGCATCCGCAGGGTCCACCGGACGCGGTGTTCTGCTACAACGACCTGGTCGCGCTGGGTGCCATCCGCACTCTGTTGACGAACGGGGTGCGGATCCCCGAGGACATCGCCGTGGTCGGCTTCGACGATATCGAGGCCGGTCGGTACAACACGCCGACGCTGACCACCATCTCGCCGGACAAGACGGCGATCGCGCAGCTTGCTGTCGACCGGCTTATCGCTCGGCTGGACAAGGAGGATGAGACGGCGCCTGCTGAGCTTTGGGCGCCGTATGAGTTGGTGGTGAGGGAGAGTACGGTCGCTCCCGTCTAACCGGCCCGTCTAACCGGCCGTCTAACCGGTCCGTTCAACCAGCCCCGTTCACCGGAAGTCGGGTCGCGCGTCGGGTACTCCTTCGGCGGTCCAACGACGGATCTCCCGCGCCGCTTGGTCGGCGACGGGATGCCCGACGGGGCGGGTGACCAGATCGCTGAGTGCGAACATGTCCATGACCCGTCCGAGGTAGAGCCAGTCCCTACCGGGATGAAGGTCGGCCGGCAGGTGCTCGGCGAACGCCGCGCGGAACCCGGCCCGGAACTCCTCGGGCGCATCGGCACGGAACCTGATCATGTTGGCGGCGTCGGCGTATGGGGAACCGGAGAAGCTGAACTCCCAGTCCAGGACCGCGTCGACCCGCCAACCGCCGCGAGCGCGGGTGACCAGGATGTTCTTGGGGTTCAGGTCGGAGTGGACCAAGCGGGCCTGGTTGTCGACTCCGACCAGAGCCGGGGCATGGGCCGAGCAAAGCTTCGCCCACGCTCTGCGCGTGGCCGCGTCCAACCGCTCCTCAGGCGCGGCCGCCATGCACTGCGCGACGAATTCTGGAAGCTGCCGCGACCACGGGAGCCCTGGCCTGACGCTCAGCCCGGCATCGGCGAAGAACCCGGGGCGGCTGAACGTCACCCCAGTATCGCGGATTCGCAACATTACGGAGTCCCGGCAGCCCGGCGAAAGGCTGCTTGGCGGCGGGGGCACCCTTCTCCATTTTCTAAAGACCCGAAGATGGGCTCAACCCCGCGCGGGGCTGGCGCGTCCCATTGGCATGAACGTACCGGGCCTTGATCCTCGAGAAGTTCGCCACGACGCCGGGCCCCGGCTCGGCGGGAGGCTGTCACGTCGGCTGTTGTTGGGCGTCGGTGGTGTGACGTTGCTGAGCGGATGTGCTTCCACCAGCGGCGGGTCCGCCGGTGCGGGACCGGTTCGGGCGACGACGCCGACTGGTGCGACCGTTCCGACCGGGTCGGAGCCCAGCTCGCATCCGGCCACCGGTGGGGCTCCGTTCCCCGGCCACAGCTCTGCGGGGTCCGGTTCCAGCACTGCCGGCTCTAGCTCTAGTTCCAGCACAGGCGGCGCCGCTGGGTCGTCCACTACCGCGCCCGCCACGAATCGCGGTGATGCTCCGCCGGCGGCGGGGCATCCGCAGTTCTACGTCCATGAGGGCGACAAGGCGATAGCGCTGACCATCGACGACGGGCCCAGCTCCAAATACACGCCGCAGGTGCTGGCGCTGCTGGCCCAGTACAAGATCGCGGCGACGTTCTGCATGATCGGTCAGAATGCTGCGCAGCATGCCTCTTTGGTCGCTGAGGTCAGCGCCGCCGGGCACCTGGTCGCCAATCACACCTGGGATCATCCCGACCTGTCGCGGATGAGTGAGGCGCGGGTGACCGCTGAGATCGAGCGCGCCAATGATGCCATCACCAAGGGCGGCGCCAGGCAGCCGGTGCTGTTCCGCGCGCCTGGTGGCAACTGGTCGCCCACCGTGTTCTCGGTCTGCGCGAAGATGGGCCTGCGGCCGCTGGACTGGTCCGTGGACCCGCGCGACTGGTCGCGTCCCGGCACCGACCACATCGTGCAGACCGTCATGGGCCACACCCACACCGGCTCGATCATCCTCGAACACGACGGCGGCGGCGACCGGTCACAAACCGTCGCCGCGCTCCGGCGGTTTCTACCGCAGCTGCTGGAGGCCGGCTACCACTTCGTCCAGCCCTGACCGGCGAGCCTGTCAGCCTCCAGTTGTCGCCGCGCACGAGCGTGAGAATCCACTGCTGTCACAAGCGCTCCAGCTCCGTCAACGAGGCGATCACCCGGATACCGGTGTCCGGAGCGATGCGAGCACCGGCGCCCGCACCCACACCCACACCGCCGCCGGTAGCGCCGCCAGCCGAGCGGTCCAGCCAGATGGCCCGCAACCCCGCGTCCCGTGCCCCGACCGCGTCCGTCTCGTAGTTGTCGCCCACGTAGGCCACCTCGGCGGGGGCCAGTCCCAGGGCCTCGCAGCCGGCGAGGAAGATGCTCGCGGCCGGCTTGGCGGCGCCGTGTTCCTGGGAGCAGACCAGTGGTTCGGCGAAGTAGCCGAGTAGGCCGATCGCTTCCAGCTTCGCGCGCTGGTGTGCGGTCGCCGAGTTCGACACGACGCCGAGGCGGTAGCGGGCCGCCAGGTCGTCCAGCGCCGGCTGCGCGTCGTCGAACGCCCGCCGGGTCGTGTTCTTGCGCGCCGCGTAGGTCGCGAACCACGCCGCCGCCGCGTCATCCGGCATCTCGGATGCGTCGGCCACTCCGGCCGCTGCGAGGAAGCGTCGGGTCCGATCGTTCTTCTGGCCGGTGAAGGTCGACTCGCCGCGCAGGAACCGGTCGTACTCCTCCTCCTTGATCTCCCGCCACACGCGCAGCGCCTCCGCCGGGGATGAGAACCGGTCGGTGAGCCCTTCGGCCGCTAGGTGTTCGTGAAGGCCGGCCTCCTCGGCGCCCTCAAACGCGTACAGGGTCCCATCGACGTCGAACAGCACTCCACGGATCGCCATGGTGATCATTGTGGCGGGAGACGTCGAGCTGGAACAGCTCTGTGATCAAGGGCACTCGTGGATCAGGCCTCTACCGTCTGGTCACCGAGCGTGCCGGGTCCCAGAAGCATGCCGCCGGTCGCGTCGACCCAGTTGCCGGTGATCCAGCGGGCGTCGTCGGAGACCAGGAACGCCACCGCATCGGCGATGTCGGCTGGTTGGCCGACGCGGCGCAGCGCGATGAGGCCGGTGGCCTGTTCCACCAGCCGCGGCGAGTCCCGGATCCAGGAGTTCAGGTCGGTCTCGGTGATCCCGGGCGCGATGGTGTTCACCGTGATCCCCCGCCGGCCGAGTCGGTGGGCCAGGTTCCGGCCGAGGACGTCCAAGGCGCCCTTGGTCATCGCGTAGGCGGTCTCCGGCATGGCGATCCGGGTGGCGGCGGAGGAGACGTTGACGATCCGGCCGCCGTCGGGCAGCAGCGGCAGCGCCCGCCTGATGATGAAGTACGGCGCCTTCACGTTGACGGCGAACAGCCGGTCGAACTCGTCCGGTGTCACTTGGTCGAGGGTCCCGGAGAACACGGCGGCGTTGTTCACCAGGATGTCCAGCGCCTGACCGGCCAACCCCCGTTCCAGTCCCTCGAACAGGGTGTCCACATCGCCGTCCACACCGAGTTCGGCGCGGAGGGCGAACGCCTTCCCGCCGGCGCGCTCGATCGCGGCCACCGTTTCCCGCGCCGCGTTGTCGTCGCGTCCGTAGTGCACGGCGACGAGGGCACCGGCGCCGGCCAGTCTGGTCGCGATCGCCCGTCCGATTCCCCGAGACGCGCCGGTCACCAGCGCCGTCTTTCCCGTCAGAGCCGTCTTTCCCGCCAGAGCCGTCTTTCCCGTCAGTCCCATGCTGCGATCTTTGCGACCGATCGGACCGCGCGTCCAAGACAAGTTCTTATAGCCTGCGGTTATGGATGCCCGCCTCCAGGACCTGCGCTACTTCATCGCGGTCGCCGAAGAACTGAGCTTCACCCGGGCCGCGTCCGACCGGCTGTTCATCTCGCAACCGGCGCTGAGCAAACAGATCCGGCAGCTGGAAACCTGCCTGTGGGTGACCCTGTTCGACCGGGATCGCCGCACGGTCACCTTGACCGCGGCCGGCGCGGCGTTGCTGCCGCGCGCCCGGCGGATCATCGAACTCTGGGAACAGGCACGCCAGGAAACGGCCGAGGCCTCCGCCACCGAGCAAGCCATCCTGACGGTCGGCTTCCAGACCCGGATCGGCCGAGGGCTCATTCCCGCCGTCACCGACCGGCTGGCCGAAGACCTGCCGAACTGGCGGCTGCTGTTTCGTCAGGTGCCGTGGAGCGATCCGTCGATCGGACTCGCCAAGGGCGAGGTGGACGTGGCCATCACCTGGCTGCCCCTCCCCCGCGACACCGGCCTGTCCTGGCGGGTGATCGCCACCGAACAGCGATGGGTGGCCCTGCCTCCCGGACATCGCCTGGCCCGCAGGAACGCGATCCCGTTCGCCGACCTCGTCGACGAGCCCTTCATCGCCCTCCCCGCAAGCGCCGGTCCGCTCCGCGAGTTCTGGCTGGCCGCCGCGGACCGGCCGCGCCCCGCCACAGTCGCCGCGGAGGCCGAGACCGCGGAGGAGACCCTGGAGGCGGTCGCCGCCGGACTCGGCATGGCCCTGCTGCCCGCCGGCAATGTCGAGATCTACCAGCGAGACGACGTGGTCTACCGGCCGGTGCACGGCCTGTCGCCCGGCGAACTCGGGGTCGCGTGGCGCGGCCCGGATCGGCGCGATGCCGTGCGGGTCTTCGTCAACTCCTGCATCGGCTGCTTCTGCGGACCGGATTAGACCGGACGCCCATGAAGTATCAGTGGTCTAAGACAGCGCGCTGCCCGCGATCAGATCGCGGGCAGCGCGCTGGGGCTCGCTCGTCCAGGACTTGAGCGTCCAAGGCTTGAGCGTCTAGTGGATGATGGTGGTGGGAACGAAGGTGCCGATGGTGATGGTGTAGGTGGCGTCGTCCGTGTACTCGTTGTTGCCGATCGCCCGGGTGTAGCCGACCAGCGATTCGCCCATGCACTGCGCCGCGAAGGAGAACTGGCGGTTGATTCCCGAGCCGAAGTTCAGCCCGACCGTGTACTGGCCGGTTCCGGTCCGGGCCAGCGTGTAGCTGAGCGGCACCGGGGCGTTGATCGAGAACGGCTGGGACGCTCCGCCGAACCCGCCGCCCGTGGGCGGGATGAAGGTGGCCCGGTCGCTGAACAGGTAGTTGCTGGTGCTGCCGGTGAGCTGACCGTTCGCGAACTGGCCCGAAACCCCGCCGGAGGGGTAGCTGTAGGCGTACTGCTCGCCGCCGTAGCCGACGATCCCGTCCGGCTGGTTGGACACGACGGTCACCGGATAGGTGCCGTTCGTCTGCGGGGACTGGAACACCTGGTCCAGATCCGCGCAGGACATGGCCGCCGCGGCGTGCGCCACCCCGGCCGGACGCGGCGTGCTGGAGGTGCTGCTCGCCGCGGCGACCGCCGCCGTACCGCCGACGCTCAGCGCGATCCCGGCCGCGCAGCCGGCCAGCGTGATACGTGTGAAAGCTCCCACGATGTCACTCCCTTAAAAGCCCGAATTCCCGATTACCGGATCAGGTTAGGAGGCGTCTCAGGGCTCTCGTATCCGTGGAACCACGCGCATTGCGGAAGCAAAAAAGCGATCGGTCGGCCTCGGCCTCGGCCACGGCCGCACCGCGATCGTTTCAGCGCACCGCTGACAATCCGGTGGCGTGCTGCGCGCCGATGCCCTGTGCCCCGATGCCCTGTGCCCCGGTGCCCTGTGCCCCGACCCCCAGCCGATAGATCCGGGTCACCTCGGCGACACGTTCCCCGAGCCGGAACGCGGTCCGCAGATCGGCGGCCGGGGGCGCGACGTCCGGGCCCTGGTCGGCGTTGGCCTGGGCCATCGCGCCGAGCCAGCTGCCCAGCCGGTTCAGGTCGTGCTCGGAGCCGGTGCTGGTGGTCCAGCCGGCGGGCAGGTCCAGGCCGACCCAGATCATGCCGTGCTGGGCGGCCAGCACCGCCAGGTCGACCAGGGTGTTGAACTTGTCCCCGCTCTTGCCGCCGCTGGTGGTGAACCCAGCCGCGATCTTGTCGCGCCAGCGCAGGTCGTCGGCGAGGACCCGGCTGGTGCGCTCGGCGAAGGCCTTGAAGACCGCCGAGGAGCCGCCCATGTAGGTGGGCGTGCCGAAGGCGATCGCGTCGGCGGCGTCCAGGGTGGACCACAGCACCGGGTCGTCGGGGTCGTCGACGGTCACCAGGTCCACCGCCGTCCCGGCGGCGGATCCGGCGCCGTCGGCCAGGGCCTGCGCCTGTCGGGCGGTGTGGCCGTAGCCGCTGTGGAAGGCCACCGCTATGCGGATGGGCTCGTTCAGGAGGACGCTCGGCGGCGTCGTTTCGGGCATGTCATGCTCTTTCATGGAGGTTTCCACGCCTGACTCCGAGGGCTTTCGGGCCGGGCGTGGGTATGACGGATCGGCCCTCGGAAAGGTGACCTCATGGACGACCGCGACCAGTTGGCCGAGCGGTTCGAAGCCCACCGGGGCCATCTGCGCGGCGTCGCCTTCCGCATGCTCGGGTCGCTCAGCGACGCCGAGGACGCCGTCCAGGAGGCCTGGGTCCGGCTCGACCGCACCGGTGCGGACCAGCTGGAGAACCTTCCGGGCTGGCTCACGACCGTCGTCGGGCGCATCTGCCTGGACATGCTCCGCTCCCGCAAGGCACGCCGGGAGATCGGCGGCCACGACGACACCGTCGCCGCGATCCCCGACGAGCGCACGGCCGAACCGGAGCAGGAGACGCTGTTGGTGGAGTCGGTCGGCCGGGCGATGCTCGTCGTCCTGGACCGCCTCAGTCCCGCCGAGCGGGTCGCGTTCGTCCTGCACGACATGTTCTCGGTGCCGTTCGACGAGATCGCCGCCATCGTGAACCGGACGCCGGTCGCGGCCAAGAAGCTCGCCAGCCGCGCACGACTGCGCGTCACCGACGCCTCGGCCTCCTCAGCCGGACACGTCGACCTCGCCTGGCACCGGCAGGTCGTCGAATCGTTCCTGGCCGCCGCACGCGGCCGCGACCTCGCCGGACTGCTCGCCGTCCTGGACCCCGGCGTCGTCCGGCACGCCGACGCCGCCGGGCTGCCGCCCGGGGTGCCGTTGGAGGTCACGGGAGCGAACGCGGTCGTGGAGGAGACGCTGCTGCTCACCCGCAACGCCAGGTTCGCAGACGTCGTACTCGTCAACGGAGGGATGGGACTGGTCGTCGCACCGCGCGGCCGGCTGCTGCTGGCGCTCACGTTCGACATCAAGGACGGCAGGATCATCGAGTACTCGGTGATCGGCGATCCGCAGCGGTTGGCACACCTGCACTTCGCGCTGCCGCCTCGATAAGGATCCTGCTCCCCCGTGCCAGGACTCAATCCCACTCCCAGCGCGCGCCGATGATCCCCGGCCGGATGTCGGGCACCACCATGTGGATGGCGCGATGGCTGTCCACGGTGAGTTCGGCGCTCTCGTCCGTCGGTCCCTGGGTGTGGCGGGCGGTGAATCGCTGGCAGCGTACCGGGAGGGCGTCCGGGTGGAAGCGGATGTAGAGCACGAACATCCCGCCGGGGAAGCGGTAGCCGTTGAAGTGCTGACAGCATTCGATGTCGCTGTGGGGACGGATCGCGTAGGTGAGGACCTGGGTCTCCCCGGCTCGCAGGGACCGGTCGAAGAGCAGCTCGGCGACGACGGAGCGGGTCTGGGTGTGGCGCCGGACGCGGCCGATCCGGCAGCCGTCGCCGACGACGATCTCGATGGCGTCGGCGTCGGTTCCCGGGTCGCCGTTGTAGATCATCAGGGCTCGGTCCACGCCGTCGTAGTGCGCGCGGAGCACCCAGATGACGTCCACCTCGGCCAGTTCGCGCCGGGCCCCCACGGTGACCGTGTTGTACTCCGCGACGATGTCCAGTTTGCCGGCGGCCGGGCTGTCCAGGTCGGCGAGTTGGCGGCCGAGGTCGCCGGGGACCCGGACGATGTCGGCGAACGGATTGGGCCACTGGCCGGTGCGCAGGGCGAAGCCGCGCGGCTTGGGCGGCCCGAGCAGGACCGTCAGCGAGTGCGGCGGCAGGCCCAGGATTCCCTCCAGCGCGGCCACCACGCGCAGCGATTCGGGGCGCTCGGGCCGCCGGACGCCGCGCTGCCAGTAGCTCAGGGTGGTCACGCCGACGTTCAGGCCGTGGTCGGCCAGCCGGTTCCGGAGCCGTTCCAGGCTCAGGCCGCGGGCGGCTATCGCCGTGCGCAGCGCGACGTCGAACGGCCCGGTGTGGATGGCCGCCGCCACCGCGGTGTCCGCGGCACCGATCTTGTCCGGGTGTGCCATCAGAACTCCGATTCGCGGCCGTTCGGCGGCTGGCACGGGCGAGTGGATGCCTGCAGGCCGGTGTGAATTTACCGGCTATCCATGGTCCTTCCATGCACGCGCCTTGATTAATCGTGCGTCGCGGCACGTCGGGACCGAAGCCGGCGGCCGCGGCGGCGGGCGGGGCGTTCACAGGCGTTCCCGGTACGTGGACGAAGGCGTCGCAGGGTGCTGTTCGAGGCGCTTGCCGGTGCCTATCTTTGCGGTCGAAAGCGCTGCTCGGTCCGGGCGACTTGCCACCTCGGCCCACGTCGGCTCACGTCGGCCGAAGCCCGGACCGGTCGGCGCTTTCAACCGGCGGCGCCGTCAGCCGCTCCGCTTCCCCATCAGCACACCCACCGCCACTGCAAGGAGACTGGAATGGGAGCAAGAACTCCGCTGCGCGCGCCTGCCCGGCGCGGCGCCTTCGTCGCGGCCTGTACCGCGGTACTGGCCTTCGTGTTCGCCACGACGGCGTCGGCCGCCGAGCTGGGCATCGACATGCAGGTCCAGCAGCAGGACGAGTGGTGCTGGGCCGCCTCCGGCGACACCATCGCCACCTTCCTGGGCCACGGCACCGACCAGAACTCGTTCTGCGACCTGGCCATCGGCCAGGACACGTCGCAACAGTGCCCGAACCAGGCCGGCGAGCTCGCCTGGGACCAGACCGCCTACCAGGCCCTGGGGATATCGCCCGGGGTGGAGAGCGGCGCGGTCGGCTTCGATCAGATCGTCTCCGACATCGACGCCGGCCACCCGCTGCAGACCGGCATCTCCTGGACCGCCGGCGGCGGCCACTCCGAGGTGATCTACGGCTACGACTCCGGCAGCCAGACCATCAGCTTCGGCGACCCGTGGCCGGACGACCAGCGCATGAACCAGATGGACTACAACAGCTACGTCAGCAACGACCAGTTCACCTGGGACGACACCCTTTCCCAGATCGGAGCGTGAGACGACCGTGCGTACCCACAAAGTGTCCGCCCTGCGCACCCTGATCGGCGCCTCGGCCGTGGCCGGAGCGCTCGTGGTCGCCGTCGCGCCGCTGAGCTCGGCGGCCACCGCGGTCCCGGCCGTCCCCGGCGCGTCCAGCACCGACGTCTCCGCCGCCAGCCACGCGGCGGCGTCCCCGGTGGTGCTCCAGCGCCTCGGCGGCTTCTTCGCCCAGCTGGGCCCGGCCGGCGCCCCGCTGGCGGTGCACGCCGCCGCACCGGCGGCCGCGGCCGTCGCGGCCGAGGCACCGCACCTGGTCGGCGCCACGGTGCCGGTGTACTACCTCAACCCGGCTTTCGTGACGGCCCCGTACGGCACCGCCACGGTCGCCAAGCAGGAGTTCATGGCCACCGCGGCGGTCTCGGCCTCCGGCCAACGCGCTTCGGTCTGGACCGCCCGCAGCGCGGCCCACCAGAACGCCTGGACCGAGTTCAACATCGCCTCGGGCAGCACCGAGACCGACATGACGGCAGCCGCCGCCAAGCTGGGCAACGGCGCGATCGCGTTCTACGAGCCGCAGATCCACGCCTGGTACGGACTGCTCAAGGAGCACGTGACCCCGCTCAACAACGACGCGGTCCACTCGGTGGGCTCGGCCGGTATCTCGCTCCTGGGCTACCAGCGCCTGGTCAACAGCCGCTACGCCGACAAGGTTCCCGGCACCGAGTACGCGAACCAGCACATGCTCGGCGGATTCAGCACCGGTCCGGCGAAGCCCGCGAGCGGCACGCACAATGAGAACGCTGAGATGGCCATCGGCGCCGCCGGTCTCGCCGGTCTGTTCGGCATCGGATACGCCGTCCGCCGTCGACGCGGCAGCTTCGTTGACGCCCGCTAGTTGACGCCCGCTAGTCAAGCCCCGCTGGTTGACGCTTGTTAAGGGAACGTAGGGGAACGGCCGCGCAGGGAACTGCGCGGCCGTATCAGTTCACGCCGTCCGGCCGGAACCCGGAACCCACCAGCACTAAACCGTCCGGTCCAGGACAGCCAGCGCGGCGTCCACATCCAGCAGCGCCGATCCGGCGGTGGTGCTCGCCAGGTGCGGTAGCCGCCGGTAGGCGGGGCCGGTGCGTCCGCCCAGGCGGAGACGGACCGTGCCGACGTTCGCGGCGACCGCGCCTTGCAGCCCCGCCCAGGCTGGTGTCGGCTCCGGCGGAGTGTCGGCGAAGGCCTTCGCCAGCAGCTCCACGGGAGCGATGCAGGCGCGGACGGCGTCGATGGCGTCTGCGGGGTGCGCGGCGGGATGCGAGACGAGGCCGGTGGTTCGTCGGGGGCGGCTGGCACTGCGGGCACTGCGGGCGTGCCGGAGCAGCATGCGATGCGTGCGGATCGGCTTGGCGATCTGTTCCAGGAGCTCAGCGGTCTGGAGGAAGCGCGCGCCGCGCTGTCGGGCTTCGGCCCGGTCGCCGATCGGGGTGCCGAGGAAGTCGGCCAGTGCGGCCAGTGCGTCGGCCACGCGCCGTTTGAAGACGTCCCCGGTGCGGACTGGCAGGATGAGCCAGGACGCGGCCGCGCCCAAGGTGGCGCCGACCAGGATCGCTTCGAGACGCGTCAGCAGCAGTGACGGGGCGCTCTGGCCGTAGTAGCCGTACAGCAGTGACAAGACGGCGGTCACCGATCCGGCCCACAGCGCGTAGCTGATCTCGCGAAGCCAGCCGGCTATGGCGAGCACAGTGAAGATGAGGACGATCGACCACCTGTCGTGCGCGGGGAACGACCCGGCGATCCACGTCGCGACGACGGTCCCGACAGCCGCACCGCAGGCACGCTCGACGCTCTTGTGCAGGACGTCGCCACGCCCCCGCGCGCCGCTGCAGACGATGAACGCGGTGAGCACAGCCCATGGCCAGTGCGCGTGGAAGACCAGGTGGCCGGCGGCGAACGCCGCGGCCAGCGCGGCGGCCATCTGCAACGCCATGCGGGTACTGGCGGGGATCCGCCGCTTGGTGCCCCCGGCCGGAGCAGGGCGCGCCGCGGGGCGGGGACGCGGCCGATCGAACCGCACCGCCGCGGCGAGTAGCTGGCCGAGCCAGACCCAGGACGCTGCGACCACGGCGATGAGGGCGCTCCACGCGTCATGGTCGGCGGCGTAGGGGCGGGCGCCTTCGGTGTGGGTGACCAGGAGCGCCACGAACGGTAGGACCAGAAACGTGCCGGCAATCGTGGCGCGGGCGCCGAACCGCCGGATCCAGATGGCACCGGACATAGCGGTCACGAACGCCGCGTCCCCGAGGATCGGGTGCCGCACCAGCAGCGAGCCCACTTCGGAGGCGACAGCGGCCGAGGCGGCGATGACCACGACGCCGATCAGCCGGTCCAGATGACCGGTGCCGCGCTGTACCCGCGCCAGCGTCACGCTCAACGCCACAGCGGTCACGACGACGTCCATCCCCAGGTGGGCATGGTGTTCGAGCCAGATCGCCGAGGCCAGGGCGGCCAGCGCCGATGCCGTGGCGACCGTCGCGGCGCGCAGTGCGCCAAGGCGGAGCGTGCCCATCCGCAGCGCACCCCGTCGAAATCGCAGCGGATTGGTGGTTATCACTTACTATCCTCTGATTCGAAAGGCAGGCAAGGCCTAAGATCGGCGACCCTAGCGCAGTAAAAATAGTAAGTGATAGCGTACCGATGTGCCAACACAGTCGATGCCCGCCACCGAGGCCCCAGCCGACACCCCACCCACGCCGGAGCTGCTCGCCGCCGCCGAAACCATCCGCCAGGGCGCCACCCGCCTGGCCCGACGCCTGCGCACCGCGCGCTCGGCCGGCGCGATGAGCACGAACAAGATCAACGTACTGAGCCACCTGTACCGGCACGGACCTTCCACCCCCGGCGAGGTGGCGGCGGCCGACCGGCAGCAGCCCCAGTCGCTGACCCGGGTCTTCGCCGAGCTGGAACGCGACGGGCTGGTGATCCGCTCCTCCGGCGCGGAGGACCGCAGGCAGTCGATCATCAGCCTCACCGAGGCCGGGAGCGCGGCCCTCAGGCACGATGTGGCCGAACGCGACGACTGGCTGGCCGGGGCGCTCGCCGGGCTGAGCGAGACGGAGCGGCAGGTGTTGCGGCTGGCTGCGGGGCTGATGGAGCGGATCGCAGACAACTGATTGATGACTGCGGCTGCTGGCCGCCAGCTACTGGCTGCCGCAGACTACTGATTCAGGGTGGTGACAAGCTTCGCTGGTACCGCATCAGGCAACCGTTGCCCGGTGGTTCGCGACGTGTCGGTCGCCGAACGGGATCGGTTCCCGGCTGGTGCTGCGGGATTCTGGAACTGGAACTGGAAGTGGAAGTGGGCGGGGGTGGAGTTTGCAGGGGGATGAAATTTGCGAACCGGGTTGCGGTTGGTCTGTGGTTTTCAAAGCTTTTTACGGCCTTCGGTCATAGTTGAGCCGGTTCGGGGTTCGAGGCGGCGGGTGTGTCGATCAGCTGCCGGTTTTCGCGTTCACGACCCCGCCGCACCTCAGGCCTCTTCAACTCCAGCAAGTCAGATCAAGATCAAAAACTGTGATGAAGAGCCGGGCCTCCGGCGGGCCTCGACAACCTCAGGGAAACTAGCGCGGTTCCCTCGGGTGGCCGGGTGAGTCTCAGCGGCTGCGGTTTGTGGGGTGGTGCGGTCCGTTCCCCTCGGTCGCGTCGTCAGCCCGGGGGGTACAGCACCGGTGTCCGGGGGTCAAGTCCGCGCGCTGCGGTTGGGTGTGTGAGCTGCGGTTTTGTGCAGCGCGAACTTGACCCCCGGCCACCGGCACTGTAGGCGAAGCCCTGCCGACGCGACCGAGGGGAACGAACCGAAAACCAGCCG